>JBOGSD010000014.1:0-55711 GCA_050695215.1 bacterium
GCGGTTGGAACTGCCGGGCGCGTGAATGGCCAGTCGACCGGCCTCCGGCAGGTGCCGTCGCGCGGCTAAGGAAGAGGGGTTTGTGTAGGAGCGGACCAGGCGCCCGCAGTTCAACCGCGAACCGTTAGCCAGCGCCATCACAGGAGCTGTCTGGATGCCTCTTGATGATCAAACTCTTCAGGATCTTGCTGCATTCGTTCATGCTTTCGCGATTAGTCAACTTCAAGCAAAAGGTCTCTATGAATCATTAGCCGTGGATTCCATTGTCTTATATGGAGGCGCAGCACGATTTCATCTTGGACTAGCTCCCAACTATGACGATTACGATCTAAATGTGTTCTTTCGAAGGCTTGCAGGCTACAAGAATCGCGACGCGCGGAGGTTCAACAGGCGCGGTGCCTTCTGGGATGCTGGCATTTTCAAACAGAAGGAAGTGCAAGTTCTTTTCAACGTTTTGCTGAACCACGAAAGCTGGCTTGATTCTGCCAGACGACGTCAAGGCGAAAGATGGAGCCGAATCAGGAACAGTCCTGTTTGCTTGCTTTATCCAAACAGAGTCGATTACCAACATTTATGATTGGCGGTGGCTAACAAGTCGCTCAAGCTGACGTTGCCCCGCGAGAGATCTTTGACACGGGAAGTTGCTTCGGGGCAACGCAGCTTAGCTCCGGTCCGTTAGCCCGCTCAAAGCCGAGTTGATTCTATGAAACTGCGGCTATTCGACACATACACACGCAGCTTGCGCGATTTCGATCCACTGCGGCCGCCGGAAGTCGGTATCTACTCCTGTGGGCCGACCGTTTACGATTACGCCCACATCGGCAACCTGCGGACGTACCTCTTTGTAGACATCCTGCGTCGTGTGCTCGAGTTCAACGGCTATCGGGTCAACCACGTCATGAACATCACCGATGTGGGGCACCTCCTCTCGGATGCCGACACAGGCGAGGACCGGATGGAGAAAGGTTCGCGGCGCACGGGCAAATCGGCTTGGGAGATCGGCGAGATATACACGCAGGAGTTCAAGAAAGACCTGCAGCGCCTGAATATCATCGAGCCGCACATCTGGTGCCGGGCGACCGACCACATCCCGGAGCAGGTGGAATTGATCAAGTGTATCGAGGCGAAAGGCTACACTTACCGCACCTCAGATGGAATTTACTTTGATACATCCAAGCTGCCTGAGTACGGGTACCTCGCGCGGCTGGAGGTCGAAGGCTTACAGGCTGGGGCGCGCGTGGGCATGGCCCAAAAACGCAACACGACTGACTTTGCGCTGTGGAAGTTTAGCCCGCCTAGCGAGAAGCGGCAGATGGAATGGGACAGCCCCTGGGGCGTCGGCTTCCCCGGCTGGCACATCGAGTGCTCCGCCATGGCAGCCAAGTACCTCGGCCCTCTCTTTGACATTCACTGCGGCGGCGAAGATCACATCATGGTTCACCACCCGAACGAGATCGCGCAGACGCAGGCGTGCTACGGCACGCACTTGGCCAATTTTTGGATGCACGGCTACTTTTTGCGGATAGATGAAAGTCGGATGAGTAAATCAGCGGGCAACTTTCTGCGCCTGCAGACGTTGATCGATCGAGGCTATGACCCGCTCGTGTGGCGCTTCTTTTGCCTGAGCGCACATTACCGTTCCAAGCTGAACTTTACCTGGGAGAGTCTCGATGGTGCGGGGACGGCGCTCAACCGTCTGCGCATGGCGGCTTACGAATGGGGTGCGCTCGGCACGCCCGACGACGGATACCTGGATGGGTTCACCGAACAGATCAATGATGACTTGAACATGCCGCGTGCATTGGCGTTGACTTGGGACCTGGTCAAGAGTGGCTTGCCTGCCTCCGCCAAGAGGGCGACGCTGCTAGAGTTCGATCGGATTTTTGGATTCCGCTTGGCCGCATGGCAGCCAACCGGCGAAGTCATGCCGGACGAAATCATGGCGCTTGTCGAGCTCCGTCAGCGGGCACGTAACGAGAGACGTTGGAATGATGCAGACGCGCTGCGCGAGCAGATTCGTAAACTGGGCTATGAAATTGAAGATTCGCCGCAAGGACCCAACGTCCGATCTCGCAAACCTATCGAGCCAATGAACGGCTAAGGAGCGGGCTAACAACCGCATGCACCCGACCGTCCGATCGCGTGCTTCTCAAGGTGCTTCCTCGCGTTCAGGCTGGATGCTTTTCGCGGGCGGCGGGTGATGCGAGACGTTAGCCGGCACTGCCTCTCTATGTAGCGTTTCAGACCGTGCAGATTCTTATCATCGGTGGAACTGGTTTCATCGGCCCGCACCTGGTTGATCATCTGATACGGGACGGGCATCGGATCACGGTGTTTCACCGTGGACAGAGTCGTGTCCGTCTCCCAAAACAGGTGGATCGCATCCTGGGTGACCGGGATGAGTTGGCACAGCATCGGAAGCAGTTCGAGCAGCTTCGCCCGGATGTAGTGGTCGACATGATCGCTTTCACCAAACATCACGGCCGAGTGTTCATGCAAACCTTTCAAGGGATCGCCAGCCGAGTAGTGGTCGCTAGCAGCATTGACGTCTACCGCGCGTTTGGAAGGTTCCATCGCACCGAGCCCGGTCCGCCGGATCGGATACCACTATCTGAGGAGGCAGAGTTGCGTAGCGAGCTATCTAGGCAAAGGATCCCACGACCTCGAAGAAGTGCAGGCCGGGCTGACCCCAGCCATTGCATCGTATGCGCACCACCTCGATCGGCAAGAGCAGTGGGAGAGTCAAGCAGATCCTGAGGACAATCCCGCGCAAGAAGCTCGCTGAGTTGTCCGGACTCCATCTCCGCTCGATCAAGGCGATCCTGAACAATGCCGAACAGCGACCGTGACCATACCTGCTCTCGACCAACCTACCTATTCTGAAGCCAGCCCAGCCCTATTCGGAGGCTCTTTGCCCAGCGAGAAGCCAGAGTGCGCGTGTTCGTCCTGTTGAGCCTCGCGGTAAACGGGTCAATCGTGAGGATCACTTCGTCTCGCGCCACGATGACATCCCGGCCCCGCTTCACCACATTCTTTACTTCCTGAGGTTTCAGGCCTTTCCCCAGGAGTGCGTTCAGCTTCGCCGCGGCGAGGTCCGCCCGCTGAAATGGATCTTTTCCTTCATAGGCCGTTTGCAGCCGAAAGACTTCCACTCCGCCTACCCTCACGATGGCACTCCACCCCTTCTGCTGTGCGATCTCGCGCACCACGATAACTCCGGGGTCCGCGCTGGGCCTGGGGGACCCCACCGGCCCGGGTGATGGAAGCGCAGCGCGAGGTGTTGGTGGCAGCTGAGGAGCATTCGGCCGAGATGGTGTACTGGGCGAAGGTGGCGCCGCAACCGCGGGGGTGGACACGGGGGGGGCGGGCGGAGCAGCCGTCACCTGCCCGACGGGCAACGGAAGCGAAGCCACTTCGGTCTCCAACCGCGCCACTCGCTGGTCAATGGATGGATGGGAATCAAAAAGATCCCCACGGCCGGCGGCACCGAACGGTTTGATTTTGAGCAGGGCCGCGGGGGCTGCCCGTGGATCGAAACCGGCCGAATGCATCAGACGCAGCCCGTGGAGGTCGGCGTCGCTCTCGTGCTCTCGACTGTAGGCAGCCAGCGTGAGGTCCACCGCCAGTCGGAAGAATGGGTCATTCAGAGGGTTGTAATTCCCT
Source organism: bacterium (assembly GCA_050695215.1). Classification (GTDB taxonomy): domain Bacteria; phylum Sysuimicrobiota; class Sysuimicrobiia; order Sysuimicrobiales; family Humicultoraceae; genus JACQGZ01. Next base: position 3,664 of record JBOGSD010000014.1, read on the forward strand.
CCACTGAGGAGGATGGCGAGAAAGGCGATGACATAGATGGACGCGATTTGGTCGATTTTCCTCTGATAATGCCCGAGTTCGATGTGCGCCATCTCATGAGCCGCGACGAAGGCCAATTCATCTCGGGATAGGCCGAGGCTCAGAAGAGTCACGTCGAGCCCCCAGTAGTGCTTGAGCGCCCAGGCGTTCACACCCCCCTTCACGGTGTAGAAGAGTTGAGGTCGATCCCCCGGCGAAATCCGCGAAGCGTTGACGACGGGCAGCCAGGCACTTTCGACGGTCTGGAGCAGAGACGGGGGAAGGTCCGCCGCCGGGCTCTTCACGCACTGATTCTGGGCGCAGACGACGCGGAGCATATATTTCTCGTACCATCCGGGCTCATCGGCCGCGGCCGGAACCGGGTGAAGGATCAGGCTCAATGCGATGACCGCGACAAGCAGCGTCCTGAGCAGGAGCGGGAAGAGACCCGGCGTCATGTGAGATCCTGGGCGCAGAACCCAGAAGAACTTCAGCATCCGCGGACCACCCGGCGAATCTGGACCAAGCGGCTCACTTCGGCGAGGTGGGGAAGACCCCTGCGCGATTCGAGAAAGGGCTACCGCAAGCCTTTCAACCGGAGGCGGAGATCGTTGGGACTGTCGGCGGCGGACATCGCCGCTTCGACCTCCACCTTCCCCTGCCTGATCAGCTGGTAGATCGCGTAGTCGAAGGTCTGCATCCCTTCCTGGATGCCGGCCGGCGACTGCATGACGGTCCGGATCCCCGCCAGGTCCGTCGCGCGGAGGAGTTCCCGGATACGCGGGGTCGAGAGCATGACCTCCACGGCGACGATCTGCCCCGGCCCGTCGGCCAGGGGCAGCAGGCGCTGCGAGATCAGCCCGATGAGGTTGAGGGAGAGCTGCAGCGCCACTCCGGCGTGGGCGGTGGGGGGAAAGAAGTGCAGCAGCCGTTCCAGGGTCTGGCTGGCGTTGGTCGAGTGCAGAGTGGAAAGGACCAGGTGGCCGGTTTCGGCGAAGTGGACGGCGGCGGTGGCCGACTCTTCGTCGCGGATCTCCCCGATGAGGATGACGTCCGGCGCTTGGCGCAGGGCGTCGCGGAGGGCCAGGCTGTAGGACTCGCAGTCGGTGCCGATTTCGCGCTGGCTGACCAGGCTGGCGGCGTCGGCGTGCACGAACTCGATGGGGTCCTCGATCGTGACGATGTGCCCGGGGCGTTGGCGGCTGCGGTGGGCGATCATGGCGGCCAGCGTCGTGGATTTCCCCGCCCCGGTCTGTCCGGTCACCAACACCAGGCCGCGGGGAGCCAGCGCCAGCTCGGCCACCACGGAGGGAAGGCACAGTTCGTCGAATGAGGGAATCTGGCTGCGCACCCGGCGGATCACGACCGCCGGCGAGCCGCGCTGGACGTACACGTTGGCCCGGAACCGCCCCAGCGTGGGAGAGGTATAGGCGACGTCGGCGCGCTGGCGCGCCGCGAATTCGGCGCGGTGGCGCTCTGCCATCATTTCCTCCGCCAGGCGGAGGATCGTCTCGTCACTCAGCGGCGATTCTCCAGCCGGCACCAGCCGGCCCGCCACCCGCAGCACGGGCGGGACTCCGCTCTTCAGGTAGAGGTCGGAGGCGTCATACGCCTTCATGTGGTGGAGCAGGTCGTCGAGGGGAGTCACGACCGGCGGGGGACGGGGCCCAGGACCTCCATCCCCGCCGTCGCCCCGCGCTCCTGGAGAAGGGCGTCCGGGTGCTCCGCCCGCTTGATCGCCTCGTCCTGATTGATCTTCCGCAGTTTCACCAGGGTCTTGAGGTGCTGGTCCAGGCTCTGCATCCCGTCGCGAGCGCCGGTCTGGATCGCCGACGGCAACTGGTGCGTCTTGTTCTCCCGGATCATGTTGCGCACGGCGGGGGTGGCGACCATCACCTCCACCGCGGCGACGCGCCCCTGCCCGTCCGCGGTGGGGATCAGGGTTTGGGCGACCACGCCGAGGACGGCCTCCGCCAGCTGCGTGCGGATCTGCTCCTGCTGGTGGGCGGGGAACGCGTCCACGATGCGGGTGACGCTTTGGGCGGCGCTGTTGGTGTGCAGCGTGGCCAGGACCAGGTGCCCCGTCTCGGCAGCCGTCAGGGCGAGGGCGATCGTCTCCAGGTCGCGCATCTCGCCCACCAGGATGACGTCCGGATCTTCGCGCAGCGCGCTGCGCAGAGCGGCCGCGAAGGAGTCGGTGTGCGGGCCGACCTCGCGCTGGTTGATGTTGCACTTGCGCGGAGCGTGCACAAACTCGATCGGATCCTCAATGGTGATGATGTGATCTTCCTGCGCCTCATTGCGGTGGTGCACCATCGCCGCCAGGGTGGTGGACTTGCCCGAACCGGTGGGACCGGTGATCAGAACCAGCCCGCGCCCACGCAGCGCCAGGTCCTTCAGCACCGGCGGCATGCCCAGCTGATCGAGCGTGCTGATGGTGGCAGGGATCAGCCGCATGACCATCCCCTCCCCCAGCCGCTGCATGAACGCGTTGACGCGAAACCGGCCGACCGAGGCCAGTTCCAGCGAGAGATCGAGATCGTGCGTGGCCTCGAAGCGCGCCTTCTGCTGATCGGTGAGGATGTCGTAGAGCATGGCGTGGATCTCTTCCCGCCCTAATGTCCCCCCGTCGAGGCGAACCAGTTTTCCGTGAATGCGCAGCGTGGGTGGAGCGCCGGCGGTGAGGTGCAGGTCGGAGGCCCCCCGCTCCTTCGTCAGGACGAGGAGATCGGTTATGTCCATGCCGGATCTCCGAGCGCACGGGTGAGTTCCGCGACAGAAGTGAGGCCGTCTTCCACCAGGGCCCGCCCCTGTTCGTGGAAGGACTCCGCAGCGCCGCGGGCCAGCCCGCCGTAGACGTCGTTGGCGCGGCTGCCCCGCAGGAGGAGGCGGGCGTCGTCATCGGCGAGCCAGAGGGAGGTGAGCAGCCGCCGGCCGCGGAACCCGGTGAACCCGCACGACTCGCATCCACGGGGGACGAAGGTGCGCGGCCCGGTCGCCGCTTCTTTACCCTCCCCGGTCGCTGCTTCCGTGCCCTCCCCGGTCGCTGCATCCTTGCATGAGGGGCAGAGCAGCCGGATGGGCCGGGCCGTCAGCACCGCGCGCAGCCCCGAGGCCGCCCACGCCGCGCCCGCGGCCTCCACGAGCAGACCGAGCAGCCCAGGCGCGTCGTCCTGAGGGTGGCCCGCCAGCACCAGCCGGGCCCCCCCGACCTCGGACGCGGCGGCCAGCGCGTCCCGAGGCGACGCGTCGTCGACCACGATGAGGTCTGCCCCGGCCGCCGCGGCCATCCGGAGGTGGGCGGCGGCCTCCCCCGCCCCGCCGAGCGTCATCTGGCTGAGGGTCGGACGGCGGTAGACCGGCAGTGTCTCGAGGGCCCAGATCTTGCCGCGCGGGGGCGCCGGCAGCAGCGCGTGCAGCACCGTCGACCGAAGGAACGGATCGGCGCAGCCCACGAGGACGACGCCACGAGCGGCCTCCAGCACCCTCCGCATCACCGCGATCGTCTTCTCCGGCACCCCCAGGGGGACCAGGGACGGCACATCGCTCCGGCGGGGATGCAGGGTGACCGTCGCCGCGGGCCCGGCTGTGGTGGGGAGAAACGCCGCCACCAGATAGATCTCCGACCCGCCCACCATCACTGCGGCCCCGGCGGTGGCGGCGGCTCCCTCCCCCGCTCCCGTGATCCGGCGCAGATGCCGCAGGAGCGCGGCGTGCAATTCTCCCGGCAGGGCGGCCCGATCCACGAGATCACCCCACAGCCGGTAGCGCACCCGCGCCTGGCCCTCGCCGGCCGGATCGAGGTGTATCTCCGACGCCTCCTGCTGCAACCCTTGGACGAGGTGAAACTGGAGGTATTGAGCCTCGGCCGTGACCTCCGCCTCCGGCGCGGCAGGCCCGAGCCCGCTCGAAAAGAGACGGTCGAGCATCGCTTCGATGTTGGAGCCGAGGGCGAGGGCGCGCTTGACCCCCAAGTGAGTGCGGCTCGCGACTTCGTCGATCGTCTTCTGGTCCGTGGGATCGGCCATGGCCAGCGTCATCTCGTCGCCGAAGCGCAGAATGGGGAGGACGCGCCGCTGCCGCAGAAACTCGCCCGGGAGGGTCCGCGCCGCGCCGTCGTCGATGATGTCGGGGGTAAGGAAGACATAGGGATAACCGAGCTGGCTGCTGAGGGCCCAGGCGATGTCGTCCTCGCTGACCGCGCCCTGCTCGACCAGGATCTGGCCGAGGCGCTTACCGCTTGTCCGCTGCAGCGCTACCGCGCGCGCGAGTTGTTCCTCTGTGGCCAGGTCGTGGGCGACGAGAATCTCCCCCAGCCGATCGCGGGCGCCACCGTCTCGGGGGAGGCCGACCGTTCCACGTGGAGCGGGCATCGGGCCGCCGGGATCGCCGGGGATCGCCTGCCCACCGAGGTAACCTGACACGGTTTCTACGAACGTGGCTACCGTGATCGGCTTCTCGATCGCCCCGATGCATCCGGCCCGGAGCCAGACGCGCTCGTCCTCAGGGCTGGACAGCGCGCTCATCGCCACCACCGTCAGGCCGGCGCCCCAGGCGCTCTCGCGCAGCCGGCGCAGCACTTCCAGCCCGTGCATGTCCGGCAGGTGCATGTCCAGCAGAATGAGGTCCGGCGGCTGCTCCCGGGCCGAGGCCAGCGCCTCCGCCCCGGAGCGCGCCTCGCGCACCTCGAATCCGGCCGGGGTGAGAATTCTCCGCACCAGCGTGAGGTTGGCGGGCTGATCGTCAACGGCCAGGATACGTGGTGGGTTCCCCGTCCGAAGCTCCGGTGCCAACGTCATGCTTGCTCACCTCCTCCCTCCGACCATCGCGAGAGCGGGGCAGACCCTCGAGGGTCCGAAGCAGATGCCGCACATTGATGGGCTTGGCCAGGTGCCCCTGCGCGCCTAGCGCGATCAACCGGTCCACCTGGCCGGAGGCCCCCTCCGCGGTGATGATCACCACGGGAATGGCCCGGGTCTCCGGATCGCCCGCCAGGCGGTGCAGCACCTCCTCCGCGGTCAGGTCCCCCAGCTCCGTGTCGAGCAGGATGAGATCGGGCCGATGCTGCCGGGTCTGCTCCAGGCCGCGCGCTGCCTGTCGGGCCGTGAGCAGCCTCACCTGGAGACGGCTGTTCACGACGTGCCGGAGCAAGTCGAGGTCGGCCAGGTTCTCGCCAATGTAGAGGACGAGGTACGGTGCATCGGCCGCCGCAGCGCTCTGGCGCGCCGCCTGGTCCTGCAGCGGCGCACCCGCCGAGGCTTCCGCTGCGGGAAGATCGACCCAGAAGGTCGTGCCCTGGTCGACCAGGCTCGAGACGCCGATCTCTCCTCTCATCAACCTGACCAAGGCGCGGGAGAGGGCCAGCCCGATGCCGACTCCTTCCACGCCGGAGTTCGCCGTGCCGGGACGGGCGAAGGGCACGAAGACCTGATCCAGTTGGTCCGCCGGGATACCGCGGCCGGTGTCGCGCACGCTGAGGCGGAGGTGCCCAGGAGAAAGTTCCTGGCAGGAGATTGTCACCGTCCCGCCGGCGCGGTTGTACTTGACCGCGTTGGAAAGCAGGTTGAGGAGCACCTGCCGCAGCCGCTGGCGGTCGGCCTGGACGGCGCGTCCGGCCGCCCCGCCGTCCTCGTAGAGACGCACCGAGCGCTCCGCCGCGAGGGGGCGGACGAGGTCGAGCGCCTCCTGCAGCATCGGCGGGAGCGGCACGCCTTCGAGAACCATCGTGAGGTGGCCGCTCTCGATGCGGGAAATGTCCAGGACCTCGTTGACCAACTCCAGCAGGTGCTGTCCCCCGCGGAGGATGTGAGCCACGCTTTCGCGCTGCTCAGGGGAGAGCGGATCGAGATCCAGCAACTGGGCGAAGCCGAGAATGGCATTCAGCGGCGTGCGCAGCTCATGGCTCATCCGGGAGAGGAACTGGCTCTTGGCGCGGTTGGCGACCTCCGCGGCCACCTCTGCCTCGCGCCGCCGGGCCAGCTCGCGGCGCACGGCGTCGCTGAGATCGCGGAGACGCCCGACGGTCGCGCCGACGATCAGCAGCGTCAACGCGCCCGGCGCGCCCTCGCGGTACAACGCCCCGACCCCGGAGAGACGCTCGAGGACGTCCAGCTGCAGGACGACGACCAGCGAGATGGTGACCGCGCACAGGAGTCCGCCCCTGATTCCCCAGAACGCCCCGGCCAGGATCGTCACCACGACGGCAAAGGCGGGGGCGTCCCCCCCGAGCATGCGGTACAGAAACGGAAACGTCAGGACGTGGGCGTAGATCGCGGCCAGGACGACCAGCCCGCGCCAGTACCGGTGCGGCAGGCGGCGCAGCCAGCCGGCCGGCGGCCCGTCGGCGGAGAGACCGTCAGCGCCGCGGGTCCGCAGCGACCTGACGACGCCTGCCGGTTGCGGCACCGTCGCCATGGGCGACCACCTCCTCCGTCGTGCGCTCCAGGGCGACTGTCAGCGCCTCCACGATGTCCGCATCCCACTGGGACCCGGCCCCGCCCCAGAGGAGCTCCCAGACGTCCTCCTGGGGCAGCGCCTTGCGGTAGGGCCGGTCAGAGGCCATCGCGTCGTAGGCGTCCGCCGCCGAGACGATGCGGGCTTCCAGGAGGATCCGATTCCCCTCCAACCCCAGCGGGAATCCTCCGCCGTCCCATCGCTCGTGGTGCGTGAGGGCGATCTCCGCGGCCAACTGCAGCAGGGGGACGCGGCTGCCCGCCAGGATCCCCGCGCCGATCGTGGTGTGGGTCTTCATGACCTCGAACTCTTGCGGCGTCAACCGGCCCGGCTTGAGGAGGATGCGGTCGGGGATGCCGATCTTGCCGACGTCGTGCAGCGGCGCGGCCCGCCGCAGCATCTCCATGTGGGCGCCGGGAAGGCCCAGCACGCCCGCCACGTCTGCGGAGAGCCGTCCCACCCGCTGCGTGTGCTGTCCGGTGTCGTCATCGCGGTACTCCGCCGCCCGGGCGAGCCGGTCCAGGATCTCGATCCGAGCTTCTTCCAGATCGTGGGTGCGCTCGACCACCTTTTCTTCGAGGACCACATTCTGGCGCTGCAGCTGCTGGTAGAGGAACCGTGCCTCCAAGAGGTTGCGGATGCGCAGCAGGACCTCCGTCGCGTCGAACGGTTTGGTCAGGAAGTCCTTGGCCCCCCCCGAGAGCGCCCGCTGCTTGGCCTCGGCCGTGATGTCGGCCGTGAGCACCAGGATGGGCAGGTAGCCTGCCGCCTGTCGATGATCTTCCAGCCGTGCCATAACCTGATGTCCGTCCAGGTGCGGCATCACCAGATCCAGCAGGATCAGATCCGGCGGGTGGTCCCCGACCAGCCCGGGCACGTCGCGGGGATCGGTGGTTCCCCGCACGTTGGCGTACCCGACCCGTCGGAGGATGCGCTCGAGGAGGCGGACGTTGGCCTCCTGGTCGTCGACGATCAGGATGCGCGCCCGCTTCAGGGCGCCGTCGTCGATCATCCTCGCATTCCCCCCGGCGCTTGTGCCAGAGGCCCGTTCCTCATGTGGGACCGCGGGGGGCGGCCTCACAGGACGCGGCGCTCCTGCAGGATCTGATCCAGGAGCGAGAGGAACTGGGCGACATCGAGCGGCTTGGTCAGATAGGCTTGGGCGCCGGCGGCCAGCAGCCGCTCAATCTGGGCCGGGATGGCGTCGGCGCTGATCACGACCACGGGGATGGCGCGGGTCTGGGGAGCCTCCCGCAGCCGGCGCAGCACCTCCTCCCCTGGCACATCCGGCAGGTGCAGATCCAGCAGGATGAGATCGGGGGCACGGGCGGCGGCCATCTCCATGCCGGGCTGACCCTGCATCGCGACGAGCAGCGTGACCTCCCGCCGCCGCGCCAGAATGCGCTGGACCAGCTCCAGGTTGGAGCGGTTGTCCTCGATGTAGAGGACGGTGGCCGCGCGCCGCGACACCGGCGGGAGGGCGGCGGCCTGGGCTCCCGCCTCGCCGTCGGTCCGGCTCATGGCCGCACCCCGCTGCGTTCCGCCAGGGTCTCACTCAGAATGGCCAGCAGCCGCTTCAGATCCACCGGCTTGGAAAGGAAGTCCCGGGCGCCCAGGGCGAGCAGCCGGTCGGCCTGACCAGGGGTCGTGTCGGCGCTGAGAATGACCACGGGCACCTATTCGATGCGCTCGTTCGTATCGGTAATGACGACGATGCTGGGACTCTGTTCAGTGGCCAGTGAGAGCTTGCGGACCTGTTCTTCCGCCCGTTTCCGCTCGGTGATGTCTTCCAGACTGCCGTCGTAGTAGCGCACCCGCCCGAGAGGATCCTTGATCGCCCGCGCGGTCTCGCGCACCCAGATGATGGCACCGTCCTTCCGCCGGATCCGGGTCTCGTAGTCGCGGACACCCCCGTCGCGGTCGATCTTCTCGACCCAGCGCAACCGGTCGGCTGGATCCACGTAGAACCGATCGGCCTTGACGGCATCCAGGTCTCGGGGACCGGCGTAGCCGAGCAGGTGCGAGAAGGCAGGGTTGACCGCCAGGAACCGGCCGTCCGGAGTGGTCTGGTACAGGGCGGTCGGGACGTTCGTAAACAGGTTCCGGTAGCGGACCTCCCCACGCGCTTCGAGGCGGCTGCGCTGGCGGCCGACCATGACGGCAATCACCACGGCTCCCAACAGCACGGCCGGGGGGTGCGGCACCTTGAACGCGCCGCCGGAGGCGAGCTGGAGGGCCGCCACGATACCCAGCATCACGAGGACGGCTTCGCCGAGCCGACGGAACCCTCGTCGCTCGGGGGAGGCGGCCGGCATGCTCACGCCTGCCCCTCCTCCCTTCCCCGTGCGGTAGCGCCGTGTGCGGCCAGCGCCTCGTCCAGGACGGTGAGGAGTTGCTGCATGTCCAGCGGCTTTGGCAGGTAGGCCTGCGCCCCCGCAGCGCGGACGCGCTCGGCCTGGGAGCCGGTCGGGTCGGCGCTGATGACGACGACCGGAATGTGCCGCGTCTCCGGATCGGCGCGCAGCCGGTGCAGCACTTCATGCCCGGGAATGTCGGGCAGGTGCAGATCGAGCAGGATCAGGTGCGGCTGGTGCTCCCGCGCCAGGTCGAGCCCCATCCGGCCCTGCATCGCCGGCAGCAGCGTCACTCCCGGGCGGTGGGCGAGCAGCCCGCGGATCACCCCCACGTTGGAGAGGTTGTCGTCGATGTAGAGGATCGTCCGGCCGGCCTCCGACCGTGCGGTGGACGGCGCTGCCGCCGGGTCACGAGGGAATTGCTCGAGGGGTTCCGCCTGGGGGAACTCCACCCAGAAGATGGTGCCCTCCTCCTCCGGCGCCCGGAGCCCCAGCACCCCGCCCATCGCTTCAACCAGACGCTTGGAGAGGGCCAGGCCCAGCCCGGTCCCCTCAATCCCCCTGCTGTCGGCCCCCAACCGCTCGAAGGGCACGAAGAGCTGCGCCGCTCGCTCGGGGTCGATGCCGGGTCCGGTGTCTCGAACGGTGATGCGGAGGGTGCCCTCGGAGGTCTCTTCAGAGGCGACGTGCACCGATCCGCCGGGCCGGTTGTACTTCACCGCGTTGGAGAGGAGGTTCAGCAGCACCTGCTTCAGCCTCTGGCGGTCGGCGGTAACGAAGCCTCCCCGGGTCGGGGCGACGGCGTCCTCGAGGCGGATCCCCTCCGCCGCCGCCATCGGCGCGATGAGCGCCAGGCTTTCGGCGACCACCTCGCGCACCGGCACCGCTTCGGGGGAAATGGCGAGCCGGCCGGCCTCGATCCGGGCAATGTCGAGGACCTCGGTGATCAGGTCGAGGAGATGCCGCCCCGCCTTGAGGATGTGCTGCACCCCCTCGCGCTGCTCGGGGGAGAGAGAATCCATCTCCAGGAGTTGGGCGAAGCCCAGCACGGCGTTCAGCGGCGTGCGCAGTTCGTGGCTCATCCGGGAGATGAACTCTGACTTGGCGCGGGTGGCCTGTTCCGCCGCCTCCTGAGCGAGCCGGGCCGACTGCGCCCGTCGGCGCTCGGTGATGTCATTGAAGACCACGACCGCCCCGGCGATCTTGCCTCCTTCACGAATGGGGGTGCTCGTATAGGCGATCGGGAAGCTGCTCCCGTCTTTCCGCCAGAAGACGTCGTCGTCCCCGCTGTGCACGCTGCCGTCGGTCAGGGTGGCATAGATGGGGCAGTCCTGGTGCGCAGAGACGGTGCCGTCCGCACGGGGGTGATGGATCAGGCTATGGATCGGCTGTCCGACCAATTCCTCCACGTTCCAGCCGAGCCTCGCGGCTGCGGCCGGGTTGATGAACGTGGCGTTCCCGCGCAGATCCAGCCCGAAGATGCCTTCCCCCGCGGCCCGCAGGATCAGGCCGAGCTCCCGGTTGGAGCGGGTGAGCGCCTCCTCCGCCCGCCGCCGTTCGGTCAAGTGGCGGTCGAGGGACGCCGCCATCTCGTCGAACGCGCGGCCCACCTGACCCAGCTCGGTGGCGCCGGCCAGCCCGCTGCGTGCGGTGAGATCTCCGGTGCGCAGCCGCTCCACCGCCGCCGCGAGGGTTCGGACCGGCCTGAGGATGAGGGCGTTGCCGGTCGCCCACGCCCCCAGGACGGCGAGCGCGGCGATCACGCCGAGGGCGCCCAGGCCCTGCAGCAGCGTCCGCCGCACCTCCGCCAGGGCGACCCTAATCGGAATCCCCACGCTGACATAGACGGGGGCGGACTCCGCCGTGCTGGGCACGGCGGCCAGGCCGATCAACCGGGTGACGCCGTCCGATCCGGTGCCCTGTCCCGTCGTGCTGCTCTGCCGCTTGAGGATCGCCTCTCGGACCGCGACCGCAGTGGTGGGCCGTCCCACGCCGTCGGACACCGGGGGGACCGCGGCCAGAACGACGCCGTCGGCATCGAGCACGCTCACGGTCGCCCCCTCCGGCAGGGGGAGCTTCCGCGCGCCATGCGCCAGCCAGCCCAAGTCCAGCGCTGCCACCGCCACCGCCACGACCCGCCCGGCGCCGTCCACAACCGGGTAGGCCGCGTGCAGCGTGGGACGTCCAGTGATGGGGTCGCGCCGGTAGGATCCGATCGCGAACGTCTTGAGGGCGATCGCCCGCGTGAACTCGAGCCCCCCCGATACGTTGACGCGCCTGCGCACGGTCACCGCGCTGCAGATGATCTCCCCTCGCGGCGTCGCCACGGCGAGGTTGACAAAGAAGGGGCTCATCAGGTTGGCGACCAGTGCCGCGCACCCGGCGGTCTGTCGCGCCGGTACAGGGGGATGCTGGGCCAGCGCCCGGAGCAGGTCGCGGGTGCCCGCCAGCAGTTGCTCCTGCTCAACGGAGGCGGTGCGCGCCAGGCGGAGCGCCTCCGCCCGGCCGTGCGTGATGGCCTGCGCGCGCTGCTGGGCGAACGCGTACAGCGAAAGGACCAGCATCGGCACCACGGGCAGCAGGACGAGGACCACCAGCCGGGTGCGCAGGCTTGTGAACCAAAGACGGCGCATGAACGGCCTCGGGCTCCGGCGGGGCATGAGCACGCCCTCCGGAGGCACTAAAGGGATATGCACCACCAGGGAGGCTTCCTAGACGTTTCCCAGAGCCTCGTCGACGAGCCTGAGGAAGGTCGTGACCTCAAAGGGCTTCGCAAGATACGCCGCGGCGCCCGCCGCCAGCGCCGCCTCCCGGTGGGCGGCCGTGACGTCCGCGCTGATCACGGCCACCGGGATCATCCGCGTCTGCGGGTCCGCCTTCAGCGCCCGCAGAACCTCCTCCCCGGGGATGTCGGGCAGATGCAGATCCAGCACGACCAGGTCGGGCCGGTGCTCGCGTGCCAGGTCGAGGGCCAACCGCCCCTGGATCGCCGGGAGGAGGCGGACGGCCGGACGCCGGGCCAGCAGACGCTGGACGAGGCGGAAGCTGGAGAGGTTGTCCTCGACGTACAAGACGGTCCGCCTCCTCGCTGGTCCCTGAGTGCTCGCGGCCTCTTCCGTCGGGCGGCGCGATCAATTCGGCGGACTCGCGCAGCACCTCCTTGACGTCCACGGGCTCGGGCGAAACCGTCAGCCGGCCCCCGTCGATGCGGGCAAAGTCGAGGGCCTCGCGCACCAGATCGAGGAGATGATGACCGCCCCTGAGGATCTGAGAGAGGTACTCCCGCTGCTCGACCGTGAGCGTTTCCATCTCCAGCAACTGCGCGAACCCGAGGATGGCGTTGAGAGGCGTGCGCAGTTCATGGCTGAGTCGAGAGACGAATTCGCTCTTGGCCGCGTTGGCCTCGACGGCCTCAGCCAGACGCGCCTGCAGTTGGGGGATCGATCCCCGAGGCATCGCCGCTCGCTCACCCGGCCCGGGAAAGACCGCTCCGGGCCCCCGTATCAGTGGAATCTTAGTGACACAAGACTTCATGCCCACCCCCAGAGACGGCTAGACCCCCGGGCGGAAGCGGTCTGGGAGATGCCATTCGGGCCGGTCAGCCGGTGAGGGTGCCGCCGGTGGGGCGCCGGGCCCCTTCCGCCGCCCACCGCTGCTCCTCTGCGCGGACCCGGTCGGTGATGTCGATGGCCACCCCGGTGAGGCCGGTGATCGCGCCGTCGGAGGAGTGCAGCGGCTCGACCTGGGCCTGATAGGTTCGGCCTCCCCACTTCATCTCGAAGCCGACGGTCGTCCCCGCCAGCGCTTCGCGGTGGGCCGCGATGGGGCGGAAGTGAGGATCCCTTGTGGCAAACACCTCATAGAGCGAGCTGTCCACGAACTGATTGGGGCGCAGCCCCAGGACGGCCAGACCGGCCCCCAGGAAGGAGGTCAGGCGCAGGCCGGCGTCGGTCGTCCAGACCAGCGCAGGGATCTGATCGACCAACCGGCGCAGCCGGGCCTCGCTCACCCGCAGCGCCTCCTCTGCCCGCCGGCGTTCGGTGATATCTTCCAGCATGCCCTCGTAAGCCAGCACGAACCCGCGCCCGTCCCGTACCGCCCGGGCGTTGTCGCGCACCCAGATCGTCGATCCATCTCGCCGGCGCAATTGCGCCACGAAGTCCCGCGCCACGCCCTGCGCTTCGACCGTCGCCTTCCAGGCCTCCCGCGTCGCGGGGTCGGCGTGCAGCGCGGCGGCGTTGGCGCCCACCAGCTCCTCCCGACGGGCATACCCAAGCATCTGCAGCAGCGCTTCGTTGGCGTCGAGAATGCGGCCGTCGGGCGTCGTGCGGTAGAGGGCGACGGGCACCTTCTCGAAGAGGGCGCGATAGCGTTCCTCCCGGAGCCGTAGTTCCCGCAGGAGCCGGCTGCGGATCCGGGTCTTAGCGCGAGCCTGTCTGTATGTCTCCCGCACCAACAGCGCCGCGACGCCAGCGACGAAGACGAGGTAGGCCACGCGGATCAGGGCTTCGGTCTGGTGCGCGCCAAGCTGGCCGAGCAAGGCCAACAGGGCCAGATAGGCGCCCGCGTAGACCACGGCGGCCAGCGCCGTTTCGCGGAAATCAAAGCGCAGCGCCACCGAGACGACCGCCGGATAGAGGGCGACGAAGAAGGGCGACGCGAAGCCGCCCGTGGCGTAGAGCCAGAGCATAGTCAGCGCGGCGTCGGTGACCACGGTGAAATAGACCGAGAGCAGGAGTGGATAGCGCTGGTAGGGCTGGAGGAGCGCCAGGCCCAGCCCGTAGAGCCAGGCCACGGCCAACAGCGGGTAGGCCAGCGCTGGGATCGTGCCGGCCTTGTCCATCACGGCGTAGACAGAGGTCCCCAGCGCGATGATGGCCACGCGCACCCAGGCCGCGCTCTGCTCGCCGGCCCGTGCCCGGTGGAGACGATACGGCTTGTTGCCCGCAGGACGCTGCGGGCGATCAGCGCGGACCCACATCTCCAGACCCCAAGGAAGTGGACTCACCTGGGTTATGCCACGCCGGGCGCCCCGTTTAGACCCGCAGCCGGGGCGGGGTCAGGAGGAGATGGGTCTCAGCCGGACGATGACCGGAAAACGTTTCGTTTCCAGGTAGTACGAAGCCACCATCTGGCGCCCGTACTTGCCGGAGAAGAGGTCGGTGATCTGGGCCAGCGCGGCGGCGGGATCCTGGACGGTCTCCCACTCTCCCTCATATCGGCGCTCCCCCACCTCCACGACGCCTCGCCGCGCGCGGCGGAGGTTCTGATACCAGTCGGTGCCGCGGCCGTGCCGGCGAGCGTAGGCCATGAGGTAGAGGCGGCCGGCCTCGTGCACGAACCAGAGTGTGACCCGGTGGCTCTTGCCGCTGCGCCGTCCGCGGGTCGCCAGGGTCATGTCGCGCTGCCGTTTCAGGAAGACCTCGTCCGACAGCGGCGGCCGAGGGGCGCGGGCGGGACTCACTCCCCGGGCGGCCGGAAGCGCTCGAGGGGATTGCGGCAGTCGCGGCAGTAATAGATCGCGCGGCAGAGGGTGGGCCCGAACGGATTCTCTAGGGTGGTGTTCGTTGACCCGCAGTAGGGGCACGCCGCCGGCTCCTCGCCGCCCGACTGAGGGAGGCTCAGGCCGAAGGCGGCCAACGCCGAACGCCCGCGCGGCGACATTCGGGCCATCGTCCAGGGATCGTCGAAGACGAGATCGACCGCCACCTCCTCCACCCCAGGAAGCGCCTGCACGCGCGCGCGGATGTCGCGCCGGATGACCTCGATCGCCGGGCAAGCGGAGAACGTAGGGACCAGCGCCACCCGCACACTCGATCCCCTCACCGTCACCTCGCGGATCAATCCCAGGTCGGTGACCGCGATGGGCAATTCGGGATCGCGGACCTCCCCGATGGCCAGCCTGATGTCGGCCTCGGTGGGGGCTGCGCCGTCCCGCGGCACCGTCGCCGCTCGCTCTACCATGTGGCGTCCGGCTCGAGCCGCCGCACCGACGTCATCTCCTCCAGCAGCGCCGCCAGGTCGGGCGAGTGCCGGCCGCGCCGCCCTCCCAAAGCCGGCGGGACGGAGGGGAGCTGCAGTGCGAGAGGATCAAGCAGGCTCCGCACCCGCTGCTCCCACCGTGACGCTTGGGCCGCCGCCGTCTCGGGCAGGAGGCCGGCCTCGACCAACCGCTCCTCTCCCGCCGCCGGCTCGAAGAGCCCGACCGCCTCCGGCCAGACGACGTCCAGGGCGGCCTGGACGTGCGCCCGTCCTTCCGGCTTCGCTCCCAGACGGACCAGCCAGGCCTCGCCGTACACCCTGTGGTACTTTTCCTCTCGCGCCAGGGTCCGCGCGAGCGCGGGGACGGACTCGAGAGGGCTGCGCGTCAATGCCTCCAGCCGCACCGCATCGGCCAGATCGTAGAGGTGCAACCGGAGGATGGAGAATCCCCAGTCGCCGTTGGGACGCTCCACCAGAACGGCGTTCCGGAACTCCGCGGGGGGGCGGCCGAAGGCCAGCGCGTCCAGCTCTTCCTCCCGACGGCCGGCCAGCGCCAGCGCCTGCTGGTAGAACAGCCGGGCGTGTCCCATCTCTTCCTGTGCCATCGAGGAGAGGGCGACGTCTGACTCGAGGTCGGGGCCGAAGCCGGTCCACTCGGCGTGCCGGTGCCCCAGCAGAAATTCGTCGTCGGCGATGGCCAGCAGGTACTCCCAGAGCGCGTGGCGGACTTCGGGGTCGACGATGACGGCGGCGGGGACCACGTCAGCCTCCCCGTCGGCGATAGACGCGCTGTTGTTCCCGATAGGACCCTCCGAAGCGATAGCTCTTGTCAATGGCGGGATCGAACATGTCGGCCTCGTCGGGATGGCTGGCCTCGACCGCCGCTAACGGCACGACCCAGAGGCTGACGCAGGGGTCGCGCCGGGCGAACTGCTCCTTGGCCAGCACCAGCGCCATCTCCGCATCGGCGGCGTGCACGTCCCCCACGTGCACGTGGGAGTCGGCCTTGGTGTCCTGCCGGAACACGGCGAAGACGTGCGCGGCGCCGGGGGTCATCGCGGAGAGTTTCACGCCGCCACCTCCGCGCGCTGCATGGCCTCGTGCACCCAGGCGTGGCGGCGCCAGACGTCGTTGCGCAGCGCCAGGCGGGCCGCGCTCTTCGGCCCTTCCCCCCGGATGACGCGCTTGAACTCCTCCCAATCCGGCTCGGTGTAGACGTAGGCGGACTGCGCTTCATCCCAGCGCATGCCCGGGTCGGGCAGCCGCACTCCGTACTCGGTGATCAGGGGGACGAACTGGCGCAGAAACTGCTGGCGCAATTCGTCGTTACTCTTCACCTTGATCCGCCAGCGCAGCATCGTCTCCAGGTGCGGCGAGAGCCGGTCGTGCGGGCCGAAGAAGTGCATGATCGGCGTCCACCACCGGTCGAGGGCGTCCTGCAGCATCGCCCGCTGGCCCGGCGTCCCTTCGGCCAGCGCCTTGAAGTTGTCGATGCCCAGGCGGATGTGGAAGTCCTCTTCGTAGCAGATGCGCTTGAGCACCCGCGCATACGGCGCATAGGAACAGGAGCGCAGAGACCCCTGCGTCTGCATCGCCGCCCCGTCGACGAAGACCTGGATGATCGCCACGTCCGCCCAGGTCTCGGCGGGATAGTGAAAGACGTTGTGGAACTTACTCCGGCCGGCCAGGAGGTCCTCGATCATCTGGGCGCGGGGCTTGCCCAGGTCTTCGGCCACGCGGTAGAGGAGCTGCCCGTGGCCCACCTCATCCTGCACCTTGGCCACCAGCTGCATCTTCCGCGCCAGGGTCGGCGCGCGAGGGATCCACTCCCGCTCGGGGAGCGCGCCCATGATCTCGGAGTTGGCGTGCATTTGGATCAGCCGCAGACACTCGAAGCGGTACTGGGCGGGCATCCACTCCCCCGCCTCCACGCGGTCCCCGCGGGCGAGGCGCTCCTCGAAGGCGGCGAGGCGCGCGGGGTCGTCCGGGGACCCCGCCGGTGGGAGGTGGCTCGTCATCTCGTCTTTTAGTATGCCAGAATCGGAGTGGGCCCGGCCACGCGGAACCCCCTGGATGTTCCGGATTCTGAGGAGAGGTGCGTATGGAGTCTTCGCTGCTGTCGATTCTGCTGCGTCTCACGGTGGTGATGGCGCTGGTGGCCGCCAACGGCCTGTTCGTGGCCGCAGAGTTCTCCATCGTGTCCGTCCGGCGAACGCGCCTGGCGCCGCTGGCCGAACGCGGATCCCGCCGGGCCAGGCTGGTGCTGCGGGCGGCGGAGGATCCCAACGCCTTCCTGGCGGCCACGCAGCTGGGGATCACGATGGCCAGCCTTTCACTTGGTTGGATCGGCGAGCCCGTGGTGGCCAGTCTGTTCGAACCCCTGGTCGCCGCGCTGCCCACGGGAGTGCAGGAGGCGACGATGCACGCGGTGGCCGTGGTCCTGGCGTTCGCCCTGATCACCGCCCTGCACATCATCTTCGGCGAACTGGCCGCCAAGAGCATTGCCCTGTGGCGTCCCGAATCCACCGCGCTCGTCGTCGCGCCGCCGACGGACCTCTTCTACCGCGTGTTTCGCTTGCCCATCGAGATCCTCAACCGCACCGCCAATGGCACGCTCCGTCTCTTCGGCCTCCGGGCGCCGAGCGGGCACCACGTCTATTCCTCGGAAGAGATCGGGATGCTGGTGACGGAGAGCCGGCGAGCGGGCAAAGTCGAAGAGGAGGAAGCCCTTCTGCTCCACCGCGTGTTCAAGTTTGCGGACCGGTTGGTCGAAGAGGTGATGGTCCCCCGCGTGAGCGTGCGCGGCGTCCCCAAGGACGCCTCGGTCCTCGATGCCGTGGCCGTCGTGCGCGACGCGGGCTATTCCCGGCTGCCGGTGTTCGCCGACGATCTCGATCACATCGTCGGCATGGTGCACGCGAAGGACCTGATGCTGGCGCAGGCGGATGAGCGAGCCGGACTGACCGTGGAGCACATCATGCGCCCCGTGCTCTACGTTCCGGAGATGAAGCCCGTCGGCGACCTCCTCGAGGAGATGCGCCGAGGGGGAATTCAGCTCGCGGTCGCCCTCGACGAGTTCGGCGGGACGTCGGGCATCGTCACGATCGAGGATCTGCTGGAGGAACTGGTGGGGGAGATCCCCGGGGAGCTGCGCTCGGAACGCCGGCTGGTCGCCGTCCAGCAGCCCGACCGCATCGTCGTCGACGCGGCCATTCCCCTGGACGCGCTCAACGACACCTTCCACCTCGACCTCCCCACCGGCGAAGCGAACACCCTGGGCGGCTTTGTCTTCCATCACCTCGGGGCCATCCCCGACCCCGGGACGACGTTTCGGATCGATCAGCTGGAATTCAAGATCGAGACGGCCACGCGGACACGAATCGGATTGGTGCAGATCCGGCGATTAAAGGGATAGCGTTCAAGGCTGAGGGGGAGCGCCTCCCGCGGACGTATCCCGTAGTTCGGAAGCGGGAGGCGCTCCCCCTCAGCCCTCGCCGGGTATCCTTTCTAACGCAGGACTTCGCCGGCCTCCACGGCAGCCGCGGCGGCCAGCCGGGCGGCATCTGCCATGCGCTGCGGCTCGAGCCGCTCCAACACATCACCCGGCGTGTGGATGGCCGGGTCGTCGCCCGTGTGGATGAAGAGGGCAGGGATGCCGGCGCGTTCAAAGTTGACGTGATCGGACAGCCCCAGGCGGAAGCGCTCGACGCGCAGTCCCAGCCGCGCCGCGACGCGGCCGCCCAGCTCCACCATGCGACCGTCGCTGCCCGAGTTCCCGATCATGAGGGGACCGCGGCCCACCATGTCCATGTTGATCATGCCGGCGACCCGGCTGCCGCGCTCGCGCACATAGTGGGCCGAGCCGAACAGCCCCAGTTCTTCGGCGCCGAATCCGACGATCTCCACCGACAGACCCAGCGGGGTGGACGCCAGCAGGCGCGCCGCCTCCAAGGCGGCCGCGATCCCGGAGGCGTTGTCGTTCGCGCCCGGGCTCTCCTCGACCGAATCCAGGTGAGCGCCGATGACGATGGTGCGCGCCTCCCGTCCGCGTCGGCGGCCGATCACATTCCAGGTGGGGCGCTGCTCGGTGACGGCCTCGACGCGCAGGTGGACCCGCACCGCCCCCTGGCGCAGCTGTGCCACCAGCCGTTCGCCGACCTCCAGCGAGATCATCACGGCGGGAATGCGCGAGGGGGCGCCCAGCGTCGCTCCGGGCGCGACGCCCGGGCGATTGTTGTAGATGACCACGGCGAGCGCCCCGGCGGCGGCCGCCGTCTCCACCTTCTCGCGGAAGGTCAGTTCGCCGCGCTCGATCAGCGCAATCCTGCCGCCGACGGAGGCGCGGCTGACCTCCTCCGCCCGCCCCAGCCCGGCCGCCGCCAAGGTCCCTTCGATGCCCGTCGCTGGCGTCGCCGCCGAGTACTGCAGGATGGCTGGACGGAGCTCTTCCCCTTCCGCCCCGCCGATCCGCAGCACGGCTGAACCCGCCTCAAAGTAGAGGAAGGAGAACGGCTGACGTTCCACCTCGTACCCCATCGCGCGCATCTGCCCTTCGACGTACTCGACGGCGGCAAGATAGCCGGCCGTGCCCGCGGCGCGCGGGCCGATCTGACGGCTGAGCGCGGCGACGTGGCGGAGCGCGCCCTCCGGAGACGCAGCCGCGGGGAGCGGCGGGGCGGCCCGCAGCTGTGGCGGCGCGACGACGACAAGGACGGCAACGAGGACGGCGGCGCCCAGCAGCGCGCCGGGGCGGAGGAAACGCGGGGCGCTCACGCCTGCGTTAGGACCAGCAGCCGGCCGAGCCGGCGATTGGCGGCCTTGAGCGCCGCCCGTACGACGGCGGCGGCATCGGTGTGCATGTAGGGCACCGTGCCCATCAGAAATTCCTCCCCGCCCGGGGTGGCCAAGGCGAGGGCCACCGACACGGCGTGACCCAGCGGGAAGGAGGTGTACGCGATCTCCTCGACCTCGGCGGCCCATCCCGGCGGCAGCAGCTGCGCCAGGGCGGAGACGGCGGCCTGCGCGAGCACCCGGACCGGGCCGTGCCCGATCGACGACCCTTCCGCTGTGCCCGTGTAACGCCGCCCCTCCCGCTCCAGTTCCACGACGGCGGAGGCGCGCTCCGCTTCCATCGTCAAGCGGAGGCCTGCCAAACGGAGGCGCACTTCGTCGTCGGGGAGCGCCTGGGTCAGCGCCTCCATGGCCTCGAGCTGCTGCGCCTGTAGGATGGGCCGCTCCAGTGTCTTGGCGGCGGAGGAGGCGCGGCTGGCCATCGTGATCAGATCGTCCACGGTGGCTTCCGGATGGGACTCGCGTCCCTCCACGCGCCGCCCGCCGGCCAGCCCGATACCCGCCCCCAGCGCAAATCCCTCCGGTTCGGACACGCGGAGTTCCTGGAGGTCCTTGAGGATGCGCTCGGCGAGGGTCCCCGCCTCGGCCAACGTGCGAGTGGTGACGATGGCGAATTCGTCCCCGGCGTAGCGGCAGAGCAGATCCCGGTCCGGATCGCTGAGGCGGGCGAGCGCCGCGGCGGCGTCGACAATCAGGCGGTCCCCGACGACATGCCCGAAGCGCTTGTTCACCTGCCGGAAGCGATCGAGATCGATGAACACGATGACGATCTCCATCCCGTCCGCCAGCAGCGCTGCCGCCCGCTGGCGCAGCGTGCCGGACCAGGGCAGGCCGGTGAGCGGATCGGTGAGCTTACCCAGTTCGCGCAGAATGTCGGGGCGGCTGACAAGGCCTACCAACCGCCCGTCCTCCAGCACGGGGAGCCGCCCCACATCGCGGCGCTCCATGAGGCGGTGGGCGTCGGCAAGGGAGTCGTCCGGAGAAATGGTGGCCACGGCTCCGGTCATGACGTCGCCGACCAGACGGTACAAGGCCTGGCCCAGGAGGTTGCGCGCCGTGACGATGCCGACGACGCGGCGCCCCTCCACCACCGGGATGCCGGTGACGCCGTGCGTGAGCATGGCTTGCATAGCCGCCGCGACGCTGCTGTCTCGCCCCAGCGTCACGACGTCGGAGGTCATGACCTCCCGGACGCGCTTCATTCCGGCTCCCCGCCCACCCCGATCGACTTGGCCGACCCTGTCTTTCATCATAAGGAACGGCGCGCGGCTCACCATCTGTCGTCAGGAGGATTTGCCTCGTCCCAAATGCGCAGTTTCGTCCTCAGCGCGGCGGCGCGGCGACCAGCGTGGCCAGGGCGGAGGTCAGCTTATCGTAGGTCGCCGCGAGATGCTCGGGAATCACCTTGACATCTCCCAGAACCGGCATGAAATTGACGTCACCCACCCAGCGCGGCACCACGTGGATGTGCAGGTGTCCCTCCACCGCGGCGCCCGCCGCCCGCCCCAGGTTAAGGCCTAGGTTGAAGCCGTCCGGGGCGAGGGCCGTTTGGAGGACCGACACGGCGAGGGTCGCCGTATTCATCGCGTCGATCCGTTCCTCGGCGTCGAGATCCTCCAGCCCGCCCACGTGGCGGAAAGGGGCGACCATCAGGTGGCCGGTGTTGTAGGGATAGGTGTTCAGGATGAGATAAACGCGCCGGCTGCGGTGCAGGATGAAGCGCTCGCGGTCGGCCCCGGCGCCATGAGCCTCACAGAGGAAACACCCGTCGCTCTTGGGACCGCTCACGTAGGCGATCCGCCAGGGCGCCCAGAGGATGTTCACCGCGGCCGCCGAGGAGGGGATCCGCGGCGGTCCAGCCAGCGCAGCGCCGCTTCGGCCGCGGCCTGCTCCGCCTCCTTCTTGCTCCGTCCGCGCCCTTCGCCCCCCACTTGGCCGTCCACCTCCACCCGCGCCAGAAACGCGCGGGCGTGATCAGGTCCCTCCGCCTGGACGATGCGGTAGCGGGGAAAGCGCCCGGATTCCTGCAACCGTTCCTGCAGCAGGCTCTTGTAGTCGGCACCCCCCTCGGGCAGCGTCTCCAGGAGGGCATGGAGCCAGCGGGTCGCCACCGCGTGGGCGACGCCGTAGCCGGCGTCCACGTAGACTGCGCCCAGGACCGCCTCGACGGCATCGGCGAGCAGCCCGGGGCGATCGCGCCCCCCGCCCTTCTCTTCCCCCTTCCCCAACAGGAGAAAGCCGCCGAAGCCCAGGCGGCGCCCCAGGTGGGCGAGCGCTCCCTCATTGACCAGCCGGGCGCGCTGCTTGGCCAGTTCCCCCTCGGAGTGATCGGGGAACTGGCGAAAGAGATGGTCGGAGACCACCAGATTCAAGACGGCGTCGCCGAGGAATTCCAGCCGCTCGTAGTGCTCGGCCCGCGCCCCCCGCTCGTGGGCGAACGAGTCGTGGCGCAGCGCCAGATCGAGCAGGCCGCGGTCGCGGAAGCGCACGCCGAGGGCCAGCTCCAGGCCGCCCAGCTGCTCCGGGCGGTCCGGCAGCGTGGCGGCGCCGGCGCCCTCCCCCGGCTTCCGCCCGGTCACCTTAGGACATCCGCTGGACGATCAGGATGGCGTTGTGCCCGCCGAAGCCGAAGGCGTTGGACATCGCGGTGGTGATCCGCACCTCCCGCGGCACGTTGGGGACGTAATCGAGATCGCATTCGGGATCGGGGTGTTCGTAGTTGATCGTCGGCGGGAGGGTGCCGCGCTCGATTGCCTGCACGCAGGCGATCAACTCCACTCCGCCGGCCGCGCCCAGGAGATGGCCCGTCATCGACTTGGTGGAACTGACCGGCACGCGCCGTGCGTACGGACCAAACACTTTCTTGATGGCCAGGGTCTCGGTGCGGTCGTTGTAGGGCGTGCTGGTGCCGTGCGCGTTGATGTACTCGATGGCCTCCGGCGGGAGGTGCGCGTCCGCGAGGGCGTTCCGCATGCTGCGGGAGGCCCCGTCCGCCTCCGGATCCGGCTGGGTGATGTGA
Source organism: bacterium (assembly GCA_050695215.1). Lineage (GTDB taxonomy): Bacteria > Sysuimicrobiota > Sysuimicrobiia > Sysuimicrobiales > Humicultoraceae > JACQGZ01. The sequence goes on from JBOGSD010000014.1 coordinate 26,341, forward strand.
TAGGCGTCCGCGGAGATCCCGTAGCCGACGAGTTCGGCGTACATGCGGGCGCCGCGGGCCTCCGCCGTCTCCAACGCCTCGAGGATCACCACCCCGGCGCCCTCGCCCATGACGAAACCATCGCGCTCCGCGTCGAAGGGGCGCACGGCGCGCGCCGGGTCGCCGTTGCGCGTCGACATGGCCTTCATGGCGCAGAAGCCGGCCACGGAGAGCACGGTGATCGCCGCTTCCGTGCCCCCGGCGATCATGGCGTCGGCGTCCCCGCGCTGGATGAGGCGCATGGCGTCGCCGATGGCGTTTCCCCCGGTGGCGCAGGCGGTGACCACGCAGGAGTTCGGCCCTTTGGCGCCGGTGAGAATACTGACCACGCCCGCCGCCATGTTCATGATGATCATGGGGATGAAGAAGGGACTGACCCGGTCGGGGCCGCGGGTCTCCAGGATGCGGTGCTGCTCCTCCCAGGTGATGGCGCCGCCGATGCCGGAGCCGATCAAGACGCCCACGCGGCCGGCGTTGGCGCGGGTGATCGCCAGAGCCGCGTCCTCCAGCGCCATCCGCGAGGCGGCGTAGGCAAACTGCACGAAGCGGTCGTTCCGCCTCGCCTCTTTACGCTCCATGAAGGCGGTGGGGTCGAAGTCCGGCACCTCTGCGGCGATCTGGGTGGGGAGGGCGGAGGGATCAAAGGCGGTAATGCGGCGGACGCCCGAGCGTCCTTCCATCAGGCTGTTCCAGAAACGGTCGGCACCGATCCCGACGGGGCTGACCACCCCCAGCCCGGTGATGACGACACGCCGCTCGCCCTCTGCCATCGCGGTCCGGAGGGCCTCCTACCCGCCTGGGGCGGCCTCGGGGGTGTGCTGCTCGATGTACTTCACGGCCTCGGCCACCTTGACGATTTTCTCGGCGTCCTCGTCAGGGATCTCAATCTCGAATTCCTCTTCCAACGCCATCACCAGCTCCACGACATCCAGCGAGTCGGCGCCGAGATCGTCGACGAAAGAGGCCTCGGCGGTGACTTCCGCCTCATCGACCCCGAGCTGCTCGACGACAATCCCTTTTACCCGGTCGAACACCGTCGCCATCCGTACGTCCTCCCCTCCTCTGGGCCCGCTCACACGCGGGACCCGCCTGCCCCTACCGCATCACCAGCCCGCCGTCGACGTTCAACACCTGGCCCGTGACGTATCCCGCTTGATCGGAAGCCAGATAGACCACCGCCGCGGCCACCTCCTCGGCGGTGCCCAGCCGTCCCAGCGGCACCGCCTCGAGCAACCGCTGCACCTGATCGGCGCTCAGCCGCGCCGTCATCCCCACGTCGATCGTCCCCGGCGCCACCGCGTTCACGGTGATCCCACGCGACGCGACCTCTCGCGCCGTCGATCGCGTCAGCCCGATCAGCCCGGCCTTGGCCGACGCGTAGTTGGCCTGGCCGGCGTTGCCCATCTGCCCCGCCACCGACGTCACGTTGATGATCCGGCCGGCCCGCTGGCGGATCATCGGGCGCAAAGCGGCGCGAGTGCAGCGGAAGGCCGCGGTGAGGTTCGTGGCCAGCACCACATCCCACTCCTCGTCCTTCATCCGCAGGATCAAGGTATCACGCGTCACGCCGGCGTTGTTGACCAGGATGTGCAGCCCTCCGAGGGCTGCCGCGGTCTCGTCGACGACCCGCGCCGGCGCCGCCGGGTCAGTGAGGTCGCCGCCCACCACGGCGGCGCGTCCGCCTTGTTCGCCGATCGCACCGGCCACCACCTCCGCCCGAGCGCGGTTGGCGGCGTAATGGACTGCCACCGCCGCGCCTTCAGCGGCCAGGCCCAGCGCGATGGCCCGACCCAATCCGCCGGAGGCCCCGGTCACCAGCGCCACGCGCCCCTCCAGGCGCGCCACGATCAGCGCACCCCCGCCCCGAGCGCCTCGACCGTGTCATCGAGGCTGCGTCCGTCCTCGACGTGCAGCACCGGGGCCCAGGGGAGAATCTTGCGGACGAGCCCCGAGAGCGTCGTTCCCGGACCGACCTCGACGAAGGCGCTCGCCCCGAGCGCGGCCATGCGGCGCACCGAGGCCTCCCACCGCACCGGTGAGACGACCTGACGGAGCAAGAGGTCGCGGACCGTCGCGGCGCGCTGGGCCGGCTCTGCGGTGACGTTGGCCACGACCGGAAAGGCGGCGTCCCGCAGCTCGACCTCAGCCAGCAGCGGGGCGAGGCGGGCCGCGGCCGGCGCCATCAGGCTGGTATGGAAGGGCGCCGAGACGGCCAGCAGCACCGCGCGGCGCGCTCCCGCCCGCTTGCTCCCGGCCACGGCCGCCTTTACGGCCGCGGCGTCGCCGCCGATGACGATTTGTCCCGCGCCGTTGAAGTTGGCCGCCTCGACGACGCCGAGGTGGCGGTGCGCCGCCAGCACCCGCTCGACCGCCGCCGCGTCCAGCCCGAAGAGAGCGGCCATCGCCGTCTCCCGCCCCGCGGTCGCCTCCTGCATGAACAGCCCGCGCCGCCGCACCAAGGCCACGGCGTCCTCGAACCCCAGCGCGCCGGCGGCGACCAGCGCCGCGTACTCTCCCAGGCTCAGCCCGGCGGCGACGCCGGGGCGGACGCCGCGCGCGTCGAGGGCCGCGGCGCAGGCCAGCGAGGTCACCAGAATCGCCGGCTGCGTGTTTTCCGTCGCCCGCAGCTCCTCCTCACTGCCTTCCCCGCACAGGGCGAGCAGATCGAAACCGAGGACCACGCTGGCCCGCGCGAAGAGGGCGGCCGCCCCGGCGTCGCGCGCGGCGAGAGCGGCGCCCATCCCCGGGTACTGCGCGCCCTGCCCCGGGAAGAGGAACGCGATCACGCGGCAGACTCCGGGCGCGCCTTCGTCCAGCGCATTGCGCAGGCGCCCCAGGTCAGACCGCCGCCGAAGGCCAGCAGCACGCCGAGGTCCCCGGGGGCGATCCGCCCCTCGGCCCAGGCCTCGTACAGCGCCACCGGCACCGAGGCCGACGAGGTATTGCCATACCGTTCCACGTTGACGTAGAACTTCTCCCGGGGCTGCCCCAGCCGCTCCGCCGCGGCGTCGATGATGCGGACGTTGGCCTGATGCGGGATGAAGAAGTCGACCTCCTCCAGAGCGATCCCCGCGCGCTCCGCGGCCGCCTGGATGGCTCGGGGGATGACGCGCACCGCAAACTTGTACACCTCCCGGCCCTTCATCTGGATGTAGTGCTGTCTCCGCTCGACGGTGTCGAACGAGGCCGGGTACCGGGAGCCGCCCCCCGGCAGGCTGAGCAGCGGGCCGCCCGAGCCGTCGGAGCCGAGGATGAAGGACAGGAAGCCGCTCCCCTCCGGCGCCGGCTGCAGCACCGTGGCCGCGGCCGAATCGCCGAAGAGCACGCAGGTGGCGCGGTCGCGGAAGTCGGTGATGCGCGAGAGCGTCTCGGCGCCGACGACGAGGACGGTCTCGGCCATCCCCGCGGCGATGTAGCCGTGCGCCATGGCGCAACCATAGACCCACGAGGTGCAGGCGGCCGAGGCGTCAAAGGCGCCCGCCCGTCGCGCGCCCAGACGGTCCTGCAGCAGGCAGGCGGTGGCGGGGAAGGGCATGTCCGGCGTCGCGGTGCCGACGATGATCAGGTCGAGCGCATCGGGCGCCACGCCCGCGTCCGCGAGGGCCTCCCGCGCCGCCTCGTACGCCAGGTCCGAGGTGGTCACGCCCTCGGGGGCGATGCGGCGTTCCCGGATGCCCGTGCGGGCCATGATCCACTCGTCGGTGGTATCGACCATGCGCTCCAGGTCGGCGTTGGTGAGGACGCCGGACGGGATGGCCCGGCCCAGACCGGTGATCGTCGAGGACCGCGGCCCGGTCACGGCTCAGCGCCTGCCACGCTGGGGGGGGCCAGTGGCGTGTCCGACCCCACCAGCACCCCGGCGGACATCCGCGCCTCCACTGCCGCCATCTCCGCGGTGATGGGCTGCACGATCTGCCGCTGCGCGGCCTCGGCCGCCACGCGGATGGCGTTGCGGATCGCCCAGGCGTTGCTGCGCCCGTGCGCGACGATGCAGACGCCGTTTACTCCCAGCAGCGGCGCCCCGCCGTACTCGCGATAGTCCAGCCGCCGCCAGAGGCGCAACCCCCGCCGCTTCAGGGGCGCCAGGTACACGCCGAGCAGGAGGCCGGGGGTGCCCCGCAGTTCGTCGCGGACGATCTGGCGCAGCGCGAGGGCGAGTCCCTCCCCGAACTTGAGGACGATGTTGCCGATGAAGCCGTCGCAGACGATGACGTCGGCGTGCCCGGAGAAGAACTCCCGCCCCTCCACGTTGCCGACAAAATTGAGCCCAGAGGCGCGCAGCAGGTCCGCCGCGCGGACGGTGAGATCGTTTCCCTTGGTGATCTCCTCCCCATTGCTGAGGATGGCGACGCGGGGCGAGGGGATGCCGAGCACGCGGTGGGCGTAGACCGCGCCCATCACGCCGAACTGGAGCAGGTGCTTCGGTTTGCAGTCCACGTTGGCGCCGACGTCGAGCAAGATGGCAGGCGCCTTGCCGAGGGTGGGCAGGATGGCGGCGATGGCCGGGCGATCGACGGCGGGGATCCGCCCGAGGGTCAGCAGAGCGGCGCCCATCGCCGCCCCGGTGTTCCCGGCGCTCACGGCGGCGGAGGCCCTCCCGTCGCGCACCTGCTGCAGCGTGATCGCCACCGAGGAGCGGCGCTTCCGCCGCACCGCCATCGCCGGGGCCTCGTCCATGCCGATCACTTCGGGGGCGTCGATCACCTCGATGGGCAGCGCCCGGGCGCGCCGACCCAGCAGCGCGGAAAGCCGGTCGGCCGGACCGACCAGCGTGATCTCGACACCCAGCGCCCCGGCGGCGGCAACGGCGCCGCTGACCACCTCGTCAGGCGCGTAGTCCCCACCCATGGCGTCGACGGCGACCCGGACCTTCATCGTCCCCGACCGTCGCTCCGGCTCAGGGCTTCGGCCTCCGCCGGCTATTTGGTCGATTCCTCACGCTGGATGACCCGCCGGCCGGCGTAATATCCGCAGGTCGGACAGACCCGGTGGGGGATCATGCGCTGATGGCACTGCGGACAGTCGACCAGCGTCACCGGCGCCGCCTTCCACTGGCTGCGCCGGCGGGCCGTCCGGGCTCGAGAGTGTCTGCGCTTCTGAATCCCCACGTCACTCCTCCTTAATATACGGTCCCTGCCGCGCTCAGCCGGAGGCAGGACGGAAACCGCGCAGCACCCGGAGGCGCGGATCACCCTCGTCCACCGGGCAGGCGCAGGCCTCTTCGTTGCGGTCTGCGCCGCAGGTCGGGCAGAGCCCGCGGCAGTCCGGCCGGTGGAGCGGCGCCATCGGCACCGCCATCACCAGGTGCTGGCGGACCACCTCTGTGACGTCGAGGTGAGGCGCTGCCAGCGGCAGGACCACCGCCCCCCGCCCGCGCCACTCCCCTGGCTCCGCTCCCGCTTTCGACTCCGCCTCTCCCGCGCCTGGGCGGTAGCCTTCACGAAACACCCCGACCAGACGGTGCAGGAACGGCCGGGCGCACCGGGCGCAGGTCAGGGTCACCGCGGTCCCGACCTCGCCGCGTACCCAGGTCACGCCCCCACCGCCGCGACTGAAGGTGATTCGCCCCTCCACCGGCCGCGGGAACGGCACCTCGGCGCCGCTCTCGATCACTTCGGCAAAGGAGAGGACGGCGCCCGCGCGATCATCCAGGTCGAGTGTCTCCAGGTCGACGATCACGACCGCGCCCCCAGCGACAAACTCCTGTCATTATAGCGACCCCGCCGGTCGGCTCACAATCTCACCGCTCCTCGCCACGCAGCGCCGTCCGGCCGCGCTGGATCACCCCACGGATCTGTTCCACCTGCGCCTCCAGATCGGCCAGCACGCGGGCGGCATAGTCGTCCGCGCCGCGCCGGATCTGCGCCGCCTCGGCCCGCGCCTCTTCCAGGATGTGGACCCGCCGCAGGGCCATCTCCGACTCCGCCGGTCCCTCCTCGGAGCGGCGGCGCGCGGTGGCCTCCGCGTCCAGGATCATGCGGCGCGCCTCGTCGGACGCGCGGCGGTGCAGCGCCTCCGCTTCCTCGCGCAGCCGCTGCGCGTGATGTAGTTCAGCCGGCAGTGTAGCGCGGATCATGCGCAGCAACCCGGCCGCTTCCCCGACCTCTGGTCCGCGCCGGTCCGCGGACCCCCCTCCCACGGCCCGCGCCAGCACGGCCTCGAGGCGGTCCAACAACGCCACGACCGACTCCATCAGCGCTTTCGCGCGGAGTGGGCAGGCCGCGCGCCCGCGACCGCGGCGAGCCGGCGCGCCACCGCCTCGGGGACGAACGCGGAGGCATCCCCGCCCAGCCGCGTCACCTCGCGGATGAGCGTGGAAGACACCTGCGCGTACAGAGGCGAGGGCATCAGGAAGACCGTCTCGACGTCGCCGAGATGGCGGTTCATCAGCATCTGGCGGGCTTCTCCCGCGAAGTCCTCGACGCCGCGCAGCCCCTTGACGATCACCTGCGCGCCGACCCGTCGCGCCAACGCGGCGGTGAGGCCATCGTACGCCACAACCTCCACGCCGCGCAGCCCGGTGGTGGCCTCGCGCAGCACGGTCGCGCGCTCTTCCACGTCGAAGAGCGCGTCCTTCCTCGTCTCCCGGGAGACGGCGACGACCACACGCTCGAACAGGTGGGAGGCGCGCACGATGACGTCGAGATGCCCCTTGTGCGCGGGATCGAAACTCCCCGGGTAGACCGCCGTCGTCACACCGCCCCTCCCCTCCGCGCGCATTCCCACAGCGCGGTCTCGCCGTAGCGGCCTTCCCGCACCAGGACCAGCGCGGGGGGCAGGCGCGGCGCGTCCCGCCAGTGCCCTTCCGCGACGATGCGCCCGCCCGGGGCCAGCACCGCCGCGCCGGCGAGCGTCTCCAGGATTTCGGCGAGCAGCCCGCGTCCGTATGGTGGATCGAGCAGGATGAGATCGAATCGCCGTCCCTCCTCCGCGAGGCGCTCCAGCGCCGCCGCCACCGACGCGCGCCAGACTTCCGCCCGTGCCTCCAGTCCCGCCGCGCGCAGCCGGTCCCGGATCCCCTCCGCCAGCCGGGGGTCGCGCTCGACGAAGACCACCGACCGGGCTCCCCGCTCTAGGGCCTCCAGGCCCAGCCCGCCCGTCCCGGCGAAGAGATCGAGCACCTCCGCCTCCTGCACACGGGCGGCCAGGCTGTTGAAGAGCGCGTCCCGCACTCGCCGCACGGTGGGCCGGACCCCGCCGCGCGCTCCGCGCCCGCGGCGCGAGCGGGCGGGGCCCACCTAGCTCACCAGGGTCAGGCTGGCCCCGGCAAAACGCCGCGCGATTCCCGCCGCGAGCCGTCGATGCGCCTCCCCGCTGAGGCCGGCATCCCGACGCAGAATCTCCGCGGCGGCGGCCCGCGTTTCCTCCAGCAGGGCCAGGTCCGTCCTCAGGTCGGCGACCCGCAAATCCGGCAGGCCGTGCTGCCGGGTGCCGAGGATCTCCCCCGGTCCGCGCAGGCGCAGATCCTCCTGCGCGATCTGGAAACCGTCGGTGGTGGCGGTCATGACCTCCAGCCGCCGGCGGCCCTCTTCTGTCGTGGGGGAGGCGATCAGGATGCAGTAGGACTGATGCGCTCCTCGCCCGACCCGCCCGCGCAACTGGTGCAGCTGAGCCAGACCGAAGCGATCCGCGTCCTCGATGACCATTACCGACGCATTGGAGACGTCGATCCCGACCTCGATCACCGATGTCGCCACGAGGACGGCGATCTCCCCCCGCCGCAGCGCGGCCATTGTGCGCTCCTTCTCCTCCGCCCCCATCCGCCCGTGCAGGAGGGCGACGGCGAGGTCGGGGAAAAACGTGGCGCGCAGTTCCTCGGCCAGGGCGGCCGCCGCTTTGGCGGCCAGCTTCTCGGAATCTTCGATCAGCGGGCAAACCACGTAGACCTGCCGGCCAGCGGCGATCTGCTCGCCCACGAACGCGTAGACCTTCGGGCGCGCGGACGCCTCCCGCCAGTGGGTGGCGATGGGCCGGCGGCCGGGCGGCGATTCGTCGAGCGTGGTCACGTCCAGATCCCCGTACAGCGTCAGGGCCAGGGTCCGCGGGATGGGCGTCGCCGTCATCACCAGCACGTCTGGGGCAAATCCCTTGCGCCGCAACCGCGCCCGCTGCAGCACGCCGAACTTGTGCTGCTCGTCTACCACCACCAGTCCGAGGCGTGCGAACGCGACCTCGGCTTCAAGGAGCGCGTGCGTGCCGACGATGATCTCCGCCTCTCCCTCCCTGACGGCCTCCCGCCGCTGGGTGCGGCCCCGACCGCCGCGACCACCGGTCAGCAGGGTGGCGCGCACCCCGAGCCCATCCAGCCAGGGACGCAGTGTGAGATAGTGCTGCTCGGCCAGGATCTCCGTAGGCGCCATGAGCGCGCCCTGAAATCCACCCTGCACGCAGGTCAGCAGCGCGGCCACGGCCACGACCGTTTTGCCCGATCCCACGTCGCCCTGCAGCAGGCGGCTCATCGGGTGAGGACTGCGGAGATCGGCGAGGATGTCGTCGATGGCGCGCCGCTGCGCGCCGGTCAAGGGAAAGGGCAGGGAGGTGAGAAACCGGTCGGCCAGCGTGCCCGGGCGATACCGCCGGGGTTTGGCCGCCCGGCGGCCCTGCTCGCGGCGAAGCAGCACCCCCAGCTGCAGCACCAGCAACTCCTCAAAGGCCAGCCGCCGTCGGGCGCGCTGCTGCGCCTCTACCGTCTCGGGAAAGTGCAGCGCCCACAGCGCCTCTTCTACAGGGGCGAGCCCATGCTCCTCGCGTAGCCCGTCGGGAAGGATCTCCTCGACCTCGCCGGCGCGCGCGGCGAGAGCGCCGCGGACAAGATTGCGGAGAACGCGCTGGGAGAGGCCCTCCGTGGAGGGATAGACTGGCACCAGGCGGCCGGTGTGCCAGGTCTCCCCCTGCCCTTCTTCGACCACTTCGAACTCCGGCGCGGTGAGACGGATCTCGCCGTAGCGGCGTTCCACGCGCCCGAAGAAGAGCGCCCGCATCCCGCGGCGCAGCTGCTGCTTGAGATAGGACTGGTTGTACCAGATCGCATAGCCGATCCCGCTGTCATCCACCAGGGCCGCTTTCGTGACGATCAGTCCGCGGCGCGGACGCAGCTCACTCACCGCCGCCACCGTGGCTTCGACCGTGGTCTCCTGTCCGTGGGTCAGATCGCGGAGCGGGATCAGGCGGGTGCGATCCTCGAGCCGCCGCGGCCCGTGGAAGAGGAGGTCTTCGACCGTGACGATGCCCAACCGGCCGAGCGCGGTCGCGCGAGCGGGACCGACGCCTCTGAGGTACTGCACCGGAGCGAGCAGGGGGGAGCCCGCGGCGGGCCGGGGCGGAGCGGAAGGAGACGGGGACCGCGCGCTCAAATCGGCCAACCTCTTCTCTGCTGCCGTCACCTTTCCTCTCCGTTTCCGCCCGACGAGTCCGCTTCCGTTTCTGCCCGACGAGTCCGCTTCCGTTTCACCGTGCGTTGCGCCGCTTCGGGGCGCATGGTAGCATGAATGACGTTTTGGCCGCCGAGCATGCGGCACCGCGGCCGGCCAGGCGAGGGGAGCGCACATGGCCCGACAGTGTGAAATCTGCGGAAAGGGAACGGTGAGCGGCCACTCCCTGACCTTCTCCCACATCCGCAACAAGCGACAATTTCGCGCCAACGTCCAGCGTATCCGTGCCCGCGTCGGTGGGCGCCCCCGGCGCGTGCACGTCTGCACGACCTGTCTACGGTCCGGCCGGGTTAGTCGGGCGCGCTGAAGAGGCGGCGCACCTCCGCCGGTCCCAGCTCGTAGCGGTCCCCACAGAAACGGCAGGTCACCTCCGCCCGTCCCTGCTCTTCGAGCAAGCGCTCCAGTTCGGCCCGGCCCAGCGCGATGAGCACCGCTTCGACCCGCTCCCGCGAACAGCCGCAGCGGAAGGCCACTGGACCCTCGTCGAGAGATCGAGAGGCAAGTTCTCCCAGCGCGAGGTCGAGGATCTGGTCCGGTCCGGCGCCGTCCCGCACCAGCTCCGTGATCGTAGGGAGACGCCCAACCCGCTCCTCCAGATATTTGGGGATGCCGCCAGCCGCTCCCGGCAGCACCTGCAGGATGTAGCCGCCAGCCGCCCCCACGTCACCGTCCGGATTGACCAGCACACCCAGAGCCACCACTGACGGCACCTGTTCGGAGACAACGAGATAGCGCGCGACGTCCTCTCCAATTTCCCCCGAGATCAGCGGCACGCTGCCGTGATAGGGATACCGTAACCCTATGTCTCTGGTCACGTGCAGAGTGCCCCGCCCCACGGCGCCGCCGACGTTCAGCTTGCGCCGCGCCGTCACCGGCAGATCGACGCTGGGGTTGGCGACGTACCCGCGGACCTCGCCACCGCCGGTACCGTCGGCGATGATGCCGCCCAGCGGCCCGTCGCCCAGCACCCGCATGGTGATGCGCTGGCCGTCCTTCAACCCGGCGCCCAGCATCACTGTGGCAGAGAGGGTCCGGCCCAGCGCCGCGGTCGCGGTCGGGGCGGTGTTGTGGCGACGGCGCGCCTCGTCCACTGTTTCGGTGGTGACCACGGCCACACCGCGAACGCCGGCGGCGGCGGCGATAGTGCGGGTCAGGGTGTCCGGCACGCGGGTATTGTACCATCAGCCTCACCGCCCACTGGGTGGGCACCATTTGCGGCCTCCAGGTGGGCGCCCCTTTCTCCCTCCAGCACCGATTGCACCGGCGGGATTGCCTTGACGTGAGATCAGCGCGGGGTATGCATCACCAGGAGATCGCCCGCGGCGACGCGCAGCGAGGCCGGCGCACGCACGATCTCGTTGCTGATCCCCCGGGTGGAGCCGAGGCGCAACGACCCCCGGCGCAGCGGATAGCGCAGCCCGCTCGTCACGATGCCTCGGACGAGCGGCGACAGCGGCACGAGGGACACGAGGTCGCCGGATCGTCCGTCGATGCGTGTCGACTTCGTGGCCAGCCAGGCCACCGCCCTGCCATCGGTGAAGCGGGCGCGCAGGCGCAGGCCCCGCGCCGCCACCAGGAGGAGCACGTTGGCGAGGGACTGGTCCATCCGCCGGGCCATCGCGCCAAAGATCCAGACCTCGTCGGCGCCTCTGCGGGCGGCCTCGCGGAGGGAGCGTTCCGCGTCGGTCGCGTCCTTCGTCACGGGAAAGGCGCGGCGGGGAATCCGGCGGCGGACCGCCCAGCGGGCCGTGGCCGGGTCGAGCGAGTCCAGGTCGCCGATGATGAGATGGGGGACAACCCCGCACGCGCGCGCCAGCCGGGCGCCCCCGTCGGCCGCGATGACAAGATCGGCCCGCGCCGCCAGGCGCCGCAGGGCGCGGCGGCGACGCGCCGGCCCCTGGGTGACGATCAGAGCGATCACCGCATTGCCGGGGTTGGGCGCGCCATCGCGCGCCGCAGCAGGAGCGTCACCACCACACTGATCGCCACCTCCGGCAGCATGAAGCTGCCATTATAGATAATGGCATAGAGCAACGGGCTCAACCCTTCCGGCGCGAAGGAGGCGAAGAAGACCACCCCCGAGAGCACGTGGGCGCCAAATCGCAGGGCACCCCCGGCAATGATCCCCGCGGCAGGCACGCGGCGGAAGAAGCCGGCCACGCCCAGCATCCCGAACGCTACCGGGTAGTCGAGCAGCCACTGCACGGGGTGAAAGTATTGCGGGTCGATCCAGTAGTTGATCAGCCCGCCCAGGATTCCGCTGAAGATCCCCCAGGGGCCGCCCCAGCGCAGCGCCACGAAGAAGATCGGCACCATACTGCCGGCGGTGACCGACCCACCCTGGGGCATCTTGAAGATCGGGGGAATCAGATTGAGCACCGCCACCAGGGCCAGCGCCAGACCGGTTTCGGTGAGCCGACGCAGCTGCTCCTGCGGCATCGAGACCTCCTCCTCCCGCTGGGTCGCCGTCACTGGAAACAGCGACGCCGCCGGCCCGACCAGGACCCGGCGGCGCATCGCACCGTGCTTCCCCACGCCAGCATGACCTGGATCGGGTCCGAGGGGTCTGCGGCACATCCCTCACCGGCCGCACTCTCAGCCCGGCTCGACCGGGCTCCCCCAGCAAAACGCTATGCAGTTCTCGCGCCTATCGTAGCACGCCGCCTCGCCCCGGGACCAGCGCTAGGACCGTCGTTCCAAAATCCGCCAGAGTTCGTCTCGTGCGGGAGGTGTCAGCGGTTCCTCTCGCTCGCCGCGTCGCAGGGCCCGACCGGCGGCGCGCATCGCGCCCACCGGCGCTGCCGCGATCCCGCCTTCTCGCAGGGCCTCCAGCGTCCGCCCCGGGTCGGCCGTCGTGATGAGCATGGCGCCGCTGCCGATCAGGGCCAGCGGGTCGGCCCCCAGCGCGGCGCAGACCGCTGCCGTCTCCGCGCGCACCGGCACCGCATCGGCCCAGAGTTCGACGCCGCACTGGGAGGCCTCGGCCATCTCCCAGACGGCAGTGATCACCCCGCCCTCGGTGACGTCGTGCATCGCGGTCGCCCCCGCCCCCGCGGCAATCCGCCCCTCCGGCACGACGCTGACCTCCTCGATGAACCGCTGCGCCCGCGCCAGCATGTCGGGCGGGACGCGCTCCGCCAGATCTGCGGCCAGGTCGGTGGCGAGGATCGCCGTGCCTTCGATGGCCGCCGCCTTCGTCAGCAGCAGCGCGTCGCCGGGATGCGCGCCGCCGGCATGGACGTATCCTGCCCGGTCGGCCCGCCCGATCCCTGCCACCACGACCAGCGGGGTGACCACGCGGGGCGTGATCTCGGTGTGCCCTCCCGCGATGGCAACGCCCAGCGCCGAGGCCGCCCGCCCCGCTTCCCGCATGATCTGTTCAAGTGCGTCTTCTGTTGTCCCCGGAGGCAGCAGCACAGTGAGCAACAACGCCACGGGCTCGGCCCCGGTGGCGGCGACATCGTTGCAGGCCACGTGCACGGCCAACCGCCCCAGGTGCTGCACCGCGCCGGTGATAGGATCGCAGGTGGCCACGCACACCGAGGAGCCGAAGTCGAGGACGGCGCTGTCCTCGCCGAGAGCGGCGCGAACCAGGAGGTCCGGGCGGTGGGTCAGGTGCGGATAGACAAGACGGCGGAGCAGAGCGGGGGAGATCTTCCCCGGAATCATCGCGCTAACTATAGCACGGACCTCTTTTCGCCCAGCGGGACCTTCCGATACCATGAGGATGTGGTGGAGACGGCCTACTTCCTGATCACCCTGGCCCGGCAGACGCCCGCGGAGGTGGCCCGGGCGATCCGGCGCATCCCTGGCATCACCGAGGCGGTGGTGACCATGGGAGACGTCGACATCATCGCGCTGGGGCACCTTGATGGGACGAAGGGGTTTGCCGGCCTGAGCGACCAGCTCCGGCACATCGACGGTGTCGCGAAAGTGGCCACCTACGTGGTGATCCGACCGTGAGGGTGGGCGGGGACGGGGGAGATTCGCCGGCGAGCCTCCTCCGGCACTCGCTACCCGTCAAACGCGTACGGGCGGCGTAATTCGGACCATTCGCGCCAGGAGCTCCTCGGTGATCTCGAGCGCCCGGTGGCCGTCCTCGCCTCCGACGAGCGGCCGGCCGCCGTTGCGCACACACTCGACGAAGTGCCGCAGCTCCAACTCCAACGGCTCCTCGCCCTCCAGCGTGATCCGCTGTGTTTCCCCGGTGAAGAAGTTGATGGCGATGCTCTGCCGCAGCAGGTCTAGGTGGATGGCCCGGTCGGCCATCGTCACCTCTATCTCCGCGGTCTTACGGGCAGCCACCCGGCTGGCCGTGAACGTGACGAGACAACCGGACGCGGTGCGCAGCCGGGCCATCGCCAGATCCTCGTGTGAGTTGTGCACGCACACGCCGATCGCCTGAAGGTCGTCGAAGCGCCCCGGGATCATCGAGTCCACGATGTCGATGTCGTGAATCATCAGGTCCATCACCACGCCGACATCCATCGTGCGGCCGGGATCGTAGGGCCGCATCCGGCGGGCTTCGATCGACAGCGGGTCGGAGACCAGGCGGAAGAGCCGCTGCACCGCAGGCTTGAAGCGCTCGATGTGGCCGACCAGGAGCACCCGCCCGCGGGCCGCCGCCAGATCAGAGAGCGCGGCTGCCTCCTCCGCGGTGGTGGTCATCGGCTTTTCCACGAGCACGTGCACTCCCGCCTCTAGGAAATCCCGGGCGATGGCGAAGTGCAACGCGGTGGGCACGGCGATGGTAACCGCGTCCACCTCTCCCAACAGGTCGCGGTGGCTCCGGTGCGAGCGGGCGCCGTAGCGGTGCCCCAGGTGTGCCGCTTCCCGCGCGTTGATGTCGGCGACGCCGACGAGGTCGACCTCGGGAAGATGCGACAGGATCCGGGCGTGGTGGCGGCCCCATTGGCCGAGCCCGACCACGCCGATGCGCACAGGACGGCTCATCAGGGCCGAAACGCCGTCACGACTTCGATGATGCGCTGGAGGTCCTCGCCGCTGAGCGCCGGATGCACCGGCAGGGCCAACACCTCCCGGGTGAGCGCCTCGGCGGCGGGGAAACTACCATCGAAGCCCAGGCGCCGGTAGGCCGGCGTGTGCGGAATGAGCATCGGGTAGAAGATCTTGTGCCCGATGCCTTCGCGGGTGAGATGGGTCATGAGCGCCTCCCTCGCCCGGGCGCGCACGGTGTAGGCGGTGTAGACATGCTTAGCCCCCTCCGGCTCGACCGGCGGGCTCAGCCACGGCAGGCCGCGCAGCCCCGCGGTGAGCGTGCGGGCGTTGCGCCGGCGCGCGCCGTTCAGCTCCTCCAGCCGGTCCAGTTGGGGCAGGCCCATCGCCGCCGCCACGTCGGTCATGCGGAAGTTGTAACCGATCACGCTGTAGACATACTCCTCTTCGGCGCGGGGATCCACCAGCAGGCGCGCCCGCCGCGCCACCTCGGGGTCGCCCGTCAGGATCATGCCGCCCTCGCCCGTGGTCATGTTCTTCGTGGGATAGAAACTGAAGATGGCCGCGTCCCCGAAGGACCCGGCCTTGCGCCCGCGGAAGGCCGCGCCGTGCGCTTGAGCGCAATCCTCGATAAGCAGTAAGCCGTGCCGGCGGGCTACGTCGCCGAGGGCGTGCATGTCGCAGGGCAACCCATAGAGGTGCACGGCGATGACCGCCTTCGCCCCCTCCTGTCGGACCACGGCCTCCACGGCCGCGGAGTCGAGATTGCCGGTGGCCGGGTCGACGTCGGCGAAGACCGGGCGCGCGCCGGCGTGCACGATGGCGTGGCTGGTCGCCGCAAAGGTGAAGGGGGTGGTGACGACGCGGTCCCCGGCGCCGATGCCCAGCGCCTCGAGCGCCGCTTGGAGGGCGGTGGTGCCGGAGGAGGTGGCCACGGCGTGAGGGACGCCGATGTAGGCGGCGAAGGCTTCTTCGAACTCCTGCACCATCTTGCCGGCGACAAGCATCCCCGACGCCAGCACTTCCAGGACTCGCTGCCGCTCCTGGTCACCGATGATGGGGTGGGCGATGGGAATTTTGGCGGCCGTACGCATAGACCTCATCGTATAGTCTCCACCCCCCACCAGCAACTTTCTCCCGGTGGACGCGGTGCGGCCCGTCCCGGGGGGGAGTGTCGGGCAAATGAGGAGCCGCAGCGTCGCTGCGGCTCCTCATTTGCCGGATCACGAAGTCCGCGCCTACTGGACGACGACGCGCCCTCCGGTCAGCAGCAACCAGATGACGAAGAGGACCAGGAGGACAACGATGATGTCCTGGCCCCGCTCGTTCCCGAGGTAGCGCGCCACGCCGGCCCGGATCCGATTCTCCATCCGTGTGATCATCCGATACCCTCCTTCAGGGCAATTGCCTTGCGCCCACTTCCACGCCGCTGCCGCGGCGCCCTTCCCGGTTTACCCGTCACAGCAACACCCCAAACGACCCAGGTCACCGCCGCGCTTCGACCTGGGTTTTCAGCGCAGAGAGCATCCCCTCGATGTTCTTGCGCATCAAGACCTTCAGCAGGTTGCTCAACAACGCCCCGGCCAGGGGGATGTCCAGTTGGAAGTCCACGTCGATGGTCGTGCGGGTGCCCTCGCCCACCGGTTCGAACCTCCATGTGCCCTGGTAGCGTGTGAAATCGCCCTCGCGCTGACGAAAATCGCAGCGGTAGGCGCGGTCGTCCCAGAGATCCTCCTCCACCCAGCGGATCTTGCGCCCCTGCACGAGGCCGACCCAGCGGCTCACCGTGTTGCCGTTTGACCGCTCCAGCACCTCCACACTCTCCAAGTCGGGCATGAACTCAGGGAAGGTCTCGACCGCTTTGGCTGCAGCGTAGACGTCGTCGATGGGCGCCGCGATCACGGTCGAGGCGTTGACCTGCGCCACGGCTAGCCTCCCTCCACGCGCTGGCCTGGGGCGGCGGACTCCGCGGGACCCGTCCGCGCCGCCCGGCGCGCGGTGGTGACGAACCCGGTGTGCGCCACCATCCGGTGTGCCGGCCGCACGGACAACCCCTCGATGTTCCAGGGGCGCAGCAGCGTCTCAAACGTGTCCATCATGGCGAAGGCCCCTGCCGCGCGCAACGTCTCCACGGTCTGCGCGGCCTGCGGCACCGTCGGCACGTAACTCACCCAGATCCCACCCGGTCGCAGCGCCTCCACACCGTGCGGCACGACCCGCCACGGTTCGGGGAGGTCGAGCAGGAGACGGTCGGCGGGCGCGTCCGGGATGCCGTCGTAGATGTCGTGCGCGCGGAACGTCAGGGTCTCGGGCTCGCCCATCAGGCGGGTGATGTTGCGCCGGGCCTGGCGAGCGAAGTCCTCCCGGATCTCATACGAGAAAACCCGCCCCGACGGGCCCACGGCGCGCAGCAGCGCCATGGTGAGGGCCCCCGAGCCCGTTCCTGCCTCCACCACGGTGGCCCCGGAGTAGACGTCCCCCCAGAACACCATCATCGCCAGGTCCTTCGGGTAGATCACCTGGGCGCCCCGCGGCATCTCCAGGACGAACTCCGCCAGGGTCGGCCGGAAGACGCGCACGCGCTCGCCGCGGCTGCTCTCCACGACGCTGCCCTCCTCCCGGCCGATCATCACCTCGTGGGGAATCTTGCCGCCGCGGAGGTCGTGCACCCCGCCCGCGGCCAGCGTCGCCAGATAGCGGCGGCCCCGCCGGTCGAGCAGGAGGACAACCTCCCCCGCCTCCAGCGGCCCGGTGCCGCCCGTCAGGTTCTGACTCCCCGCGGGGTCACGTGCTGGCGCACCCAATCGGTGATCTCCTGGAGGGAGGTGCCGGGCGTGAAGATCGCCGCGATGCCCGCCTCGCGCAGCGCCGGCGCGTCCTCTTCGGGGATGATGCCGCCGGCGAACACGACGACGTGGCCGGCGCCCCGCTCACCCAGCAGGTCCATGATCTTGGGGAACAGGACGTTGTGGGCACCGGAGAGGATCGAGAGACCGATGGCGTCGGCGTCCTCCTGGACGGCCGCGTTCACGATCATCTCCGGGGTCTGGTGCAGGCCGGTGTAGATGACCTCGAAGCCCGCGTCGCGCAGAGCGCGCGCCACGACCTTCACGCCCCGGTCGTGACCGTCCAGGCCGGGCTTGGCCACCAGGATACGAATCTTGGCGTCAGGCATGGGTCGTCGGGCCGGCGGCCGTCCGCCTCCCGCCGTATTCTAGCAAACGGGCTTGACTCTGCCCTTAAAGAGCCAGAGCAGCGCGCCCGGGCAAACGGAAGGAAGGCGCTCCTTCTTATATGGACTTGACTTGCAACTTTCTTCAACTACAATACATAACATTATGTACACTGACCTGCAGCGACGAGAGGTTTTCCACTTATTGTTTCTGCGCGCCTACGCGCGAGCCGTGCCGATTACCAGCTTCATCTTGAAGGGGGGAAGCAACCTCCGCTTCTTCTTCGGCAGCGTTCGATACTCGGAACACATAGACCTCGATGCTCGGGGGATACCAATCCCTACCCTGGCCGTGAAGGTCATGGCCGTGCTGGCATCCCCTGGCTTCCTTGACGCACTGCGTCCATTCGGAATCGAACGCATCCAGCCCCCGGCTCTTCCCCGCGCGAAACAGACGGAAACCGTCCAACGGTTCAAAGTCCATTTACTTACTATCGCCGGGGAGGACCTGTTCACCAAGATCGAATTTTCGAGACGCGGGCTCGATACGGAATTCACCTCTTCGTCTGTCTCGGCGACCAGTCTCGCCGCCTACAGGCTGCCTCCTATCGTCGTGCCTCATTACACTGCGATCGCTGCGGCGAGGCAGAAGGTCCGAGCTTTGATCCAACGCCAGGTGCCTGAAGCCAGAGATGTGTTCGACCTCTACACGTTGAGCTCTCAACCAGAAGTGCTCGCGACGAACCCCTCTCAGAGCTTCACCGCGCGGAAGATCCAAGACGCCATCGAGCGAGTCTATACGCTTGAGTACCATCAGTTCCGGGATACGGTTATCGACTATCTGTCTCCCGAGGATCGCTCTGTCTACGACTCACAGAGGCAGTGGGACGAGATCAGGTTGCGCGTCGCAACGCTTCTCCATGGAGGGAATCGGGAGCGTGGGTAGACCCAACGTCGCCCAGACGATTCAGGCCATCGGACGACCAGTCTTCACGACCCGCGAGATTGCCCTCGTGCGTCACGGTTCCATTTCCGCCACCAGCCACGATTTGGCACGGCTGGCCAAGCAAGGTCGCCTTCAGAGAATCACCCGCGGTCTTTGGGCCGATCCGAACGACCGCCGCTTCACCCGTTATCATCTGGTTCCCTTCCTCGTCGGCCGCCACCATGCCTACGTCTCCTTTCTATCCGCGTTGAACCTCCATCGAATCATCGAACAGATTCCGCAGATTGTCTATGCGGCGACAACGGGACACACGCGGCTCAAGAAGACTTCTATCGCTACCTACTCTTTCCACCGGATCGACCCGAGGTTTTTTGCGGGGTTCGAATGGTATGGTGCGGCCCAGGATTTCTTGATCGCCACACCCGAAAAGGCCTTAGTCGATTCACTGTACCTCTCCACCAGGAAAGGTAACCCGTTCGGGTTCTTTCCCGAGCTCGATTTTTCGAACCTCAGCGTACACCGGGCGCGCAAATGGATTCGGCAGATTCCTGACCCGCGAATCCGCACGTCCACTTTCTCTAGGCTGGACCGGCTACGAGATCGAGAGCAGAGGCGACGTAATTGATCTCACCGTTTGCCGAGGTGGCTGGCTAGATCACCGCAGGTTCGCGGTACTCCCCGTAGACGGCGCGGAAGACATCGCAGATCTCGCCCAGCGTGACGTGCGCCTTCACGGCGTCGATGATCGCGTACATCGTGTTGCCGCCAGCGCGTGAGGTCTCGCTCAGTCGGGCCAGCGCCTCGGCCGCCCGGCGCGGGTCCCGTGCTGCCCGCAGCCGGCGGGTGCGCTCGATCTGCCGGCGCTCCACCTCGGGGGAGATCCGCAGGAGATCGATCCGACGCTCCGCCTCCGCCCCGTCGGGTCCCGCCACGAATGCGTTGACGCCCACCACGATCTTCTCCCGCCGCTCCAGCTGCTGCTGGTAGCGGTAGGACGCCTCGGCGATCTCGCGCTGGGGAAAGCCGGCCTCGACCGCGGCGATCATGCCGCCCAGGTCGTCGATGCGCCGGATGTACTCCCAGGCCTGGCGCTCGATCTCCGCGGTCAGGGCTTCGACGAAGTAGGAGCCGCCGAGAGGGTCAGCCACCTCGGTCACCCCGGTCTCGTGCGCGATGATCTGCTGGGTGCGCAGCGCCACCGTCGCTGCTTCCTCCGTGGGGAGGGCGTACGTCTCGTCCATCGAGTTGGTGTGGAGGGACTGCGTGCCTCCCAGGACTGCGGCAAACGCCTGGAGGGCGACCCGCGCGACGTTGTTCAGCGGCTGCTGTGCTGTCAGCGACACCCCGGCGGTCTGCGTATGGAAGCGCAGCCACCACGAGCGGGGCGTGCGTGCGCCGAAACGCTCGCGCATGATGCGCGCCCACATCCGCCGGGCCGCGCGGAACTTGGCGATCTCTTCGAAGAAATCGATGTGAGAGTCGAAAAAGAACGAGAGGCGCGGGGCGAAGGCGTCCACGTCCAGACCGGCCTCCCTGCCGGCCTGCACATAGGCGATGCCGTCGGCCAGCGTAAAGGCCAGTTCCTGCGCGGCCGTGGAGCCGGCCTCGCGGATGTGGTAGCCGCTGATACTGATGACGTTCCAACGCGGCAGTTCGCGCGTCCCGAACACCAGCATGTCCTGGATCAACTTCATGCTGGGGCGCGGCGGCACGACCCACTCTTTCTGAGCGATGAACTCCTTCAGCATGTCGGTCTGCGTGGTGCCGCCGATGCGGTCGCGCGGGACGCCCCGGCGGTCGGCGACGGCCACGTAGAGCGCCAGGAGGACGTTCGCCGGCGCGTTGATCGTCATCGAGGTCGTGACCTGGTCGAGCGGCAGGCCGTCCAGCAGCACCTCCATGTCGGCGAGCGAATCGACCGCGACCCCCTCCCGCCCCACCTCGCCGAATGCGCGGGCGTGATCGGAGTCGTAGCCCATCAACGTGGGCATGTCGAAGGCCACGGACAGCCCGGTCTGCCCCTTCTCCAACAGGTAGTGGAAGCGGCGATTGGCGTCCTCGGCGGTGCCGAATCCGGCGAATTGGCGCATCGTCCAGAGCCGGCCGCGGTACATCGCCGGATGGATGCCGCGGGTGAACGGGTAATCCCCGGGAAGGCCGAGGTCGCGCGCCTCGTCGAGAGCAGCGATGTCTGCGGGGCCATAGAGCCGCTCGACCTCCACGTCGGAGATGGTGGAAAAGCGCGGCTTCCGCTCCCCGCCGTGGCCGTCCCGTCCGCCCTCCGGCCCGTCGCTCATCAGCCTGCCGCCTTGCGTGTCTTCACGGCCTCGGTCAGACGCGGCAGGATCTCGAAGAGGTCCCCCACCACGCCGAGATCGGCCAATTGAAAAATCGGCGCGTGGGGATCCTTGTTGATGGCGACGATGAACTTGGATCCGGACATCCCCGCCAGATGCTGCGGCGCGCCGGAGATCCCACAGGCCATGTAGACCTGCGGGGAGACGGTCTTGCCGGTCTGTCCGATCTCATAGTCGTGCGGCACCCATCCTGAGTCCACCGGCGGCCTCGAGGAACCGACCGCGGCGCCGAGGGCCCGGGCGAGGGCGTCGAGCAGGGCAAAATTCTCTGGGCCGCGCAGCCCCCGGCCCCCCGAGACGATCACCTCCGCTTCCGTGAGCGGCACGGTCTCGCGCTCGATGGCTCGCGTCTCCAGCACGCGGGTGCGGATGCGCACCTCCGCCGGCAGCGCGGCCAGCCGGAGTGCGGCGGGCCGATCGGTCTCCGCGCCCACGGGAAAGACCGCCGGCAGGACGACCGCAATCCACATCCGTGCGGGGGCCAGGCGGACGGTCCCGATGGCTTTGCGCGTGAACATGGGGCGTGTGGCCATCAGCGCCCCCTCGTCCGCGGCGAGGCTCTGGCAATCGGTGACGATGGCCGCGCCCAGCCGGGCGGCCAGGCGCGGGGCGAGGTCGCGTCCCTGCGCCGTCGAGCCGATCAGCAGCAGCGTGGGTGGATGCTCCGACGCCAGCGCGGCCAGGGCGGCGGCATAGCCTTCGGTGGTGTACCCGGCCAGGCGCGCATCATCGACCAGCACCACCTCGTCGGCCCCGCGGCGGCCCAGCGTGCGGGCGGGATCATCGACGCCGGCGCCCAGCAGCACGGCCACGACACGCCCGCCCTCGCCGGCCAGTGCCCTGGCCTGGCCCAGCAGTTCGTAGGTGATCTTGCGCACGGCGCCGGCCTCATGGGCGACGAGCACCCAGACCTCGGACAGTCCCCGCTGAGGCGCCATCAGAGCACCTTCGCGCGGTCGCTGAGAAAGGCCACGATCGCCTTCACGGCGGCGTCCGGGTCAGCGCCGTTCACCTGCATGCCGGCGGTGCGGGCCGGCGGCGCGGTCAGCCCGGCCAGCGTGGAGCCCGGGCTCCCCATCTCCTCGGGAGAGAGTCCGAGTCCCGCCAGATCCAACACGGCGATGTCCTTGCGTTTGGCCTTCATGATCCCCGGCAGGGATGGGTAGCGCGGCTCGTTGAGGCTGCGCTCAACGGTGAACACGGCCGGCAGCGGGATCTCCAGCACCTCGAGGGCGCCCTCCAGTTCTCTGTGCACGGTGGCGCTGGCGCCTCCGGCGTCGACGTCCAGTCTGGCGATGGCGGTGGCCTGTGGGAGGTCGAGGAACTCCGCCAGCGCGGGGCCCACGATGGCCGCGTTGTCGTCGGTGCTCAGCTTGCCGCAGATCACGACGTCCGCCGCGCGTGGACGGATGAACGCGGCCAGCGCGCGGGCGACCAGGAGGTGGTCGGCTCCCTCGAGGGCGGGGTCTCGGACAAGTGTCGCCTCGTCGGCGCCCATGGCGAGGGCCTGGCGCAGCGCTTCGCGGGCGCGCTCCGGCCCCACCGCCACCACGGTCACCGTGCCGCCGAACTGCTCGCGCAGCCGCAGCGCCGCCTCGGTGGCATGCTCGTCGTAGTAGTTCATCACCAGATTGAGGCCCGTCTCATCGATGCCGCTCCCGCCGGGACGGATGCGGATCGGCGCCTCGGTGTCCGGCACCTGCTTGAGGCACACCACGATATTCATCCGAGCGCGCTCCCTCTCGATCCTACCAAATCCCTGGAGATGACGAGGCGCAGGATCTCGGAGGTCCCCTCGTAGATCTCCGTGATTTTGGCGTCCCGGAAGTATCGCTCCAGCGGGTAGTCCTGGACGTAGCCGTAGCCGCCGAAGAGCTGGACCGCCCGGTGGGTCGCCCACATCGCCGTCTCGGACGCGATCAGTTTTGCGGTCGCCGCCTCGCGCCCACAGCGCTCGCCCCGGTGACGCAGCCAGGCGGCGCGGTAGGCCAAGAGGCGGGCCGCCTCGATGCGAGTGGCCATGTCCGCCAGTGCCCATTGGGTCGCCTGGAATTCCGACAGCGCGCGGCCGAAGAGCCACCGCCCCTTCGCGTGGGCGGTGGACGCCTCCAGGGCCGCTCGCGCCAGCCCGAGCGCCTGGGCGGCAATCCCAATCCGTCCCCCGTCGAGGGTGGCCAGGGCGATCCTCCCGCCCTCGCCTCGCGCTCCCAGCAGGTTGGCGGCAGGCACCTGGCACTCATCCAGCAGGATTTCAGTGGTGGAGGAACAGCGGATCCCCAGTTTGTGCTCCACCTTGCCCACCCGGATGCCCGGAAAGGACTTCTCGACCAGGAACGCGGAAAGGCCACGCGCCCCAGGGGTCGACTCGCTGCGCGCGTAGACGATGCAGAGATCGGCCTCCACCCCGTTGGTGACGAAGAGCTTGCGACCGGTGAGGAGCCATTCCCCGCCATGGAGCTCCGCCCGCGTCGCGATGGCCATGGCGTCGGAGCCGGCGGCGGCCTCGGTCAGGCAGTAGCATCCCAACGAGCGGCCTCCCGCCAGCGCTGGGAGGTAGCGCCGTTTCTGCTCCTCGCTGCCAAAGCGCAGGATCGGGTCGCAGACCAGCGAGTTGTTGACGCTGATGATCACCTGCACGCCGGCGGAGGCGCGCGCCAGTTCCTCTTGGACGAGCACGTTGGCCACGCCGTCCATGCCCGCGCCGCCGTACTGCTCGGGAACCATCAGCCCCATCAGGCCGAGGGCAGCCGCACGGGCAATGAGGTCTTCGGGGTAGCGAGCCTCCTGGTCCAACCGGGCGGCGGCGGGGGCGATCTCCCTCGCCGCGAACTCGCGGACCGTCGCTTGGATCAGACGATGCTCTTCGCTGAGGTCAAGTTCCATGTCAGTCCATGACGGCGATCTCAGCCTCCAGGCGAAGCCTCGTCCAGGCACGGTCGGCCGTCAGAGCCGGAAGCTTCATTCGAATGGCTAGAGCAAGACATGCCCGGTCTCCGAGGGAGAGCCCCAGGGTCTTTGTCCTGGATCTGAGCAAACCTGCGTCATAGGCGAAATCCGCGTCAAACGACACAATGGCCATACCAAGTCCATCGAGCGCGCCTCTGATCCTCCTCTCATCGATGCCAACCTCCGAAAGCTTGGCGACGACCTCGGAGAGATTCACGGTGCTGACAGCCGCATCGGCCAGCGATCCACTCCACTGCTTGGCGCGGGGTTCCTGGTTCAGGACCGCCAGTACAGCCGACGCGTCTACGACAATGCTACTCACGACGCGCATCTCGGCGTCGTTCCGCGATCAGTTCATCGGCCAACGAGCGGTTCGCAGGAACGTACTGCCGCAATAATGCCTGCGCCCGCCTCAAGGCCTGCTCGGGTGTGGTGAGACGCAACTCCCCATCTTCGAGCCTCAGGGTCACCTCGTCCCCCTCCCTGAGCCCGAGCGCCTGCCGATACGAGGCGGGGATGACCAACCTCCCGCCCTGCCCTATCCTAGCCCGTTCAGGCTCCGTAGGAATCTGATTCCTGAGCCGAGCCACGTACCACTTGACATCCGCGCGGTTCACCTTTTCGGGACCCCCAAGGCGCATGATCGCCTCGTCGAGCCCTAGCTCAGCGTCCCTCGCTTTCCTGAGGACCTCTAGGGTTTCGGCTCTCCTCCAAAACCCCCTCGGCAGACGAGGTCTCTTCCAGAAATCCTCCTCAGGCATCCCAGGCCTAGGTTCGGCCTGTGCCTCTCCCCCCATTGGTTCATCACCTCCACAATTATTAGAATCGCCTTATAATATCTAGTTGTCAATACATGAGTTGTCAGCCAGTGACCGGAATAACAAGGTTCAAGCGGTTGACGAAGTCGGCGTGTTCCAGGAGGGAAGGTTGAAGAGGTACCAGACAGAAAGATTTCCTTGACCTTCATGGACCCCTCCGTTGCCATTATCGGCGTTGGTCTGACCCCCTTGCGCTCCATCTCTCCGGACGTCTCCTTCCGCGAGATGATCTTCGAGGCGGCGACCCGCGCCTACGCCGACGCGGCGGTCACTCCGCGCGAGATCGACACCTTCGTCACCGTGGCCGAAGACTTCCACGAAGGGACGTCCATCACCGACGAGTACACCCCCGACCAACTAGGGGCGGTGCGCCGCCCGGTGCAAACCATCGCCGGCGATGGGCTGCAGGGCCTCGCCACCGCCTACATGCTCATCCGCTCGGGAATCGCGGAGATCGCGGTGGTGGAGGCGCACAGCAAGGCCAGCAATGTCGTCCACCACGAGCAGATCCTGGCCCTGGCGCTGGATCCGACCTTCGAACGCCCTCGCCGGTTCAATCCGCACGCCGTGGCCGGACTGGAGATGCGCCGCTACCTGCATGAGGCCGGGGCCGGCCCCGAGATCACCGCCCAGGTCGTGAGCAAGAACCGGCGCGCCGCACTCAGCAACCCCTACGCCGCATACGGCGCGGACATCGGCGTGGACGAAGTGCTGGCCAGTCCGCCGCTGGCCGAGCCTCTGCGCGATCTGGAGGTCAGCCGGTACGCCGACGGCGCGGTCGTGCTGGTGCTGGCGTCCGCGGAGTGGGCCGCGGACCGTAGCGCCGCGCCGGTCTGGATCCGGGGCATCGGCTGGGCGACGGACGAGCCGTCGCTATCGGGCCGCCCCTGGGCGCGGGCGACCTACGCGCATCTGGCCTGCGCGGCCGCGTACGCGCAGGCCGGGATCAGATCGCCGGCGGAGGAGATCGACCTGTTTGAAGTGGACGACACCTACGCCTACAAGGAACTGCAGCACCTGGAGGCCGCGCTGGGGGCGGAGGTTGGCGACGGCGCCCGGCTGACCTCCGCCGGACGCACCGGCCGCAGGGGTGACCTGCGGGTCAACCTCTCCGGGGGCAACCTGGGCATGGGGTACGGCTATGATGCCTCCGCCCTCTTCCGCACCGCCGCGGCGGCGCATCAGGTCCGTGGCAGCGCGGGGACGGCGCAGGGCAGGGACGTCCGCACGGCGCTGGTCGTGTCGTGGCGCGGCGTGCCCACGACGACGGGCGGGGCGGTGGTGCTCGGTGCCGCCTAGGCCCCCGCAGGCGCGCCGGCGGGTCGCCGTCGTGGGGGCGGGGCTCTCCCTCTTCGTGCGCCGCGCGCTGGAGACCGGCAAGGAACTCTCCTACTACGCCGCGTCTGCCGCCCTCGAATCGGCGGGGCTGCGGCGCCGCGACGTCCAAGCGGTGGTGATGGCGACCGCGCCGGACGCCTTCGACGGCGTGCATATGAAGGGCGAATACCTCTCCGACGGCGCCGGCGGCTGGCGGAAGCCTTATCTGCGCGCCTACGTCGGCGGCGGGTCCGGCGTCTTCAGCATCATCTCCGGGTGGACGCTCGTGGCGTCCGGCATGTTCGACGTGGTGCTGGTCGTGGCCGAGGAGAAGATGAGCACCACCATGCCGCATCCGCAGGCCGCCTTCATCAGCATCTTCGACCACACCATCGAGCGACCGCTGGGGCCGAACCTCCTCTGGATCTTCGCCCTCGAACAGAGCCGCTACATGCACACCTACGGGATCTCGAACGCGGACATCGCGCGCGTCTCCGTCAAGAACAAGCACAACGCCCTCGGCCATCCGGCGGCGCAGCTGGGCGCAGAGCTCACGGTCGAGGACGTCCTGGCCAGCGAGGTGGTGGCGTGGCCGGTGCACCGGCTGATGGTCAGCCCCGTCAGCGACGGCGCGGCCGCGATCGTGCTGGCCTCGGAGGAGGCGGCTCGGCGGATCAGCGACCGTCCGGTGTGGGTGGAAGGCGTCGGCTGGGCGCTGGATACCTCCTATTGGGGGAACCGCGACCTCGCCTATCCCCGCTACGTCGAGGATGCGGCCCGGATGGCCTACGCGATGGCCGGCGTCACCGACCCGCGCAAGGAGATCCACGTCGTCGAACCCTATGACCCCTTCGCCTACAAAGAACTCCACCACCTGGAAGGGCTGCTGCTGGCCGATCGCGGCAAGGCGGCGGAGGATCTAGCCCGCGGCCGGTTCGACCGCACTGGCGACCTGCCCTCCTGCCCCTCCGGCGGGCTGATGGGCGTCGGCAACCCCATCGCCGCGGCGGGGCTGATGAAGATCTGCGAGCTGTTCTGGCAATTGCGTGGCGAGGCCGGCGCGCGCCAGGTGGACAACAGCCCCAGGCGCGGTCTGGCGCAGGCCTGGGGAGATCTCATGCAGATCGGCACCGTCGCCATCCTAGGGGTGTAGCCGGTGGCCCGCCGCTCCCGCTCTATGCGCTCGACGCCGACCCCGCCGCCGGCGACGCCTGGGATGATCCCGGGGGTCTCCCACCCGCTCCGCGGCACCCCCCTCCGGGACGCCGATCTACGCAGGGGCAAGGTCAGCCTGGAACATTGGGACCCGGTCCTGGCCTACCGCTGGGACACGGGGGTGGCGATCGGTCGGTTCCTGGAGGGGCTGCGCAAGGGCAAGATCCTGGGCACCCGCTGCCGGCGCTGCGCCCGCACGGTGACGCCGCCGCGGGCCTTCTGCGAGATGTGTTTCATCCCGATGGACGAGTGGGTGGAACTCGCCGAGAGCGGAACCGTCAACACCTTCTCGATCTGCTACATCACCTGGGACATGCAGCCGCTCCGCGTCCCCCAGGTGCCGGCCGTGATCGAGATCGACGGCACCTCTCCCCGCGTCGGCTTCCTGCACCTGCTCGGCGGCCTGCGCGGGCGTACCGTCGAGCGGATCCGCCGTCAGGTGCGGATCGGGCTGCCGGTCCGCGCCGTCTGGAAGCCGGCCGCGGCACGCACCGGGGCGATCACGGACATCCTGCACTTCGCCCCGGCGAGGAGGCGGCGCTGATGGGGCTGCGCGACCGGATCACCGAGACCGCGCGGCTGCGCGCCTGGGAGGGCCGGATCGGCGTCTCCTTCCGCTATACCGCGGGAGCCGCGGGGGAGCGTTTCTTCCAGACGCTGCGCCGGCGCGGCACCTTCGCCGTGACGCGCTGTCCCGAGTGCGGCACCACCTATCTCCCGCCGCGGCTCTACTGCCCGAAAGATTTCCAGGACCTGGCTGACCACTGGATGGAAGTGCCACCGCGCGGCGTGGTTCACACCTTCACGGGGCTGCACCACGACCTGGACGGCCGGCCGATGACGCGCCCACGCCTGATCGGGTTCGTGCAGATCGAGGACACCGATGGGGGGCTCGTCGCGCCGCTGGCGCTGGACCCGGCGACGGTCCACATCGGCCGGCATGTCTCTGCCGTCCTACGGCCGCAGCGTCAACGACGCGGGGTGATCGAGGACATCCTGCACTTCCGGTGAGCGTGTCGCGGTGATCCCGCTGCGGGCCGCCGGCCCCGGGGCGCTGGTCGTCCTCCTGCTGCTTCTGGCGGGGCTGGCGCTCTGGTCCCTGCGCCGGCGGCTCACGGCCTTCAGCCTGGAGGCGCTGGCGCTCCTGCGCTCCCGTCATCCCGACATCGACGTGGTGCGGAAGACCCCCGGGGGAGCGATCCTCCGGGTCGCCGGCATGGAGGTGCGGGTCGACCTCGCGTCCCTCTACCGGCGCTGGGGCGGAAGGGTCCAACCGGATGCCGTCGACCGATTGGCCGGAGAGGTCCGCGCCGGGCTGCCACCTCTCCACTCCCCCGCCCTGACGCGGGCCCAGCCTCATCTGCTCCCGCTGATCAAACCTCAGGCCTTCGTCGAGGTCTACGATCGGTATCCGCCGGCCTTCCACCTGGTCGCCCGCCGCTTTGCCGGGGACCTGGCGGTCGTGTACGTGATCGAGGGGTTCCACCAGATCACCTACGTCACCGTAGGCATGCGGGCGGCCTGGGAGCTGCCTGCCGACGACCTGCACGTCATCGCCGTCGCCAACCTGCGGCGACGGACCGCGCACCTCTTGGCGGAACTGGGAGGGCCCAGGGAGGTCTACGAACACCTCGATGGATTTGAGGCCGCCCGGATCCTCACACCTGACCTGATTACCCCTCCTGGACTGGCTCCGGCGGTGGCGGCCATTCCCCACGAGCACCTGCTGCTGGTGGCCGGCAGCGGCGACGCCCCTCGCCTGGCCGTCCGGGCGGAGGCGGCGCACAAGAGGGCGAGATACCCCCTCAGCCCTGCCGTCTTTCAATTAGGGGAGGCGTCTTTCGCGCCACCCGTGCTATCGTAGAGGCGCGCAGGAGAGCTTGCTAACGCGGATAACCCTTCAATTACCGGCACCTGATTTTACATCCGGGGAGGTGTGTTATGAACGAAACCTGGGGCCAGATTGTCGGGCTCGCCGAACTGATGAGCAAGGCGGGCCTTGACCCGAAGAACGACGGAGACGTCACCCGGATGTTGAACTGGCTGCGCAATCACAACGTTCCCTACGCCCTGATCGGCCGGGGCGGGGGTGGCCGCCAGCGCGGCATCCTGGTGCTGGCCGAAGACCTGGCCGCGGCCGTCCGCGGAGGGCGCCGGCGCCGCCGGGGCGCGGG
>JBOGSD010000015.1:0-32887 GCA_050695215.1 bacterium
AAACCGTGAGCTCGTAGTTCGGTTTCAGACGGTGTGGCCCTTAGCCTGCGTGTTTCTCCGAACAAACCTGATCGCGATCACGATCCCGGCCGCGAGCACGGCTGCGGGCGCCAGCCAGACGACCCACCCCAGGCCGCGGCGCGGCGGGTCGAGGAGAATCCACTGCCCATAGCGGCTGACGAAGTAGGCCGTGATCCCCTCGGGCGACTCCCCTTGCCCGAGGCGGCGGCGGATTTCATCGCGCATCTGCACCGCCAGCGCGGAGGGCGAGTCGGCGACGCTCTCGTTCTGGCAGACCGGGCAGCGCAGGCGGGAGGCGATGGCGCGCGCCTGCGCGTCGAGGCTCGGAGTCGGGGGAGCCGCGTCTGCGGCCAGGACCAGCGCGGCGATCAGGAGCGCCACCGCGCCGGCGGCGCTGGCCGCCCGCACCACGCTCAGCCGCGCCGTGTGGGCCACGCGCTGAGGAGGCCAGCCAGGGCCATCAGCAGTCCCCCCGTCCAAATCCAGGTGACCAGCGGGCTGCTGATGATCTTGAGGGCCGCCCCGTGGTCCTCGTCCACGCTCAGCAGCACGAGATAGAGATCCCCGCGCCAGCTGGAACGGACCGCCGGGGTAGGGATGGGGGTGCGCTGCTGAGGATAGTGGTTTTCCGAGGGGCGCAGCACCTCGAGAATACGGGGGGCGGGCGCGCCCTGCGGCGCCGCTTCCAAGGCATCCCCCGCCAGCACGGCGACCTCGGCCGCGACGACCACGCGGTCGGGCCGCTGCGTGATCCGGGAGCCCTCGTACCGCAGGAGATAGCCGGGGCCGCGGATCATCTCGCCCGGCCGGGCCAGGTAGTCGCGTTCGCTGCGGTAGGCGAAGGACACCGTCACGCCTGCCAGCATCAATGCCAGTCCCAGGTGCGCCAGGTAGCCGGCGTAGCGCCGCCGGTTGATCGAAAAGAGCGCGGCCAGCGCCGCGGGGTAGGCGCGCCGCTCGGCGCGCATGAGGGCGTGGGCGCCCCGGTGGAACTCGGTCAGTTGGGCCAGCGCGGTGAACCCGATCACCGCCAGGGCCAGCAGCGTCGGGCCGCGAACGCCGACGAGCGCCAGCGCGCCGGTCCCGGCCACGGCGCCGGCCCCCGGCCAGCGAAACCGGCGCAGGGCGTCTCGTGGCAGGGGACCCCAGGGCAGGAGGGTGGCGATCGCCATCAACAATAGCAGGAGCAGACCGAGGGGCCCGATCAGCCGGTTGAAATAGGGCGGGCCGACGGTGAGTTTCACCCCGGCCACCGCCTCGGCCAGAAGCGGGAACATCGTCCCGATAAAGACCGTGGCCGCGATCGCCAGCAGGACCAGGTTGTTCAGCAGGAAGACCGTCTCCCGGCTGAGGACGGCGGGAAGCGTCCCGGTGTCGCGCACCTCGTTCCGGCGGGCCACCAGCGTCGCTACCGACACGGTGAGGACCAGCGTCATGAAGCCGAGAAAGATCGGGCCGATCAGCGATTGGGTGAAGTCGTGCACCGATCCGAGGATGCCGCTGCGCGTCAGAAAGGTCCCAAAGATCGTCAGCAGAAAGGTGACGATGACCAGCGCGTGGTTCCAGAGGCGGAGCAGCCGGCGCCGTTCCTGCACCATCACCGAATGGAGAAACGCGGTCGCGCCCAGCCAGGGCATCAGCGCGGCGTTCTCCACCGGATCCCACGCCCAGTAGCCTCCCCAGCCGAGGACTTCGTACGACCACCAGGCTCCCAGCACGATGCCGGCGCCGAGGAACGACCAGGCGGCCAGCGTCCACCGGCGCGTCGCCAGCATCCACTCGTCCCGCATGGTGCGCGACAGGAGGGAGGCGAGGGCGAAGGCGTAGGGCACCGAGAAGCCGACGTACCCGAGATAGAGCAGCGGCGGGTGGATCGCCATGAGCGGGTGGTTCTGCAGCAGGGGATTGAGGCCGCGGCCTTCCGGCGGAACCGGGTCGAGCCGCACGAAGGGGTTGGCCGGACCGAGCATCAAGAGCAGAAAGAAGATGGCGATGGACAGCAGCACCGCCAGCGCAAAGGGGGTGGTCTCCGGATGGCGGTGGCGGTAGCGGACGGCGACCAGGACGGTGTAGCCGGCGAGCACCCAAGCCCACAGCAGGATCGAGCCCTCCAGGGCGCCCCAGAGCCCGATGACCCGAAAGAGGAGTGGGGTGCTGCTATGGATGTTCAGCGCCACGTACTGGACGGAAAAGTCGACGCCGATCAGCGCCCGCTCCAGGGCGACGACGGCCACCGTGACCGCCCCGAACATGATGCAGACGGCCCGCGTGCCGGTCTGGCGGCGGCGCGGATCTCCGCCCCGCGCGCGCACGAACGCGACCAGCGCCACCACGGCGGCGGCGGCGGCGACGGCGACGGCGAGAAAACCGGCGGTGGCGTTCACGGCCGGACGATCAAGGTTGGCGCGTCACGGCGCGGGCGTTGGGGGCTTGTACTCTTCCGAGTGCTTCACGATGATGCTGCGCGCCAGGAAGGTACCGTCCCCGCCCAGCGTCCCTTCGACGATGGCGCCCTGTCCCTCCGTGAAGAGCCCGGGCGGCGCGCCCTGGTGGCGCACCGGGATCGCCGCGCCGCCATCGGTGAGCATGAAGCTCAGCTGCTGCGTGGCCGGATCCCAGCTGCGCGAGCCCGGCTGCACCTGGCCGCCGATGCGCAGCGATTTCCCCTGCGCCGCCGCGCCCTGCGCGAGCAACTCCCCGGGGGTGATGTAGAAGACGACCGCCCCGCGGATGCCGCCGATGATCAGGTAGATCAGCGCCGCCACGACCACGGCGGCGGCGAGGGCGATCCGCGCTCGTCTCACCGAGCGGCCTCCTTCAGCCGGCGGCGGAGGCGAAGCAGGTACAGCAGAATGCCGCCCCAGACAATCGCATACGCCAGGGCGATGGCGACGGGTGGGGTCACGCGGGCTCCCCCGCCGCGGCCGCCAGCCGGGTCCTCTCGAGACGGGCGAGGCGTACGCGCAGCGTCAGGAGATAGGCGTACAAGAGGAAGAAGGCGGCCAGGTTGATCAGGAGCGCGGTCAGCATCGGCGGGGCCATCTGGATGTCGCCGCGTACGATCGAGGCCGGCTGGTGCAGCGTCCGGAACCAGACCACCGAGTAGTGAATCAGGGGGATGTCGAGGGCGCCGACGATCCCGATGACGGCGGCCAGGCGGGCGCTGCGCTCGGGATCCTCCGCCAGCTCGCGCACGAGCAGATAGCCCACGTAGATCAGAAAGAGGATGGCGGTTGTGACCAGCCGGGCGTCCCAGGTCCACCAGGTGCCCCACACCGGTTTACCCCAGATCATCCCGCTGGCCAGCGCCAGTCCGGTGAAGAGCACGCCGATCTCGGCGGCGCCGTGGGCGACGCGGTCGTAGCGCATGCGCCGCTTCCACAAATACAGGAGGCTGGCGACCGCCACGGTGCCAACGGCCAGGTAGGCGGTAGCGGCGCTGG
The DNA here is from genome assembly GCA_050695215.1 of bacterium. Taxonomy (GTDB): domain Bacteria; phylum Sysuimicrobiota; class Sysuimicrobiia; order Sysuimicrobiales; family Humicultoraceae; genus JACQGZ01. The sequence continues at coordinate 3,465 of JBOGSD010000015.1, forward strand.
GCACGTGCACGTACATGACGCGGACGTACTGTCCCTGAAAGGCATCGGGCGGAGAGGCGATGAGGCCGGCGTAGGCCCCCGCTCCGGCGACGAGGAGGGTCGCCACGCCGAGGAGGCGGGAGGGGTTCACGCTTCCTCCATCACCACTTCAAAGAGCAGCGGCACGATCAGCAGGAACAGCAGATCACATACCCCCAGCACGCCGGCCCAGAGAGAGATGGCTCCTCCGAGCAGCACCGCTTCGGTGAGCCGCACCCCCGCCAGGACCACCGGCAGCGACACCGGCAGCAACAGCAGCGGCATCAAGAGCTCCCGGCCGCGCACGTGCACGGCCAGAGCGGCGAAGGTCGTGCCGAGGGCGGCCAGACCGGCGACGCCCAGCGCCCCCACGGCCAGCAGCGCCGGCAGTCTGCTCCACAGCGCCAGGTTGAACAGCACGGCCGTCGCCGGCAACAGCGCCGTCCACAGCAGCATGAGCATCACGCCGAGCGCCGCCCACTTGCCCCAGAACAGGTGCTCGCGGCGCCCCGGATAGAGCAGCAGCGCCTCTAGGGTGTCGCCCTCCGCTTCCTGCAGCGTCGGCCGCGCCGCCCCCAGCATCGCCGCCAGGGTCAGGGCCACCCAGAGAATGGCCGGGGCGCGGGCTGGATCGCTGCCCAACGAAAACCCGAGCAGCAGGATGATCAGGAGCGCGGTGACGGCCATCGTGGTGATCGTCTGGCGGGCCCGCCATTCCGTCAGCATGTCCTTGCGGGCCAGGGATCCCGCCCGCCGCACGCCGATCACGCCGGACCTCCCACGAGCGCGCGCAGCAGTGGAGAGATGCGCTGGACGTCGGCGGCGTCTACCTGCCGCCCCTCCGCGAGGGCCACGACTCGATCGGCGAGGGAGAGGCCGCGCTGCCACTCCGCGGCGGCCAGGACGGCGGCTCCTCCGGACGCCCGCACCTCTCCGACCAGCGCCGAGACCAGCGTGGCTCCTTCAGCATCCAACCCGCCGAAGGGGTCGTCGAGCAAGAGCAGGCGCGGGCGGAGCAGCCACGCCCGGGCGAGGGCGAGGCGCCGTCTCATCCCCTGGCTGTAGGTGCGCACTAGTCGGCCGGCGGCGCGGGAGAGGCCCACGCGCTCGAGCAAGGAGGCGATCTCGGACGGCCCAGCTGGCGCACTCCCCATCGCGGCGGCGAACGCCAGGTTCTCTGTCCCCGTGAGGGCGCCGTACGCCCCGCCGCCCACGCTCACGAAGACGGTGAGACGCCGCACCGCGTCAGCCTCGCGCACCAGGTCCCGTCCGAAGACCGATCCTCGCCCGCGGCTGGGCCGCAGCGCCGTCGCGAGCAGCCGCAGCAGCGTCGTCTTGCCGGCGCCGTTGGGGCCGGCGATCAGCAGCACCGAGGAGGGGGCCAGGGTCAGCGTGACGTCACGCAGGGCGTCATGGAAGCCCAAACGCCGGGAGAGGCCCTCCGTGTCAATCGCGGGCGGCACCATCGGCAAGAGGAGGTTCGCGGGCGGGGCTCAGGAGCCTTGCCCGTTATTGCCGCTCCGGTTCCCACCCATAGACGGGAAGGATGTCCACGGGCGCGTAGTCGTCGGTGAGGATGGGGACGTCTGTGGTGGGGACCGCTTTGTCGTACAGGTCACCGACGAACCGATCGTAGAGAGGGAAGCTCACTTTCTTGCCGCGCTTCAGTTTCACCCCGGCGTCCACCACCTGGGTCCGGGTCAGTCCCCCCTTCGGCGACGCCACCAGGATGATGGTGCGCACCCCGGTCGGCTCCCGGTCGGGGAGGAAGGCCACGGGGAAGGGATAGAGGCCCGGGAAGACCTGACCGTACGTGCGGTACAGGGCGCGGAAGAGCTTGCTCTCCCGTCCGTCCAGGGCGCCGACGATGTTGGCGGCGATCAGCCCGCCCGGCGTCAGATGCGCCCGCGCCAGCTCGAAGAACTCTCGGGTCGCCAGGTGGAAGGGGATCCCTTCGGCAAAGTAGGCGTCCATGACGATCAGGTCGTATTTGGCCTCGCTGCGGCGGAGAAAGAGGCGGCCGTCCTGCACCGTGATGCGCAGCCGCCGATCCTCTTTCACCTCGAAGAATCGTTTAGCGACGTCGACGACGGCCGGATCCAGCTCCACGACGTCGATCGTCACGGCGGGGTAATCCCGCCAGAACCTCTTGGGGATCGACCCTGCGCCGAGGCCGATCACCAGCACCCGTTTGATCTGGGGGTGAAAGACCCAGGCGACGTGGATGTAGTCGGTGTATTTGAAGGGGCTCTCGTAGATGTTGCTGTGGTACATGCCGCCCTGGAAGGAACGGTCGAAGCGGAGGTAGCGCGCCCCGCCGTCGTCGACGACCAGGATGCGGTGGTAGATGCTGTCCTTCTCGTAGAGGACCCTCGGCTCGGCCGGCGCGGTCTGCGCGGGCGCGGCCAGGACCGCCAGCAGGAGCAGGCCCGTCAAGGCGGCGCGGGCCGTGCGGGGGGCCCGCACCCGCACCGCCAGCAGCGCGGCGAAGCCGACGAGGGAGCCCCCCAACAGGTAGAGGATCGTGCGTACGCCGAGGGCGGGGATGAGCAGGAAGGCGGTGAGCAGGGTGCCCGCGATGCTGCCGGCGGTGGAAATCGCATACAGCATTCCGGCGACGTTGCCGACCGTGGCCAGGTCGGTCGCCGCCAGCTTCACGGCGAAGGGAGAGGTCATCCCCAGGAGCAGCGAGGGGGCGACGAAGAGCACCACCGACGCCAGGAGGGGATTGAGGCGCGGCCCCAGGTCCCAGGCGGCGAAGGTTTCGAGGATGGGGCGCGAGAGCAAGGGCAGCAGGAGGATGAGGACGCCGGCCAGCGACAGCGCCGCGGCCAGGACCCCGCTCGTGGGACGCCGGTCGGCCAGGAGGCCGCCGCTGTAGTAGCCCGCGCTGAGGGCCGCCAGGAAGATGCTGATCAGACTGCCCCAGACGTACACCGAGGAGCCGAAGTACGGCGCCAGGATCCGGCTGCCGACGATTTCCAATCCCATCAGCACCGCGCCCGCGCCGAAGACCACTACTCGCAAAATCACCGCATCGCCTCCTCGGACATCTTGCCGCAGCACCTCATTGTGACATAGCCGACGACCCGCGCAAGGCGACCCAGAGCGGGTCCTCAGGACGAAACCCGCGGTAGGGGACGATGCGATCGATCACGCCCCCGGCGCGGCCGCGGAGACGGGTGCCGATCGTCCCATCGTCCACCACCAGCGCGAAGGTCTCCAGCATCTCGTCCGTCACCAACCCCGGCATCTCCTCCCAGCGGCCCGTCACGGCCAATCGGCTGAGCCGCTCCCCCACACGCTCCCAGCCGTGGAGGGACAGGATCCGGCGATAGGAGGGGGTGGAGGCGTAGAAGGCGATCGTGCGGCGCGCGGCCGCAACGACGCGGTCGCGGGCGGACCCGGACTCCGCCACGATGATGACGCTGGCCGCCACCGTCAGCGCGTCGCGGGGACGGCCGGCGAGCCGGAGGCCCCGGTCCACCGCCGGCAGGACGATCTCCCGCACGTATCGTTCGGAGTGCAGGGGATGGACGTGCAACCCATCGGCCACCTCCCCGGCGAGACGGCACATCGCCGGGTTGACCGCGGCGAGGTAGATGGGGATGTCGCCGACGAGGGGGGGCGGCGGGGTGAAGAAGGGTGTCATCAGCGACAACGAATAGAAGGGACCCTCGTAGCGCAGCGGGGTCCCGTCGCGCCAGGCCCCCCACACGGCGCGGATAGCCTTGATGACGTCGCGCATGCGGGCCACCGGACGCTCCCAGGCCATCCCAAAGCGCCGCTCCACGTGGGCGCGCACCTGCGAGCCCAGCCCCAGGATGAACCGTCCCCCGGAGAGGCGGGCCAGCCCCCAGGCCAGATAGGCCAGTGAGGTGGGGCTGCGCACGAAGGCCAGGGCCACGGCGGTCCCGATCTGCACGCGGGTGGTGTGCTCGACCGCCAGCGCGGCGGCCAGGAACGGATCGGCCTCGGTTTCGCTGAACCAGATCCCGTCGAGACCCTGCGCCTCGGCCGCCCGGGCGAGGGCGCCCACGGCCTCCAGCTCGCCCGCCCCCAGGGCGGCGTCGATCCGCACGGCGCTATCGCTGGGGTTCGGGGCGGAAGACGTCCAGCAGGGGGACCGGCCCGCTGCCGGTGACGACCTGGGGGAGCCGGCCGTCCCATTTCTCGATCGCCCGCATCTGCGCCTCGATGCGCCGCAGCGCCACCAGCTCGGCGGTGACCTGCTGCTTCTGCACACGCAGGGCCTCCGCCTCGGCTTTGGCTTTTTCGATCTGCTGCTGCGCCTCCAGTTTCACCCGCTGCAGGTCGCGTTCGGCCTTCAGCGCCAGCTGCGTCGCCGTCACTTTGGCCTCGATGGCCTTGGTGAACTCTTCGCTGAAGTCGAAGTCGGTAATGGAAACCGTGTCCAACAGAATCCCGTGCAGGGCGAGCCGGGTGCGCAAGACGTTTTCGATCGCGGCCTTCACCGCGTCCCGCCGGGTGATCAGCTCCTCCGCCTTGAAGCGGGCGGTGCTGGCCTTCACCGCCTCCAGCACCGCGGGCTTGACGATGCGCTGCACATAGTCGCGGCGCAGGCTGCGGTAGACTCGCACCACCTCGGCCGGGTCGAGCGCGTAGTTGAGCGTGACCTTGGTGTGCACCACCTGCAGGTCGTTGGAGGCCGCCTCCGCGTCCGCTTCGTAGGCCTCCGTCTGTACCGACATCTCGACGACGTTCTCCACCAACGGGGTGATCAGGTAGATGCCTTCGGGCAGAATCCGGCCGGTCGGGCCTCCGAATCGCACCACCACCCCCCGCGTGCCGGCGGGGATCTGGCCGACGGCGCTGAGGAGGCCGAGGACCAGGACGAAGAGGACCAGACCGATGAGCAGTCCGGCCGGTCGCAGGGTGGGGCCGAGCCGCCCGTCGCGATCGCGGTCGCCGAGCCGGAACGCGCCGGCCCACGCTATCCACAGCAGAAAAGCCCCGAGGCCGATGAGCCATTTCAACACGGTCACGTCAGCGTCACCTCCGACCCTTTGTTCCGGGTGTCTGGTCGAACCTCCTCGCCGGGGCGGCGCCGCGCGGGGCGGGTGTCTAGCGGAGCGAACGAGACGGGTATGTGCTGGAGGAGTCCACCACGTTCCCCGGCAGGATTCGCCGCCCCCCGGCGCGAACGGTGCCGGTCGCGGGAAAGGCTGCAGGGACGACAACTCAGGTGCTGGATGAAGCTGGCAGGAGCGCTGCTCCTGGCGGTGGTGCTGCTCGCATCACCGGGCCGTAGCGCCAACAGTCAAACCTCTCCCGTCCGCGTCATCGTCCACGGCCAGGAGGTCTCCCTGGCCGCGCCGCCGATTCTGTATGGCGGCGTCCTGATGGTGCCGCTCCCCGGGCTCTTCGAGCCGTTAGGATCCTCCGCGGTGTGGCTGCCGGACGAGAAGGCCATTCTGATCAGCAACCGCACCCGGACCGTGATCCGGATGCGCATCAACGATCCCTACGCGCACGTCGGGACCGAGCCCCGCCTGTTGCCGATCGCGCCGGTGCTGCTGCGGGAGATTCCCTTCATTCCCGCCCAGGCGATCTTCAGCCTGCTCGGCGCGTTCGTGCGTTATGAGGAAGAGGAGCGGGTCCTGCGGGTCAGCGCCATCGTCAGCGCCGTCTCGGTGCAGCGCGCCGGGGGGACCCTCCGGCTGATCGCGCGCGCCAGCGGACCGGTGCGGGCGGAGACGCGCCATTTCACGCTCCCCGAGCGGGTCGTCATCGACCTGCGCGACGCCGTGTTCCGGCTGCCCGATCAAGAGATGGCGATCGGGGAAGCCGGGGTCGCCCGCGTGCGCATCGCCCAATTCCAGGCCAAGCCGGCGATCACGCGGATTGTACTGGACCTGACCCACCCCGTGGACGTCCGGGTGTCCGACTCCGTGAACGCCTTCGACCTGACGATGGAGGTGCGTCCGCGCGCGGCCTCCTCCCGCCCCGCCGCGGCCGTCGCTCCCGCGGCGCCGCCGGGTACATCGCCCGCTCCGCCCGGCGGGACCGATCCCGGCGCCCCGCCCCCACCGGCTCCGCCCCCCGCCGCGGCAGGTGCGGAGTCGTTGAAGATCATGCAGGTGCGGGTCGATCAGGCCAGCGGCACGACTCGGGTGCTGGTGGAGGGGACCGCGACGATGCAGTACGTCGTCCGGGAACTGGTCGACCCCGACCGCCTGGTTGTGGACATCATGGAGGCCGTCTTCATCCCGGTGAAGCAGGAGATCCCCGTCAACAGCGCCGTGGTGGAGAACGTCCGCGCCGCGCAGTTCCAGGCCGATCCCGACATCGCCCGCGTCGTGGTCACGCTGAAACGCAAGGCCGCCTATACGATTACCGCCGACGCCGGGGGCACGGCGCTGGTGATCGCCGTCGCCGACGCGCCGCTGCGCGGCCACGTCGTCGTCCTCGATCCAGGGCACGGCGGCAAAGACCCGGGGGCGATCGGGCCGACGGGGTTGATGGAGAAGCACATCACGCTCGACGTCGGCCTGCGCGTGCGCCGCCTGCTGGTGGAAGATGGGGTGCGCGTGATCATGACGCGGGAGACGGACGTCTACATCGAACTGGCCGACCGGACGCGCCTCGGCAGGGAACGCGGCGGCACCGTCTTCGTCAGCCTGCACACCAACGCCAACACGCTGGCCGCCGTCAACGGCTCAGAGACCTACTACCTGACGCCGCTCAGCCTCTCCCTGGCGCAGATGATCCAGGACGAATTGGCGCGCGCGCTGGGGCTGCCCAGCCGCGGCATCAAGACCGCCAACTTCTTGGTGCTGCGCGAGAACAACGCCATGCCGTCCGTGCTGGTGGAGGTGGCCTTCATCTCACACCCCCAGGAGGAGGCGCGCCTGCGGGAGGAGACCTTCCGCGAGCGCATCGCCGCCGCCGTCACCCGCGGGATCACGCGCTTCCTGGCGATCTATCCCGTCCCCGCTGGGCTCTAGCCGGTTCGCGTGCGCCTGACCGTCCTCGGCCGGTGGAGCCCCTACCCTCCCGCGGCGGGGGCCTGCCCCGGCTATTTGGTCGAGACCGGCGACCAGCTGCTGCTGCTGGACTGCGGTCCGGGCGTGCTGGCCAACCTGCAGCAAGTGGCCTCCGTCTTCGCCCTCACCGGCGTGGTGATCACGCACCTCCACCCCGATCACGTCCTCGACCTCTTCGCGTTGAAGCAGGCGCTCGAGTTCGGCCGCTTCCCCGCCAAGGCGCCGCCGCTGCGCTTCTTCGGCCCGCCCGGGGCGGCGGAGATCTTGCCGGCCTGGATGGGCGAAGCCGACCAGGCGTCCTTCCGGGCGCGGTTTCAGTTCTTCCCCATCCGCGGGGGCACGGCCGCGCGCCTCGGCGCCGTCGTCCTGCGCTTTGGGGAGACCGCGCACTCGCTGCCCTGCTTCGCCGTCCGCGTGGAGGGGGAGGGAGGCGTCCTGACCTACTCCGCTGATACCGGGCCGTCGGCGGCCGTGGCCACCCTGGCCGAGGGGGCCGACCTGTTCCTCTGCGAGAACACGCTGCCGCCCGGCGAGGAAGCCCGCGCGGAACTGATGGGCCACCTCTCCGCCGGCCAGGCGGGGCACATGGCGGCCCGCGCGAACGCGCGGCGGCTCGTGCTCACGCATTTCTTCGCCCCGGCCGGCGACTACGCCGAGGAGGCCGAGCGGGCCGCGGCGAAGGAGTTCGGCGGCCAGGTGGCGATCGCGCGGGAACTCGACCGGCACGACATCTAACGCGCCACACCTGAGCGTCACCCAGGCGAGGACACGGCATGGACCGCGCCGACGGCCGCCGCCCTGACGAGCTGCGGCCGATCGCCATCACCCGCAACTTCATCCCCCACGCTGAGGGATCGGTGCTGATCGCCCTCGGCGCCACACGCGTCATCTGCACCGCCACCGTCGAAGAGCGGGTGCCGCACTGGCTCCGCGGCGCCGGTCAGGGATGGATCAGCGCCGAGTACGGCATGCTGCCGCGGGCCACCACCGAGCGCACGCCGAGAGACGGGGGGCGGCCCGGAGGTCGGACGCAGGAGATCCAGCGCCTGATCGGCCGTTCGCTGCGAGCGGCGGTGGATCTGCAGAAACTGGGCGACCGCACGATCTGGATCGACTGCGACGTGCTGTCCGCCGACGGCGGCACGCGCACCGCGGCGATCACCGGCGCCTTCGTCGCCCTGGTGGACGCCCTGCATCTGTTGCGGCGCACCGGCGCCCTGAAGTGGTGGCCGCTGCGCGAGTTCCTCGCCGCTACTAGCGTGGGCATCGTGGACGACCAGCTGGTCATGGACCTGGACTTCAAAGAAGATTCCAGCGCCCGCGTGGACATGAACCTGGTCATGACCGAGTCCGGGCGCCTGGTAGAGATCCAGGGGACGGCAGAGGGGTTGCCCTTCACGCGGCAGGAACTGCTCACCCTGCTGGCGCTGGCGGAAAAGGGCATCAAGGCGCTCATCGGCGCGCAGAAGACCGCCCTGGCTGACGTCCTCACCGCAATCCCGCGCTGACGCGGTCTCGATGACCACCACCTCTCTGCCGGTCGTCGTGCTGGCGACCCGTAATCCGGGGAAGGTACGCGAACTCTCCGCCCTGCTGGCCGATCTGCCGCTGGAAGTGAAATCGCTCCTCGATTTCCCCGACATGCCCTCCCTCGTGGAGGAAGGCGCCACCTACGCTGAAAACGCCATCGCCAAAGCCCTCACCGTCAGCCGCGCCACCGGACAGGAGGCGCTGGCGGACGACTCGGGGATAGAGATCGATGCCCTCGATGGCGCGCCTGGCGTGCATTCCAGCCGCTGGTTGGGCGAGGACGCGAGCGACGCCGATCGCAACGCCGCCGTGCTCGAGCGGTTGCGCGGCGTCTCGCCGGACGCTCGGACGGCGCGGTTCCGGGCCGTCGTGGCAATCGCGCAACCCGACGGCACGGTGCGGACCTTTGAGGGAGTGGTGGAGGGGCGCATCGCCGAGCGTCCCGCCGGCCGAGAGGGGTTTGGCTACGACCCAATCTTCCTGGTCCAGGGAGAGGGGCGGACGATGGCGGAGTTGGGCTCCCAGATCAAGAACCGCATCAGTCATCGAGCCCGCGCGGTGCGCGCTGCCCGGAGCGTCCTGGCCGCGTTAGCGGGCGACGATACCCGAAGCGTCTGATGCGGCGGTACACCGAGGCCAACCGGGCCGATTGGAACGAGCGGGTGCCGATTCACGTCCGCTCGGCATTCTACGATGTCGAGGCGTTCAAGGCCGGCAGGTCGACGCTGAACCTCATCGAACGGGGGGAGGTCGGCGATGTCTCCGGGAGGTCGCTCCTCCACCTGCAGTGCCACTTTGGCCTGGACACGTTGTCCTGGGCCAGGTTGGGCGCGCGGGCCACGGGCGTCGATTTTTCCGAGAAGGCGATCGCCCTGGCCCGAACCCTCAGCGACGAACTGGGCATCTCCGCCGCCTTCATCTGTGCCGATATCTACGACCTGCCGCAGCATCTCAAGGAGACCTTCGATCTCGTCTATACCTCACGGGGTGTGCTCTGCTGGCTGCCGGACATGCCACGGTGGGCGGAGATCGTCGCGCGCTTTCTGCGTCCGGGCGGCACCTTCTACCTCTTCGAGGACCACCCCTTCGCTGGTGTCTTCGAGAATGAGCGAGACACCACAGATCTGAAGCTCGCGTATGGATACTTTCATCGGCCCGATCCCCTCCGCTTCGAGCCGGGCGGCAGTTACGCTGACCCCACGGCGACGCTCACGACACCGACCTATGAGTGGCAGCACAGCCTTGCCGACGTCCTGAACGCCCTGACCGGGGCCGGACTGCGGGTCGAGTTCCTCCACGAGTTTCCGATCTGCTCGTGGTCCCGCTTCCCCTTCATGGAACGGAGCGAGGACGGTTGGTGGCGACTGCCCGAGCGCTTTCCCCCGCTTCCGCTCACGTTCTCCCTCAAGGCTCTCAAGTAGCGGTCTTAGGCGGGATCTTCGGACGGCCGGACGGTCCGTACCGAGCACTAGCCCAGCGCGAGCATCGGCCCGGCGAGGGCCATGCTGACGGCTTCCTCAGGGGCGGCGGTCGCCTCCGCCCAGACCACCGTGAACCGGTTCTCCTCAAAGGCACCGCGGATAAGGCTGAACGTCCGGTCGAATTCAGGGCGATCGATCGGCGGCATCGAGGAGCCCATCCGGTCTCGCAGCGCCGTGGCGGCGGCGAGTAGCCGCGCCGCGGCCTCGTAGCGTTCCCGCGATGCCGCCACCAGACACAGCCGCTCCAGGGACTGCGCGATGCCGAGCGGCTCCCCCAGCTCTCGGAACAGGGTCAGGCCCTCGCGATGCAAAGCGAGCGCCCGCGCGCTGTTGCCCTCGTGATGCGCAACTCGGCCCAGGATGTTGAGGGCCCGCGCGACCACGGCCTTCTGTCCCGTCTCCCGGGCGAGGGTTAGGGCTTCGTCGGCCAGGTCGCGCGCGCGCGCCCAGTCGCCCCGATCGCAGGCGATCAGGGCGAGGCTGTTGAGGGACGCCGTGATCCCGAACCTGTCCTTGAACCCTCGGGCCAGTGCCAGTCCCTCGGCGCAGAGCGCTTCCGCCCGCTCGAAGTCGCCTCGATTTCGGGCAACCAATCCGAGAGCATCCACCGCTGTTCGCTCACGCCGCCAGTCACCCACCTGCCGACTCAGCTCCAGGGCCTCGGTGCCAAGCGCATCGGCACGGTCGTAGTCTCCCCGGAGCCGGGCGACGATGCCGAGCAATTCGATCGGGAACGCTAGCTCGCCCAGCTTCCCCGCCTGCCGCGTCAGGCTCAGGCTCTCTTCCAGCAACGTCTCGGCCCGCGGATACGCTCCCTGCCGGTAGACCAGGATGGCCAGGAAGTTGAGGGAAGCGCTGATCCAGCCCTGAGCGCCCAATGCTCGAAACAGGGCGAGACCACCCTCGAGGTGCGCGATTGCCTGCTGATTGTCCCCCTGATGCCAGGCGAGCACCCCCGCGTAGTATTGGACACGTGCTCGGAGGAATGGGGGCGTCTCCTCGTCTCCGCCCGCGAGGGAAACCTCGAGCCAGTGACGGCCTTCGCTGAAGTGGTCCCTCCGGTTCCAGAATGGAGCCAGGGCTCCGGCAAGCTGAAGGGTTATGCTGAGATCGTGCCTCGTCCAGGACCACTGCAGGGCTGCCCGAAGGTTGTCGTGCTCCATATCGAACGCTGAGGTCTGCGTATCAACACCACTCTCGGCGTCCTCAATGATTGTGCGCCGCGCCTCGGCCCAGGCCAGATAGAAGTCCCGTTGCCGGGAACGCCGAGCGTCGTGCTCCCCGGCTTCCAGCAGCCGGTCGAGCGCGTACTGGCGCACCGTCTCCAGCAGGAGATAGCGCCCCTCCCCGTTGTGTTCCTCGAATAATACGAGCGATTTGTCGACGAGTCTCGTGAGCAGGTCTAACACTTGGGCGACGTCGAGATCGGATCCCACGCAGACGGCCTCGGCCGCGTCCAGTGAAAAGCCTCCGGCGAAGACGGCCAGCCGCCGCAGCAGTGTCCGCTCCGGCTCGGTGAGGAGGTTGTAGCTCCAGTCGAGCGCCGCCCGCAGGGTCTGGTGGTGCGGCAGGGCTCCCCGACCACTCCCGGTCAGCAGGCGGAAACGGTCGTCCAGCCGGACCGCGATTTGTTCCACGGAGAGAGCCTTAACCCGGGCGGCAGCGAGTTCGATGGCGAGGGGGATCCCGTCCAGGCGGCGGGCGTTTACTGAAGATCGCTCGTTCATTGAACAACCGTACCGCTTCGAACTGGATCAGCTCCTCCGCCGAGGGGAGGCGCTCGACATCAGGCAGCGACAGCGGGGGCACGGGGTAGGTCAGTTCTCCGGGGAGGCCAAGAGCTTCCCGACTGGTAGCGAGGATCCGCAGGTGGGGACAGCGGCGAAGCATCGTCGCCGCCAAGTCGGCGCAGGCGGCGGCCAGATGCTCGCAGTTGTCGAGGATCAAGTGCAGGCTCTTCGGCCGCACGAAATCGCTCACCGTATCGATGAGCGACCGTCCGCCCTCTTCCCGAACCCCCAGGACCGCGGCGACCGTCTGAGGGATCGGCGCGGGATCCGTCAGTGGTGCGAGTTCGGCCAGCCACGCGCCGTCGGTGAATTGTCGAAGCACCTCCGCCACGACCTGGAGCGCCAGTCGGGTCTTGCCCGCTCCTCCTATCCCGGTCAGGGTGACGAGACGGGCGGAGGTGAGAAACTCTCTGACTTCCCCGATCTCCCGTTCCCGCCCGACAAAGGTGGTGAGCTGGACGGGGAGGTTGTGGGGCCGGGCGTCCAGCGACTGCAGTGGGGGAAACTCGGCCGGCAGTCCCGGAGCCACGACCTGATAGAGGCGCTGAGAGCGCGCCAGGTCCTTCAGACGGTGCAGCCCGAGATCGAGCAAACGCACGTCCGGCGGGAGATCGTCGCGGACCAGCACGGCCGTGCTCTCCGACAGCAGGATCTGACCGCCGTGCGCTACGGCGGAGATGCGCGCAGCCCGATGCACGTCGAGCCCGACATAGCCCGTTTCTGCGGTAACGGCCTCTCCGGTATGCAACCCCATGCGCACTCGCAACACGATCCCCTCCGGCCACGGATACGCGGCGAGGGCCCGCTGAGCGTCGATGGCGGCGAAGACCGCGTCCTTCGCCCGGGGGAAGGTGACGAAGAAGGCGTCTCCCTGCGTGTCCACTTCCTGCCCGTGCCGCTCCTGGAGGGCCGATCGAATCAACCGGTGGTGCGCCGCCAGAACGTCCGGGTACCCGTCACCGAGTGCCTGCAGGAGTCGCGTCGAGCTTTCAAGATCGGTGAAGAGAAACGTGGTCGTGCCGACTGGCTGGGGGAGCATATCTACGGGGCCGGGACGCCCTCGATCGCCTGGGCGACGGCGTCCTCTAGCGTCACACTCTGCCCCTTCGCCCACAGCTGAAGATAGCGTTCTTCCCCCAATGAGGCACGTGTGGTCGAGAGGAGCCCCTCGTGCTCCTTCCGGATGAAGGGCGGAAGCGGGACGCTGATCGCCTGTCGCAGCGCATCGGCCACCGCAAAGAGGTAGGCCGCGCGTTCAAAGTCCCCGCGGTGTGCGGCGACGGCCGCCAGTCCGAGCAGCGAGGTGGCCATGCCACGTTTGTCCCCCAGCTCCGTCCGAAGTACCAGGCTCTGCGTGAAGAGCTCATCCGCTCGGGCGAGATCACCTTGGTACCATGCGACAATCCCCAGGTTGCTCTGGGCAAAGGCGGTCCCGGCTTTGTCCTTGAGCTCCTGCGCCAGGACCAGCGTCTCTTCGAGCAGCGCGGTCGCCCGCGCATAGTCTCCCTGCTCGCGTCTGATCAGGCCGAGATTGTTCAGGGCTTCGACCAGCACCCATCTGTCACCAAGGGTCCGGGCCTGGACCACAATCTCCTCGAGGAGCTCAGCCGCGCGGGTAGCGTCGCCCTGCGCCCGCGCGACGAAGGACTGGACGGCACGGGCGTCCAGGACGCCAAACTGATCCCCGGTCTCACGGCTGAGGGCGAGGCTCTCCTCACTGAGGGCTGCGGCGCGGTCGAAGCGCTCCAGCCGACAGGCGTCGATCCCCAGGATGTTCAGGCAGGAGGCAGTGCCGCGCTTGTCCCCGAGTTCCCGGCTGAGCCCCAGGCTCTCTGCGGCCAGGGCGGCGGCCCGCTCAAAATCCCCCTGGAAAAACGTCAGGTAGGCGGCGCCGATGAGGGCCTTCGCGCGGGCCTCCGTGTGTACGTCGCCGCCGCGGGCAATCGCTGCCTCCAGCCAGCCGCGGCCCTCCGTCCAATACCCGCGCACTTTCCAGAACCGCCACAGGGCGCCCGAGAGTCGGCGTCCGAGGTCGGGATCTTCTGTCTCTCGCCGACACCATTCCAGCGCTGCGCGCAGGTTGTCGTGTTCCACTTCGAGCCGGTCGAACCAGACCGCCTGCTGCGCTCCCTGCAACAAGGCCTCCCCCTGCTCGGCTAGGTGGAGGAACCAGTCGCGATGCCGCGCCCGCACCCGCTCCGCTTCTCCGGTTTCTGCCAGCCGGTCCCGGGCATACTGGCGGACGGTTTCCAATAACCGGTAGCGTGTCTCCCCATTGGGCTCCTGGACCAGAACGAGGGACCGGTCCACGAGGCGCGAGAGCAGATCGAGGACCTCCTCGCCCTCGAGCCCGTCGGCGGCGCAGACCGCCTCGGCCGCTTCTAGCGTCCACCCTCCGGCGAAGACCGAAAGCCGCCGCAGGAGCATTCGCTCATGCTCGGTCAGCAACTCGTAACTCCAGTCCATCGCCGCCTTCAGCGTCTGGTGGCGGGGTGCTGTGGTGCGGCCACCCGTGGTGAGCAGGCGGAAACGATCGTCCAGTTTGGAGGCGATCTGTCCGACGGACATGACCTTTGTTCTCGCCGCTGCCAGCTCGATGGCCAGGGGGATGCCGTCGAGGCGGCGGACTACCTGCGCGACGAGCGGGGCGGTGCCGGCCGTCATGTGGAAGTCGGGCTTGCTCAGCACGGCCCGGTCAATGAAGAGGCGGACGGCTTCGAACTGCGTGATGTCCTCACCTCCGACCACCCGGTCAGGATCGGGGAGGGAGAGGGAGGGGACGGCGTAGGCGACCTCGCCGGGAACACCCAGGACCTCCTGACTGGTCGCCAGCACTCGCAGAGTTGGGCACTTCCGGAGCAACGTCTCTGCGACCTCTGCGCAGGCTGCGGAGAGATGTTCGCAATTGTCCAGCACGATCAGCGCGGTCTCCGTTCGCAGGTAGTCGGCCAGCGCGTCCGTCAGGGTTTGCGCTATGGTCTCTCGCACGCCGAGGGTCGAGGCGATCGTCGGCAGCACCAGGGCAGCATCGGACAGCGGGGCCAGTTCCACGAGCCACACGCCGTCGGGGTAGTCGTCCATGATCTCGGCCGCCGCCTGCAGCGCCAGCCGGGTCTTTCCCGCGCCTCCCGCCCCTGTCAGGGTGAGGAGCCGGGTTACGCCCAGCAGGCGCCGGACCTCTGCCAGTTCGCGTGATCGGCCGATGAAGCTGGTCAGCTGCACCGGCAGATTGTTGGGAATGCGTGCCAGCGTGCGGAGGGGCGGGAACTCTCCGGGCAGGCCCATGCCGATGACCTGATAAATGTGCTCCGGCCGCGCGAGGTCGCGGAGCCGGTGCTCGCCGAGATCACGCGCCGTCACTCCCTCGGGGAGTGCGTCGCGCACGAGCTCATGGGTGCTCGGCAGAAGCAGGATCTGCCCGCCGTGTGCAGCACGCATCAGACGCGCGGCCCGATTGAGAGGCGGCCCGAAGTAGTCCCCCTCCCGTTCGTCCGCTACTCCCGTCGACAGCGCCATGCGAACGCGCAGCCCTCCTTGCACCACCCATGGTTCTTCAGCGAGCGCACGCTGAGCAGCCACGGCGGCAGCCAGGGCATCAGTGGCTCTGACGAAGACGGCGTCCACGGCATCCCCGACGGTCTTGAAGATGTGGCCCGAGTGGGTTTCGACGGCCTCACGCAGGAGCGCGTCGTGCCGGGCCACCGCCGCCTTCATCTGGTCGGGGTGCGCTTCCCAGAGCCGCGTGCTGCCCTCGATGTCGGTGAAGAGGAAGGTAACGGTGCCGGTGGGCAGTTCAGCCAATTCGTCTAGCTCTTCTGACCGGTAGCCGCCAGAGCCTCTTCGAGTCTCTGGCGGAGCTTCCCCATCTCCTTCCATGGATCCGCCGACTTGCGCAGCCGGATGGGGACGGTCTGATATGTGAACTCCAGAGGATCGAACCCGCGCTCGAGCTCCTTCCATGTCACGGGAGTGGAGACGGTTGCCTGAGGGGTGGGGCGGAGGCTGTAGGCGCTGGCCAGCGTGGCGCCGAGGCGGTTCTGGTTGTAGTCGAGAAAGACCTTCCCCACGCGCCGGTCCACCGCCCAGTCCGTCGTCAGCCGCTCCGGATGTTCGGCGGCCAGGAACTGGCAGATCGCTTTCGCGAAGGCGTGAGTCTCGCCGTAGGTGTACCGGCGGGCGATCGGCACGTAGATGTGCAGGCCCGTCTTGCCGCTGGTCTTGATGAATGTGTCGAGTCCTAGCTTCTCCAACAGCCGGCGCAGCTCCAGGGCGGCTTCCCTGGCGGCTTCAAAGCCGCGCCGGGTGTAGTCGGGATCCTTCTCCCCCGGCCCCTGCCGCGGTCCCTGCCCCGGGGGAAAGATGTAGGGATCGATGTCGAAGACCAGCTGGTCGGGGACATTGAGGACGCTCTCGCGCAGGGACGCCTCCGACGAGGAGAAATCGGTGCCGGGCGCTTCCCCGGCGCCCTCGCCCCGCCGCGCGGGCGCGACGCGGCTGTACCAGGGATGCATCTCGATGTCGGCGATCTGGGCCAGCCAGAGGAGGGTCGCGAGGCTGTTGCACACGGGTGCCGCATTGGTGGTCTTGGTCGTCTCCGTCCAGACGTGCGCGATGGTGACGTAGTCGGGGGCGTCAGGATAGTCCTTCTGATGAAAGTTCTCCCCGTGGATGCCGTCGGGGAACCGCCGCAGGGTGAGCGGGCGGTCACGCAGGTGCGGCAGGATCGTCTCTGAGACGGCCAGGTAATAGGCGATCAGATCGCCCTTGGTCAAGCCCAGCCCGGGCCAGTAGATCTTCTCCAGATTCGTGAACTCGACCGGGAGGCGGCGCTTCGCCACCTCACGTTCCAACGGGGAGGGAGCGGCGGCGGCACGCCGGCTCCGGACCCTGGTGCTCTTCCCAGCGGCGGCCCGGGGCGGGCCACCGTCAGGTGACGGTTCGTCGGGGATTTGCGGCGACCGGAGGTTCTCGAGCAGACAGTCGTGGGGAGGCACGTCGGCGCGCAGCCCTTTGAAGACGGGAACGCGGAGGAGGCCCTCGTCGGTCCACTCCGCGTACTCGACCTCTACCACGATCCGCGGCTCCACCCAGGTGGCCGGCTCCATCGTCGCCGGCTGCGCGGCGAACGGCGAGGTCTTGCGCACCGACGGGCGCAGCAGCGCGAGGACCTCCGACAGTGCGCGGTCAGTGAAGCCCCCGCCGACCTGGCCGATGTGCTGCAGCCGTCCGCGCCCGTCGTAAAGACCCAGGACGAGTGCGCCGAAGTGGCTGCTCCGTCCGCGGCGGCCCTGCGTGAATCCGCCCACGACCGCCTGCAGGGTGCGCCGCAGCTTGATCTTCACCCAGGCGCCGCTGCGCCGTCCCGGCTCATAGGGGCTGGCGGCGCGCTTGCCCACGACCCCCTCCAGCCGCTGGTCCTGCGCCGCCCGGTAGAAGGCCCTCCCATCGCCAGGGAAGGCTTCGGAGACGCGCAGGATGGGACCGGCGGGGAGCACCGCTTCGAGGATCTGGCGCCGCTCGCGCAGGGGCCGCGAGGTCAAATCGTGCCCGTGGTAGTGGATGATGTCGAAGACAAAGTAGAGAACGGGGAACTTTGACCGGGCCTCGTCCACGTCCTCGCGGCCCTGCAGGTTGATGCGCTGCTGCAGCCGCTGAAAACTCGGCCGCCCGTCTTCGTCCGGCGCCACGAGCTCTCCGTCCAGGACCACATCCGGGAGGCCGGCGGCGTAGAGGGCGTCAACCACCTCGGGGTACTGCCGGTTCATCGGGTGCAGGTTGCGGCTGTGCAGCAGGACGCTGCGTTGCGGTCCCTGCGTCTGCAGGATCGCAATCGCGCGCACGCCGTCCCACTTCGGTTCGAAGAGCCAGGCCGGGTCGTCGAACGGCTCGTCGATGAGCTTCGCCAGCATGGGAGCGACGTTCTTGGGCACCCGCGCCTTGCCGGGCTTGTCTAATCCCCACTTGCGCAGCGCCGCGGGGCGGCGGCTCGTCCGCTGGGCGGCCGGTTTCGGTGGCGGTTCGGAGGAGTGCCACCGCGCCGATTCCTCGCGCCGGATCTCCTCGATGGTGCGGCCGCTCTTCACCGAGCGCGAGGGTTTCGGCAGCACCCAGCCGGTCACGGCGTCGCCGTCGCGCTTCTTGAAGAGCAGCCAGTTGGTGCCGTCGGGGCCGCCGCCGCGGCCGCCCATCCGCGTGCGCACGAGGTGGAACTCGCCCTGCAGCTTCTGGCCGCGGAGGACCACGGCCAGTTTTCCTTTCTGAAACCCCTCGTCCGGGTCGCCTTCGAGCGACTCGTAGGTGCCGCGGTCCCAAACCATCACCGCCCCCGCGCCGTAGTTGCCCGCCGGGATGTTTCCTTCGAAATCGATGTAGTCCAGTGGATGGTCTTCGACCGCGACGGCCAGCCGCTTGTCTTCTGGATTGAGGGAAATCCCCTTGGGGACCGCCCAGGAGCGCAGCACTCCGTCCATCTCCAGGCGGAAATCGTGGTGAAACCGGGTGGCGTGGTGTTCCTGGATGACGAAGCGCATCCCCGAGCGGGACCGTCCCTTGCCCTCGGGTTCGGGCGTCCGGGCGAAGCGGCGTTTGCGGCGATACTCCTCCAGCGGCATGGGAAGAGATATTCCTCCGGCTCGTTCAGGCGCCCTCCAGCAGCGCGGGAAGCCGCCGCGCATAGTCGGGGGCGGGCGCACCCTCCTCATGGGTGAAGTAGGCGTAGACGTCTTTCTTTCGCCCCAACTGCTCGCCGATCCGCGTGGCCCAGGCGTCCATCGCGGCCGGTGGATACTGGGAGCGGTGCAGCCGCAGATAGGCGAAGGGGCCGACGAACTGGAGCACCGGCTCGTCCTCATCTGATTCCATGATCGTCAGGGCGGTGTGCTGCTCCTCCAGCAGCGCGTACACGGCGTCTTGATACCACGACGGATGGCGGAATTCCACCGTGCGCCGGCGCGGGGGCAGCAGGTAGAGGAAGTCCCGCAGCAGCGCGAGATCGGCCTTCAAGGACGGCGGCAGTTGAAAGAGCAGCGGGCCGGCGCGGTCTCCTAGATCGGTCAGCCGTTCCAGCTGCGCGGAGAGGGCCTCCTCAGCGTTCTTGAGGCGGCGGATGTGGGTGATCAGTCGGTGGACCTTGATGCTGAATCGAAACCCGCGCGGCGTGGCCTTCCGCCACTGCTGGACGTGCGCCGGCTGCGGAAAGCGGTAGAAGGTGTTGTTCAGCTCCACGGTAGAGAAGACGCGACTGTAATACTTGAGCATCTCCTCTTGGGGGAGCTTATTCGGGTAGAAGTCGCCCCGCCACTCCGGATAGCTAAACCCGGAGGTACCGGCGTACAGACGGGCGGCCATCGGCGGGCGAAGACAGGGCGGCCGGGGGGGCGCGCAGACCTAGCGGTGCCGCTCCCGCATCGCCGCGGCGGCGACAGGGCGCGCCGCTCCTCGACGGACCGCCTGCGGCTGGGGCTTCGGTTTGCGGGCCTGCTCTAGGCTGCGCCGCAGCGCGTCCATCAGGTCGACGACCTTCTCCGGCCGTGGCCCCGATGCCGCGGTGACCGCCTCGCCGGCCTCCTTGGCCTTGATGGCGGCCATGACCTTGTCCCGGTAGGTATCGGTGAAGGCGTCAGGCTGGAACTCCGCGCTGAGGCCCTCGATCAACTGCACCGCCATCTTGCGCTCGTTGGGATGGATCCGCGCGGCCGGGATCTCCTCGGTCTCCAGGGCACGAATCTCGTCGGCGTAGAAGAGGGTGGACATGACCATGCCGTCGTCGCCGTACGGGCGGACGGCCACGAGGTGCTCTTTCTCGCGGATCACCACTTTGCCCACCGCGATCTTGCCCGAGTCGCGCATCGCCGCGCGGAGGAGATGGTAGGCCTTGCCGCCGCCCTCGTCGGGCGCGAGGTAGTAGGACTTGTCGAAGTAGATGGGATCGATCTCTTCTAGTTGGACGAACTGGGCGATGTCCAGGGCGGGGCCGCTCTCAGGCGCGCCGCGCTCCAGCTCTTCCGCGCTGAGGAGGACGAAACGGCCGCGGGAGACTTCGAAGCCGCGCACCGTCTCCTCGGAGGGCACGATCGCCTCGTGCGTGGGGCACCAGCGCCGGTTCTGGATGGGTGTGCCACAGGGCTGGTGCAGCAGACGGAACCGGATGTCTTTGGGATCTTCGGCGGTGTGGAGGCGGATCGGAATCGTGACTAGGCCGAAGGTCAAATACCCTTTCCAAATGGGCCGTCCCATGGCGGTCCTCCCCTTTTCGCGCGGGCGGGCTCGGGGCGATGTCCCCCAATTATAGGTGGTAGGAGTGGACTGTCCACCCGCATAATAGGGTGGTATGGAGGCGCTCAGACCCTTCCTGCGGTACTGGTCCCTCACGCTCGCGGTGTTCGTGTTCTACGTCTTCATGTTCCTGGCCGCCGCCGTCGACGTCGCCATGGATGTCCGCGAGCAGATGCGCAAGAAGCGGGCCGCCGCCAAGCCGCGCACCGGCCCCCTGCTCGACCCCAATCCGCTCAAAGGGAAGACAGTCGCCCAGACCTTCTCCAGCCCCGGCCAGCAGCTCGACGCCAAACGGCGGTGGGTGCGAGACCACGTGGCGGTGATTCTCAGCGAACTGGGCATCAGCGGGGAGATTCTGATCCTCGAGGACTCGATGCACCATCCGTTTCTTCAGGTCTCCGATGGGACGCGGCTGCGCACCTATCGAATTCCCAAGGAAGCGGTCGAAGCCGGGCGGGGCGGGGATACCAGCAAGATCGAGGCGATCAAGACCTTCCTGCGCGGCCATCTCGCGGCGGACTTTCTGGGCCAGGAAGAGCGACGTCCTCCCGTGACCACGGAACTGGCGCGCGAAGCGGCCGCCAAACCGTCGTCGGCCCGACCGGCCGCAGGGACCTCCGAGTCGTCCTAGCTCAGCTGCGGCAGGACCTCGCCGGCGATCAAACGCAGCATCTCGCGTTCTCGCCCGTAGGGGAAGAGAAACATCACCTGGGAGACCCCCAGCGCCTGGTAAGCCGCCAGGCGCTCGCGCACCTGTGCGGGTGTCCCCACGATGGCTTCGCCCATCCGCTCGGCTTTTTCTTGCGGCGAGCCGGCCCAGCGGGCCATGACCTCGGCGGCGACGGCGTCCACGGCCGCCCGGGTCGCCCCGACGATCGCGTAGGATCCGTGGGTCTTGCGGATGGCGTCGTACGAGCGGCCCTCGCGGGCGCACGCCTCCCGCAGGCGGTTTAGCGCCTCGCCGTAACGGGCCGGGGAGAGAAACCAGCCGCGGACATTCACCGCGTCGGCGTAGCGGGCCACCACACGGAGCATCCGGTCGCCAAAGGCGCCGATGAGGATGGGCGGATGCGGCTGCTGCAGCGGTTTGGGGGCGCAGAGCGCATCGACGACGGAATAGTGCCGGCCGCGATAGGTGGCGCGCTCGGTGGTCCACATGGCGCGGACGATCTCGAGGGTGTCCACGAGTTGGCCCACCCGCACGCCGGCGGGAGGGAAGGGCATCCCATAGGCCTTGTACTCCACTTCCTTCCAGCCGGCCCCGACGCCGAACTCGAGCCGCCCTCCGCTCATCACGTCCACTCCGGCGGCTATTTTCGCGAGGAGGGCGGGTGAGCGGTAGGACTGACAGGTGACCAGCGTCCCCAACCGCAGGCGGGAGGTGGCCTGCGACAGGGCGGCCAGCAGCGTCCACGCTTCGAGGCAGCCGGTCTGCGGCTCCTCGGGACGGAGAAAGAAGTGGTCGGAGGTCCAGAAATGCGAGAAGCCCAGCGCCTCCGCCTCCCGCGCGATGCCGGCGATCTCCTCGTAGGAGTAGCCGAACTGCGGCTCGATCTGGATGCCCGCGTCCATGGCGAGCCCGGTCTCCGCCGGCCGGCCGCTACAGGAGGGCGCCGCCGGGCCGTTGCAGCAGCGCCTGCCGGGCCAGCGGGAGGGGCGGGGCGCCGAGGGAGATCAGCGCGTCGTGGAAGCCGCGCAGCGTGAAGCGGTCCCCCTGCTCGGCCTTCACGTCGGCCCGCAGTTTGCGCACCATCAGTTTCCCCAGCGTGTAGTTGAGGTAGCCGGGGTCGAAAGTGCCGCGCACCGCCTCCTTGCGCGCGGGGAGTTCTTCCATGAACGCGTGCTCGCGGAACATCCGCGTCGCCTGATCGACCGTCATCGCTCCCCGGTGCATCTGGATGGCGGCGAGATACCGGACGTTGCGCACCAGCGCCTCCGCCAGCTGCGCCAGGCGGAACTTCGGCGACGGGTCGACGCCCTCGTCCAGCATCATTTCCTCCGTGTAGTGGGCCCACCCTTCGATGAAGGAATAGGACGTGAAGATCCGCGCGGCCGCCGAGGGGGCGTTCTTCACCTGCAGGAAGTGGACGTAGTGGCCGGGGTAGGCCTCGTGGATGCTGACGGCCTTCAGCGTGTAGTGGTCGAACTTGGTCAGCCATTCCTCCTGCTGCTCCGGCGGCCAGTGCGTTTCGGGCGGTGTGACGTAGTAGAACGATTCGGTGGCCGTCTCCTCGAAGGGCCCCGCCGTGTCCATCATCGCGAAGGCCCAGCGGGCGAAGGGCGGGGTTTCCTCGACGGCCGGCCGCACTTCGCTGGGAATCGTGACCAGATCGCGCTCGATCAGGAACTCGCGGAGCCCCTCCAGGAGTTTCCTGGTGCTGTCCAGCAGTTCCGCGGCGGAGGGGTGCTCTTTGCCCATCTCGCGCATCACCTCGATGGGGGTGCGGTGGCGGTCGATCGTGCCCACCGCCTCCGCCAGCGCCTGGCTGTTGCGCGCCAGTTCCTCTTCGCCGATCTTGACCAGGCGGTCCAGCGGCACGTCCACGAGTTCTCCGCTGGCCAGCATCTGGCCGTAGAGGCGTTCGCCGATGGCGAAGTCGTCCGTGGCGCGCGGGGCGGCCTCGTCGCTCAGCCAGGTGACGAACTCGCGCACGGCCTCGACGGCGGTGCTGTTGCTGCGGAGGAAGGAGTCAAAGAGCGCCCGGTCGGCCAGCCCGTTCAGCGCCGCCGGGAGGTTCTCCTCGTAGAAGCGCGCGTATCCCGTGTAGACCTCCAGGGCGGTCTCGACGAAGGGGCGCGGGATCGGCTGCTCGTTCAGATGCTGCCGCGCCTGGGCCAAGACCCCGGCTACCCCATCCAGGTGGGCGGTCAGGGCGTGCACGCGCTCGGGCAGGGGCGCATAGTTGCGCTTGATGTACTGGGTGACGTCGAGGAGGTAGTTGTAGGCCAGGGGATTCCTCTGGTAGTCGCGCAGGCCGGTCCAATCGAACAACTCATTCTTGGCGGACCGCTCCACCAGGGCCAGGTCGAGGCGGTCTTGCGCCGAGAGGGGGGCGCGGTCGATCGACCCCGCCCGGCGCCCAAACTCGCCCAGGGCCCGGACGCGCGCGTCGATGGCCCCGGCGGAGTAGTCAGCCACCTGCCCGTCGTACTCGTGCAGGCCCAGCCAGGAGCCGTAGGGGGGATAGGTGGTCAGAAAGGCGTCAATGTATTCTTGGAGGAATCGCTGAATCTCGGTGGACACATAGACCTCCGGTGGGGGAACGTCCTCCGACACCTTCCGCGGGCCGGATGCCATCTCCTCTGCGGCCGACGGCGTTTGACCCTCGCCGAAACAGCATGGTAGCGTGAGGAGAGACGGGGCGTAGCGCAGTATGGTAGCGCGCCTGGTTTGGGACCAGGAGGTCGGCGGTTCGAATCCGCCCGCCCCGACCAGTTGGCCTTCTTTAGCGATGGGGCGTGAGCGGCCGGCTCTGCTCGGGCTGAGCCGGCGCTTGCGTTGTGGGGCGAAAGGGTGCGGTGCGTCGCTTCTGGAACCGGCTTGATCGAGCGATGATTTCCCTCATGCAGGCGCAGGGCGTGCGCCTCCTGCGCATGGCGCTGGGCGTGGTGTTCGTGTGGTTTGGGGCGTTGAAGGTAGCGGGGATCAGCCCCGTGGCCGACATGGTCTCCCAGACGGTGTACTGGGTCCGCCCGGAGGTCCTGGTGCCGCTCCTCGGCGTCTGGGAAGTGGCCGTCGGCCTGGGTCTGCTTTTTGGGGTGGCGCTCCGGCTCGTCCTCTTGCTCTTCTGGCTGCAAATGGCCGGCACGTTTCTGGTCCTGCCGCTGCGTCCGGAATTGGCCTTCCAGTCTGGCAACCCTCTACGCTTGACGGCCACGGGTGAGTTTGTCGTGAAGAATCTGGTCCTCATCGCGGCGGGTCTCGTCGTGGGGAGTACGGTCTCGAAGCCGAGAGACTGACGGAGCAGACCAACCATGGAGAAGAGACTTCTGCACGTTCAGCCCCTTCCGGGATTCGACCCCCAGATCGGGACATGGCTATGGGCCATGCAGCAGGTGCGGCGGCGGACACTCCGGCTGGTCGACGGGCTGGATCAGCGGGTGCTGGACTGGGAGGGTCTCGATGAGCGTGAGAACGCCATCGGGACGCTCCTCTACCACATTGCGGACGGCGAGATGGGGTGGCTCTTTGGGGACCTTCTGCTGCAGCCCCACTTCCCAGAGCGCGTGAAGCCAGACTTTCCCTATCCTCCGCGCGGTCCTGATAAGCGACTGACCCCTGTGCTCGGAGAGCCGTTGGAGTCACATCTCGGCCGTCTCGCCCGCAGCCGGAAGGTGTTCCTGGAGACATTCAAGGAGATCCCGGCGGAGGAGTGGCGGCGTCTCCGGCATCCCGAGGGCGAGGATTACGCTGTGACGCCCGAGTGGGCGGTTTTCCATCTCATCGAGCATGAGGCCGGCCACGCCTTCCAGATCAGTTCGCTGAAAGCCAGAGCCGGCAGGCACTTCGGCCCCCGGGTCTAACGCGTCCAAATGGACCATCCCGGAGGCGTCGTCTGAGAGCGTCTGCGCGTCGTGACCTGGTCGCGGGGGCGGCCGCCGGTCTAATCGGCGGGGTCGTCTTCAGTTGGGCGATGGCCGCGCAGGGGTTGCGCGCCTCGGTGGCGGGACTGGCGGGCCTGCCGCAGGGTCCGGCCGGTCCGATCCCCGACCTGGCAGCGGCAGTGGTCATCGGCGCCGGGTTCGGACTGCTTTTTCGGTATCAGCCTCTCGCCTATGCTGCGACGATCAGCAGCGGCGTGCTCTACGGGCTGCTCTGGTGGATCGTGGGTCCGCTCACGCTCGCGCCGCTCTTGGCGGGGCGCGGGCCGACCTGGGCGCTGGCGGAGGCGGGTGCGGCCCAGCCCAGTCTCGTCGGACACATCATCTTTGGGGCGCTCATCGGCCTGACGTTCTACGTCATCGTGACGGCCTATCTGCGGAGGCGTCCCGAGCCCGCGCCCCTCGCCGTGGCGTCCCCCCCCAGCACGCGGATTGTGATTCTGGGAGGGGGCTTCGGAGGCGTGAGCGCGGCGCAGCGCCTCGAGCACCTCCTCTCCCGGCGGCCGGCGGTGAGCCTCGCCCTGGTCAGCCACAGCAATTACCTCTTGTTCACGCCGATGCTGGCCGAAGTCGCCGGCAGCGGCCTGGAGGCGCAGCACATCAGCGCGCCGGTGCGCGCGGCGCTGCCGCACACGCGGTTCCTCCGCGGCACGGTCGAGGCCATCGACGCCGCCGCTCGCACGGTGACCGTGCGCGAGAGCGCCTCGGGCGCCGCCGAAGTGCTGCGCTATGACCATCTCATCCTCGCCCTCGGTGCGGTCCCGAATTTCTACGGATTGGGCGGGATGGCCGAGCACGCGTTCACCCTGAAGACGCTCGACGACGCCACACGCCTGCGCAACCATGTCATTGCGCTGCTGGAAGCCGCCGACGTCGAGCCGGACGCGTCTCGCCGGCGCGCCATGCTGACCTTCGTGGTGGCCGGCGGGGGCTTCGCCGGGACGGAGATGATCGCCGAACTCTTCGATCTGGTGCACGGCGTGCTGCGCTACTATCCCCACGTCGAGCCGGAGGAGACCCGTTTCGTCCTCGTGCACTCCGGCGGACGCATTCTGCCGGAGATCAGCCCGGCGCTGGCCGACTATGCGCAGCGGCGGCTGGCCGCGCGGGGGATTGAGTTCTTCCTGAACACCCGGGTCGGCGGGGCCGTGGCGGATGCGGTGCGCCTGGCCGGCGCCGGAGAGCTGGCCACGCGCACCCTCGTCTGGACGGCGGGGAACCAACCCCATCCGCTCCTGGCCACGCTGCCCTGCGACCGCAACCGCTCTGGGGCCGTCATCGCCGATGAGACGCTGCGGGTGGGCGGGCTTGACGGCGTGTGGGCGGTGGGGGATTGCGCCGAAATCCCGGATCTCAACAACGCCGGGAGGCCGTGTCCGCCGACCGCCCAGCATGCGCTGCGAGAGGGGCAGGTCGCCGCGGAGAATATCGTCGCCGCGCTGCGGGGAGCGCCGCCGCGGGCGTTTCGCTTCCGGACCATCGGCACGCTGGTGGCGTTGGGCCACCGCACCGCGGTCGCGGAAATTCGCGGCTGGAAGTTCTCTGGCTTCCTGGCCTGGGTGATGTGGCGGACGGTCTATCTGAGCAAACTGCCGGGGTTGGAGAAGAAGGTGCGGGTGGCGCTGGACTGGACGATTGACCTGTTCTTCCCGCGAGACATCGTCCTCACCGGTTCCATTCCAACCCCCACGCTCGCCCAGACGTTGGGGACCCGGCCCGACCCTGCTCTTCCAGTGGGCGGCCGGGGCCAGGAGGCGGGCTCATGAGGAGCGATCTCTGGCGGCGCGGGATCTGGCCCGGGGCGCTCGCGGGGCTCATCGGCGGCGGCATCTCTGCGGCGGTGCTCTCGCGATGGGCGGCGCTGCCGCCGACGGCGTCGCTCGTGCGCGCCGATGCCGCCGTGGCGGGCTTCCTGCTCCATCTGGCCTTCGGCATCATCCTGGGCGCGGGGTTCGGGCTGCTGGTCTGGCACCAGCGCCCCGGCGCGGGGGAAACGCTCTTCTGGGGATTGGCCTGGGGCGCGCTGTGGTGGTTCCTCGGACCGCTCACGTCGCTCTCGCTGCTGCTGCTCGGCTTTCTCGCCTGGGATCTCCATTCAGCGCAGGAAGCCTTCCCCAGTTTTCTCGGGTATCTGCTCTACGGCGGCATCACCGGGCTCACCCTGGCGGTGATCCGCCGCGATCGGACTAAGGCCGTGGGTCGGCGCGGAGGCGCGCTGCTCCGCGGTGGAGCGGCGGGCTTCGCCGGAGGGGCGCTGCTGGCGTGGCTGCTGGGTGTGCAGGGTTTGCTGGACGCGTTTCCAGTCATGGCGGCCGGCCGGGGTTCGGCCTGGTTGCCGCTCCTGCTGAACGGCGCGCTGGCCGGCGTCCTCTATGCGCTGCTGTATCCGCGGGCCCCTGAAGGGACCGGTCCGGGATTGATCCGGGGGATGATCTACGGCTACGCCTGGTGGGTGGTCGCCTCACTTCTCCCCACGGCGACTGGAGGCGAGAGGCCCCTGGGCCCCGCCGCGGGCGACTTCTCCATGCTGCCAGGCTACCTGCTCTTTGGCGCCGCGACCGCGCTGTTCTACGCCTGGCTCGATGGCCTCGGGCGTCTGCTTTTCTCCGACATGGTGCCGGGGCGCGACGCCGAAGGTATCGGCACGGAAGGGCTGCGGGCGCTGGGCCGAGGCGCCGTCGCCGGCCTGATCGGGGGAACGTTCTTCGCCCTGATCATCGTCCAGATCGGCGGCCTCTCGGCGATGGACCGCCTGATCGGCTCTACCTCCGTGTGGGGATTGATCGCGCAGGTGCTGCTAGCGCAGGTGATCGGGATCAGCTACGGGGTGCTCTTCCGCCGTCAGAGTTACGACGTCGGGTCGGGTCTGGGGTGGGGAATCTCCTACGGCTTCTTCTGGTGGGTGCTAGGGCCCCTGACGCTGACGCCACTCTTCCTGGGGTCGGCGCCGCGGTGGAGGGTGGAGGCGGCCGCCGAACTCTTCCCGTATCTGATCGGACACCTCGCCTTCGGCGCCGCGCTCGGTGTGACGTTCCACCTGCTCGAGGCGCGACACAATCCCTGGTGGATTCCCCGCTCGACAGCCGAAGCGGCGCGGGTGGCCCTGCGGCGAGAACGCGTCCTGACGTCGGCGCCCGCGCTGTGGGCGATTGTGGCGGTCATTGCGCTCACCCTGCCGGTACTATTGGCGCGCTGACCAGACGCTCGTGCTGCTCCCACTCTGGGGTCAGTAGTTCAAAACGTCTACCCTTCTACAAAGGCGACGAAACGCGCGAAGGCCGCTTCGCCACCTTTGAACCGGAAGGGGAAGCAGCCGATCCAAATCTTCTGATCCAGCACCTTGTCGATCTCGCCCCCCACGTTCTCCACGTGGTAAATGCCCTTGGGAAAGAGCATCGTGTGCGTCGCCTGGTAATCGCGCGGCCAAGGGAAGGCTTCTTCCAGCGGCATCCCGATCTTCTTCTCCACGTCGGGGACCAGGTCGGGGCGGGCCCGCCGCACGTTCGTATTAAAGGGATGATCCGTGGAGATGGCGTCCACAGCCAGCCAGCGGATGCCCCGGTCGAGAACCCAGGTACAGAACTCCGCGCGCGGGCCGGGGTGGCGGAGGAAGGAGCGGGGAAGATTGGGGCCGGCGTCCTGGTGGCGCTCCCGCGTGGCCGGCGACCAATCCTCGTTGTAGTAGGCATGATAGCCGGTGTGGATGACCAGGATATCGCCCCGATCGATCGTGATGCGGTGCTTGCGTTCCCACTCCTCAAAGTGTTCGGGTCCGTAGATGTCGTAGTCGCCGATGCCGAACTGCTGTAGGTCGACGATGCAGGCCGGGCCGACGAGTTGGGCGATCGGGATGCCGGAGACGTCCGGCCCCGGGTCGTGGAAGTGCAGCGGGCTGTCCAGGTGGGTGGCGATGTGGTTCGTCGACGAGATCAGCTGGGCGTTGACGCCCTCGAAGGCCAGCTTCTTCACCCACTTGATCGT
Organism: bacterium; assembly: GCA_050695215.1. Lineage (GTDB taxonomy): Bacteria > Sysuimicrobiota > Sysuimicrobiia > Sysuimicrobiales > Humicultoraceae > JACQGZ01. The sequence continues at coordinate 32,148 of JBOGSD010000015.1, forward strand.
GGGCCCCTCGTAATACGCGAAGGGCGGCGAGTCCGCGCTGAAGTTCTGGGAGAGGTCCAGCACCTGCATCCGGCTGAGATCGGCGGCCTTCATCGTTCCCCCGTCACCTCCCGAAGGTGTGCCTCACACGAGCGCTTCCGCTGCCGCCTCCAGGGCGGCCTCAAAACAGGCCAGCGGCGCTCGCACCAGCCCGGCGCCAACCTGGCCGATGCCCGCCCGGCGGTGGGCGATGCCGGTGTTCACCCGCGGGGTGATGCCGGTGCGCACCACCTTGCGGACGTCGATACCGGTGGGCGTCCCGCGGAAGCCGAGAGCCGGGATGGACCAGGCCGGGTTCTCGGCCACCGTGATCTCGTACATCTCCTGGGTGGACTCGAGGGCCATCTGCGGCGTCCCGCCGACGAACTGGACGATCGCGGGGGCGGCGGCCATGGCGAAGGCTCCGATCCCGGCGGTCTCGGTAATGGTCGAATCCCCGATGTCCGGATTGGCGTCGCCCTGGGTGAAGCCGGGGAAGAAAAGCCCCTCCGGCACCTCCGCCGCCGCGGTGAACCAGCGGTCCCCCAGGCCGCTGACGCGGATGCCAAAGTCCGTGCCGTTGCGCGCCATGGTGGTGACCAGCGTGCTGCCGGCGACGCCGTGGGCGGGATCACACAGCGCCTTGCAGGCCGCCATCACCGGGTTGAGGGCGGCCAAATCGGTCTCCGCGAAGTAGCGCAGGATGCGTCCCAGGTCGCCGG
>JBOGSD010000016.1:0-2824 GCA_050695215.1 bacterium
GCCCAGGCCGGCCCCGCGACCACAAGGAGGATTCCCGCAAGGAGCAAGGTGGCGCGCGTCTGGAAATTTCTCATTGGGCCGCTCGGGCTCTTTATCACGTCGAGCTGCACGAGTGCCGCCTCGGCTATGGCCCCCCCAGGCGCGGGATCAGAAGCCGAGGGTGCCGCGCACCTCGTCGATGACCTCTTCGGTGATCCGCGTGAATCCGCGCTCGGCGGCAAAGCGTTCGATGCCCTGGCGGGCCATCGGCCGAATGAAGTCGGGAACGCGCTCAAGGCGCTTCTCCGCCGAGGGGTCCCACGTCAGGGAGGCCGCTTCGGCCGCGCGATTGGCCACGGCCGAGAAGGGGCACCGGGGACCTGCGCCGAGCCCCTCGGCCTGAGCGTCTCGACTGAGCGACTCGACTGAGCTCGCCGAAGTCTCGCCGAAGTCTCGGGACGAAGGCTCAGCCGAGGCGGTAGAGCCCTCTTCGCGTGCCCCCACATCCTCGCCCCTGGCCGCCAGCATGGTCCTGACGAACTCCCAGGGCTCCGCTGGACTGCTGCGGCCGCCGATCTTCACATCCAGGGCCCGGACGAGCTGGGTCTCCCCCGGGTTGGTGAGGAGGGCGATCCGGTGGGCGCAGCTCGGACAGGCGAAGCTCACGCTGAGAGACCCTTCCACTGGCCCCGTGGTCTCCTCGAGCTTCATCTGCGTGTCACACGAGACACAGAGGAGTTTCATACGGCCTCCACCCAGCCGTGAATCGTCCGTGCGATCCGGACGAGCGCCTCGGCGGCCGGCGTATCGGGATGGCTCAGCACCAAGGGGACGCCACGATCCGACGCGGCGGCGAGCCGGGGATCGAAGTCGATGCTGCCGAGAAATGGGATCCCCATGGCGGTCGCCATCGCGCGCGTGTCGCCCCCCGGGAACATCGCCTCGGGAGCGCCGCAGTGCTTGCAGGTGAATCGCCCCATGTTCTCGACCAGCCCCAGGGTCGGCGCCCACCGGGCGTCGCGCACGGCACTCACCGCCTTCTTGACAATGAGGTGCGAGACCTCGGATGGCACAGTGACGACGAGGCAGCCGGTGAGATCAGGAAGCAGGCCGGTCAGGTGACTGATCCGGTCTGCTCCCGGTGGGAGGTCTGCCAGTAAGAGGTCGAGTTCCCCCCATGCGGTGTCGGCCAGAAACTCTCGCAGGGCATTCACCTCTATCATCCCTCGCCAGATGAAGCTCTCTTGCTGAGCCGGCCCGTGCCAGGCAACCGGCGTCTCGTCGCTCGGCAGAAGCAAGTCCATGGACACCACCTTGATCCCCATCGGTCCCTCGGGGGGCAGGATCCCATCCGGCCCCGCCCGCAGCGGGCGGCCACGGACGCCCAAGAGCTTCGCCATGGAGGGGCCGTTCACGTCCGCGTCCAGCACCCCGATACGCAGGCCATCCATGGCGAGCGCCACCGCCAGATTCGCCGTCAGGGTGCTCTTGCCGACACCACCCTTGCCACTCACCACCGCGACCTTTCGCCGGACATGCGCCATCCGGCCGCGCAGGCGCGCCGTTTGCGCCTCGACTTGCGCGGCGACGTTCGAGCCACCATCCCCCACGATGTCCCAGTATGTCTTCATCGTTATCCCACCCTGAGAACCATCTGTCGGGACCTCACAGGTCCCAGGCGGCCCGCGCTACGACGGCCGCGGCGCCGACCGTCAGCAGGAAGAACGCCAACGCGCCATAGGTCATGGGAATCGACCCGCCCCCGGGCAAGGCCACGTCCTTGACGCCAGGGGCGAGGGCAATCTTTAACACCTCGAAGGCGCGGTAGGCCATGAGGAAAACCAGCAGACGCGCGAACCACGTGTACCCCCGCCAGAGCAGCCACGGAAAAAGGATCAGGATAATGGCGCCCAGGGCAAACCAGATCCAGTCCCGGGACGTCAGGGCACGAGGGGCGACGCCCATGGCGGCGAGGTAGACTGCCCCTCCGAGGTAACACGCGCCGTAGATCGCGTAGGCCCAGGCTGCGTGGCGGAACTTCAACTCCCGCGACGTCATGCTCCTGCCTCATCGGCCAGCGAACCAGGGGAAGCGGCCCACCGTGCGCTGCCGCACCTCCTGCATCAGCTCCGCGGTCACGACGCCGAGCTCGCGCGCACGGGCCTCGCGTTCCACGACCCGGATGACCATTCCCCGGGCAAAACCGGGGACCCGCTTGAGTCGCGCCTCAGCCTCTGTGGTCCAGGTGAGTGTTGGCTCCGCGGCAATCCCGAAGGTCTGATCCGCCGCAAGCTCGATCACACGACCCCCGTAGGTTCCGGGCTGATAGACGCAGGCCGGATCCTCCGCCAGGTAGTCGCCGTACGTGGCATAGGCGCGGCAGCGGCACCCCCCGCACACCTTCGCGAACTCGCAGGCGCCGCACCGGCCTCCCAGGCGCCCACCGCGCAGGTCGGTGAACAGGAGTGCGTCCCGCCAGAGGGTGCCGAACGGAATCCGTCGCAGGTTGCCGGCGACCACGGGCATATAGGGACACGCAGTGACGTCACCGTCCGGCATGATGCGGCAGTAATGCCGCCCTGCCGGACAGCTTCCCTCGGAGAAATTCTTCAAGAGCGGCGAGGCCGGGTCGAGCTCGTAGAGGATGCGCCGAAAGAAGGGGGCGCACTTGGCCCGGATCAGCATCTCCCCTGCCCGCCCCACCGCCGCGCCCCATGGATCATCGGCGCTGCCGTCATCCGAGCCAACCCCTTGCGCCCGGGCGACGTCGGTCAGGATCCGCTCGTACTGCGCTGGCGTGATGTCCACGAGCCCTTCCCCTCGCCCCGTTCGCACGAGAAAAAAA
>JBOGSD010000017.1:0-23356 GCA_050695215.1 bacterium
GTGCGGGCCTGCTCCTCCAACCGCCGGCCGGCCTGCTCAAGGCGGCGGCCTTCCTGCTTGATCCGCTCCGCGGTCTGCCTGGCCGGCGTCGATGGCAGGGTCACGCCGGGGATGATCCACCCCGCCAGCGCGGCGGCGAGGAGCAGCGCCGCCGCCCACCGCGCCGCGGCCGGCGCACGCGGACGGAGCAGGTCACCCGCGGCCGTGCGCGCGGCGTGCGCCGCGTCCGTCATCACCCGCCCGGCGAGCGCCGTGGCCGGAATCCGCCCCGCCACGAGATCCACCGCCGTGCTCATCCGTTCTCGCGTCGCCAGACGCGCGTCGGTGAGCCGGGCCAGGACCTCCAGCCGGCGGGAAGGCAGCACTCCGCGCAGGAGGGTGAGGGCGAGCGCGGTCCCCACTCCGGCGGCGAGGATCGGCAGGGGCGCGATGGCCACCGAGAGGATGGTCCCGGCGACCGTCCAGACCAGCACCGCGCCCGCCGCGGCGATCGTGGCGACGGTTCCCCAGCGCAGCGCCTGCGTCCATGCCTGGACGCGCCCCACCCGCCTCAGCAGGATCAGGACGTCGGGCGGCAACGCTGTCATGGACGGGCCTCCCGCCGCCACGTCCTCACGGTGCGGTCAATCAGCAGCCAGCCCAGCGCGCCGGTGAGCAGGTACGGCGCCAGGGCGAGCGGCCAGGCGGTGGGAACGGCGGTATACGCCGCCGCGACCACGCGGAATGGATTCACCAGGATCAGCGGCTCGGGCAGCCAGCGCGTTGCGGCAAAAAGCACCAGGAACATGGACCAATGCAGGATCGTGCGCAGCAGGTCGGAAGGAACCGCCGCCGGGAGCCAGGCGCCCAGCAGGGCCAGCGGCGCGGCCAGCGGCACCATCACCGCCAGCGCGCGCAGCGCTCCGGGCGCAGCCGCCCCATCGGGGAGCACCAAGAGGAGCACCGGCAGGGAGAGGACGGCCAGGCCGGCCGACGACAGGAGGGCGGTCCACAGCTTGCCGGAGGCGATGGTGCGCGAGGGGAAGGAGGTCACGGCGAGATCAAGGATTCCCTTCTCGCCTTCGACGCCGATTTCCCCCACCGCCAGCGCCGAGGTGAGATAAGCGATCCATCCGATCTGGAAGATGAGAAAGAGCTGCGCCAGCTCCGTCTCGGCCAGCGCGGGCAGCCGCCCGCCTTCCGGAGGCAGGGAGAAGACGGCCAGGAATCCCAGCACCGCCACATGGAGCCGCAGGACCCAGAGCACCTTGGGAGACGCCAGGCGGGCGCGCAGATCGCCCCGCGTCACGGGATTTGCGCGAAGGCTCACGGGGATTCGGCCATGCCGGCCAGAGGCACCACAACCAGGAGCGAGGGGCGCTGCTCGTTCCAACGGAGGCCCGCCGCGTCGTCCAGCCACGCCACGAGGAACGTGGCGGCGCCGGTGGTGGGGTCAACTATAGCACCGTCGGCCAGACGCCCCAGCGTCCAGGCCAGCAGACGCGCCCGGGGGCCCCGCGCCGCGTCCAGGAACGGAAGCGGACGCCATTCTGCATCAGCGAGGACCGCGCTGACCTCAGCGCCGACGAGGCCGATCGACTGAATGCGGCGGCGGTGTAGCACCACGGCACCGCCGAGCGTGGCCCCGGTGCGATTGCGGATCGTCACGGTGACGCCCGCACCATCCTCGCGGGCCGATCCCCGCACGGGAAGCGCGATCAGCGCGGAGGCCGCAACGGGAACGGTCGCCGCCGCCCGCCCTTCCAACGCCACCACTCCGCTCAGGCGCAGCGTCGTGTCGCTCTCGGCCAGCGGCCGCACCAGTGTCTCCCCGTCCGCGCGCAGCGCGAACGTCCCCCCGCGCGGCAGGACGATCCGGCCCAGCGCGTCGAGACGGGCCACATCCCCCGGCGTGAGGGTCTCTGCCACCGCGCCCTGGACCAACGTCATCACCTGGGTCCGCGCCACCCCGGCGAGGAGGGCGGCCGCCCCCGCGACCCCCGCGAGGAGCATCACGGCGAGCACGGCGCCCGAGACGCCCCGCCCCAGCCACCTGGTGATCGGTCGCAGCGCGACCAGATATCCGCCCAGCAGCAGCACGATGAGCAGCTGGACCGGAGCGCTGGTCCCGCCGCTTTGGGGGAGGGCATCCAGCAGGCTGCGCTCCATCAGCGCCGCCGCCTCGCCGCGCGCCAGGACGCGCTGCCACACCGCGGTGCCCTCGGGAGAGAGGTTGGGGACGAAGGGATCGACCGGCACGACCGTGACCACCCCACGTCCCCAGAGATGGTGCCGTTCCGGCGCAGTGGCGATCGCCGGAACCCGCGCCGCGCCTTGAAGCAAGGGACGCAGGATCGCCGCCGAGCGCAGCGCCCCTGCGGAGGATTCCGTCAGAACGAGGTGCCCTCCCGCGGCAATCCATCCCGAGAGCGCCTCGCGCTGCGTGGGAGTCACCCGGCGCTCCTCCAGATCGCGGATGACCAGGGCGCGCACGCCCTCGTACAGCTGCCAGCGCGCCGGCAAAGCGTCGGGCCCGACGTACGCCACGCCCATCCGATTCTCCGGCGCGAGCAGCCGGTCCATCCCGACGGGGCGATCGGAGAGGGCCAGGATGAGCCGGTCCACGATCCGGGAGGGGGAGATCGCCACCCGCCATTCCCCAACGGCGCGGCCGCCCTCCAGTAGCCTGATGGTGAGGGGCGCCCGGAGATCGTAGACCACCACCGGAACCGTGACGGTGCGCAGCGTCGCGGCGGAGAGATGCACCTCCACCTGCACCCGCGCCGCTGAGGATGAGCGGGGATGCGGCGCGGCGACCTCGAGGATGCCGCGCAGGTCACGATCGGCGCGGAGCACCGCAGTCACCGGCATCCAAGCGTTGGGGGTGACGTATCCGGCATATCCGAGACGAATCTCGGCGCTCACCGTGGGCCCGGTTCCTCCCGCGCGGGCGGCAGTGACGCCCGGCCCCCCCTGCCCGCCGGCCCGAATGAGCAAGAGGAGAGCCACAGCCGCCGCGAGAGGCATGGCGCCGAGGCCACGCCTCCCCTGCATCGCCACAGCGTTATGCGTCTGAGGCTTTCTTCGAGGCTTTGTTCGAGGTACCGGCTCCCGCTCCGTCGTCCCCCGTTTTGGACGCCGCGCCGGTGGTGCTGCCGCCGTCTGACGTGGCGGCGGCAGGCTTGTCGTCGGCCTTGCCTTCAGATTTTCCGTCGGCCTTGCCCTCAGGCTTTCCGTCGGCCTTGCCCTCAGGCTTTCCCTCACTCGCCCCGTGGCGCGGGTAGTCGTTCACGTGGAACCCCGATCCCTTGAAGATCAAGCCCACCGAGGTGTAGACCTTCCGCGTCGCACTTCCACAAACCGGGCAGGGCGGAGCCTCCGCCCCGACCGCCTGTTGGAGGTCGAAGCGGTGCCCGTTCTCCACGCACTGGTATTCATAGACCGGCATGTCGATCGCTCCGTACCATCTTTCGCGGCGCGTACTCTCTATTATCTGGGTGCCCGTCCGCCTGTCAATTTCAGACGCGCTACTGCCGTTCCAGGGGCACCACCCAGACGTGGCCCGTATAGCTCCCGCTGTTGCTGCCGTAGGCGAGCGTGGCGGCGTCCGGCGACCAGCGCGCCACCAGCGGGAGGGCGGGATCGGGAAACTCGGCGACGAACTGTGCGACCCGGCGCCGGCCCCTCCCGTCCGCGTCGGCGATCCAGATCTCCCCGCGGGCTTCATCCAGCACACGGGTAAAGGCGACTTTGTCGGAAGCGGGCGCCCAGGTGACCCCACCGATCCGCCCCCCGCCGCCGATGCGGCGGGGGGCGGACCGTCCGGCCGCCGCGACCACCCACACCTGGTAGCCGCCTCCCGCCTCAGGCGTCGCGAAGGCGATCCATTCCCCGTTCGGCGAGAGCGTCGGGGCCAAGACGGCGGGGAAGCCCGCGACGACGTTGCGCCGGTCGAGGTAGGTGATCCGCCAGCGGAGGAGCCGGGTGACCGAGCCGTCCGGCCCGATGCCAATAAAGAGGAAGAGACTATCCGGATACCAGCCCAGCGCCCCCACCATCTGTCCGGCCGGGGCGGCGAACACCTGACGGCGAGAACCCCCGTCCGCGCCCAGTAACCAGACGCGGCCGCCCCGCCCGAGGGCCCCATCCGCCGCGTCGCGGACGGCCACGGCCAGCCGGTCTCCCCGCGGCGCCCAGGCCAGATGGGTCGCGAACGCCGGTGCGCCCCCCGCGCCGATCAGCGGGATACGCCGCTTCCGGGTGCCGTCCGGCCGCACCACGACAACCGTTCCTTGATCAATGTAGGCGAGCAGCCCGGTGCCGGCCGACCAGTCGACCGCGGTGGCGTGCCGGGCCGCGGTGACCTTGCGCTCTCGCCCGCGGGTGCGGTCGAGCGGGGCGATCCACACTCCGCCACCGTCGGTGAAGGCCAGCGCCTCCCCGTCCGGCGCCCAGGCCACCGGGCTCAGCGCTGGCCGCTCGGTGAGCCTGAGCGGTGCGCCGACTTTGAGCAGGCCCACGCCCACCGGCGCCGGTGTCCGGGCCACCTGGCAAGCCGTGGCGAACAGCAGCGCGCCCACGATGGCAGCGATCGCGCGTCCACGCCAGACCGGCCGTGCCATCCTCCGGGACGGAGTGACAGCGGGCATGGACCCGGCGCCCGGGCTAGACGACGGGGTACCGACCCTCCGCCAGGTCACGGGTGAGGAGATTGATGTTCGCCAGTTCGCGCTCGAGAATCTCCAGCGCCTGCCGGCGCACCGTCGCTTTGCGGGCGCCGCGCGCGGGAATGATCTGAGCCGCGGCGATCTTGGGCTGATCGATCGGGGCGCCGATCTGGCTGAGCATCCAGACGTAGACTTCGCGCACGCCGCCGACCTCTTCGTAGATCCGCGCCGCCACCTGGTGAGTCATGATGGTGTAGATCTTGCCGACGTGGGAGACGGGGTTCTTGCCCGCCGCCGCTTCCGTGCCCATCGGCCGGTTGAGCGAGATGACACCGTTGACCTTGTTGCCGCGGCCGATCTGCCCGCTGTCCCCCGATTCGGCCGACGTCCCGGTCACGGTGAGGTAGACGCCGCCCATCCCCCGGCCCAGCGCGTCCAGCGTGTTGATGTCCAGGGACACCTTGTCAAAGGTCGTCTGCTTAAGGATGAAGTCATGGACCGCGTGGTGCAGCTCCTGCTTGCGCGTGAAGTAGGCGCCTTCGCTTTCGACGAAACGGTCGACGAAGGCCACCGCCGCGGTGAGGTGCAGTTCCTGCCCCTGGCGAAGCCCCATGATCTTGATATCCTCCCCGGCTTCGGGGAACTCTTCCTTGAAGGTTCGGGAGTTCATCAGTTGCTCTGTGCGCCGCACGATCTCCTCGGTCTGGGTGAGGGGGGCGTAGCCGACGGCCGCGGAGGTATCGTTGGCCCCGCGCGCCTCCCGGCTGAAGATGTCCATCAATTCCGGCGACCCCGGTTTGATCTGCACGTCGTAGGTGACGTGCTCGGCGGGATCAACAAAGCGCAGGTTCTCGGTCAGCCAGCCCTTGGCCGTCGAAACGGCGATCTCCGCCACCGGCACGTGCTCGCCGTTCACGAAGGCCGTGGCGCGGTCGCCGAAGATCAACCGCATCGGCTCGGTGACGCGCCCGCCGCCGAAGGCGGGATCGGCCCCGCCGGCGACCAGGAAGGCCTTGTCGATGTTGTGGTGCAGGATCGTCCCGAAGCGCTGCAGGTACTCGCGGGAGAGCGCGATGCTGACGCGCTCCATGATGGCGTCGCAGATGGAGTCGGGGTGACCCAGGCCCTTGCGCTCGACGATCTCCACCTCGCGCTCGCCCACCGGCTTCTGCGCGAGGAACTCCACACTGGTGTGCCGCACCTCGATCACCTCACGACTCTTTCCTGGTCGTCTCTCGGGCGCGCGGTCACGATTCTTTCCACCGCACCCGCTCGACCCCGTCCAGATCTCCCAGCGCGAGCAGCACCTCGTCGCGCGTCACCCGTGCGGGCAGCCGCAGCGCCAGCGCCATGGTCACGCGATCGTCCGTCTTCTCCGACAGTTCGACGTGCTCGATGTTCACGTTGTAGGTGCCCAGCACCATCCCGATCTTGCCCAGCTGGCCGGGACGGTCGGGCAGCGAGATCTCCACGGTGGCGACGCCGCGGCGGGGCAGCCGGCGCTCCAGCGACTTGAAGGGGATGAGGACCGCCATGACCATCAGCGTGGCGGCGACGCCCCCCAGATAGAACCCGGCCCCGACGGCGGTGCCGATGGCCGCGGCGATCCAGAGGCTGGCCGCGGTGGTCAACCCCTGCACCGTCACCCCGCTGCGCCAGATCGTCCCCGCGCCCAGGAAGCCGATGCCGACGACGATGTTACTGGCGATGCGCGCCGGGTCGGCACCGGAGCCGAAGAACCCCTCCCGCGAGACGAGGGTGAAGAGCGTCGCGCCCAGGGTCACCAAGATGTGGGTGCGGAAGCCGGCCGGCTTCTCCACCGTCTCCCGCTCGAGGCCGATCACCCCGCCCAGGGCGAGGGCCAGCAGCATGCGCAGGATGAGCTCCCACCAGGGGGCGGCGGCGGCCAGGGGGTCGGTCATGAAGGGGCCGGGTACTTCTCCCGGGCGACGATCTCCACGTGCTCCATCAGCGCGTCGACCAGGCGGTCTTCCGGCAGGCTGGCCACGATCTTGCCTTCGCGGAAAAGCAGTCCCATCCCCCGGCCGCAGGCGATGCCCAGGTCGGCCATGCGGGCCTCGCCGGGACCGTTGACGGCGCAGCCCATCACCGCCACCTTCACCGGAGAGCGCACCGCCGCCAGGCGCCGCTCCACCTCCTGGGCGATGGCGATAATGTCCACTTCCGCCCGCCCGCACGAGGGGCAGGCCACCAGCTGCACGCCGCGGGTGCGCAACCCCAGGCTGGCCAGGATCTGAAACCCCACGCGCACCTCTTCGACAGGGTCGGCGGCCAAGGAGACTCGGATGGTGTCCCCGATCCCCAGGGCCAGGATGGCGCCGATGCCGGTGGCAGAGCGGATCGATCCGGGGCCCAGGGTCCCCGACTCGGTGATGCCGACGTGCAGCGGATAGGGGATCTGCCCGCTGATCATGGTGTACGCCTCAAACGCCATCGGGACCTCGGAGCACTTCACCGACACGATGATGTCGTGGAAGTCCAGGTCTTCCAGCACGCGCACGTCCTCCAGCGCGCTCTCCACCAGCGCCTCGGCGGTGGGACCGCCGAAGCGGCGCAGCATCGCCTTGCTCAGCGAGCCGATGTTGGCGCCGATGCGAATCGGCACCCCGCGCTCCCGGGCCGCGCGGGCGACGATGCGCGTGCGCTCCCGGCTGCCGATGTTGCCGGGGTTGAGGCGCAGCTTGCCGATCCCCGCTTCCAGGGCCGCCAGCGCCAACCGGTGATCGAAATGGATGTCGGCCACCACGGGGAGGGGGCTGCGCGGGCAGATCTCGCGCAGCGCGGCCGCCGCCTCCGGATCGGGGACCGCCACGCGCGCGATCTCGCAGCCTTCGGCCGCGAGCTGGTAGATCTGCGCCAGGGTGGCGTCCACGTCGCGCGTGTCGGTGATCGTCATCGACTGCACCGAGACGGGCGCCCCGCCGCCGATCTCCACCTTGCCGACGCGCACGCGCCGGGTCTGCGTCCGCGGCCGCAGGATGGGGGCGGCAGAGGCAACCGGCGTCGTGGTGGTCTCGGGCATCATCGCGTCACCGCTGAATGTCCTGTCCCGTCAAGAATACCAGCAGCAGGATGAGGAGCAAAAAGCCCACGAGGTGGACGTAGCCTTCCCGGCGCGGATCGAGCGGCCGCCGCCGCAGCCCCTCCAGGGCCAGGAAGGCCAGGCGCCCCCCGTCCAGGGCAGGGAAGGGAATCAAGTTGAAGATGCCGATGATGACGCTGAGCGAGGCGGCCACGTTGAGGAAGGTCTCCAGGCCGCTCCGCCCCGCCTCGACGAGCGCACGCCCCGCCGCCACGGGTCCGCCCAGGTTGGCCAGCAGCGATCCCTCGCGGATCAGGCTGGCCACCGCGGTCACCACCGCGGCGATGATCTCTCCCGTGCGCTGGATCCCCATGAGCACGCCCGCGAGCGGATTGAACCGCTGCCGGATCACCTCGGGAGCGAATCCAATCAGGCCGATCTTCCGGGCCGGCTCCAGGTTGGGGGTCACCTTGATGTCCAGGCGCTGCTCGCCCCGCTCCACGGTCAGGACCAGCGGGCGGCCGGGATTCTTGTGGATCGTCTCGACGACCGCTTCCCCCGTCGCCATGGGCTGGCCGTTGATGGCGACGATGGCATCCCCGGGCTGCAACCCCGCGCGCTGCGCCGGGCAGGGGCCGGCCTCGCTCCCGGGGGGTCCGGGGACGGTGGGTTGTCCGCAGGTGGTGACGAGCGTTCCCACACGGTTCGTGATCCCCACGGGCACCCCAAAGGCCACCGCGACGACGCTGAGGATCGCCGCGGCGAGCAGGAGGTTCATCACCGGCCCGGCGGCGACGATGGCCATGCGCCGGCGTACCGGCTGGGCGCGGAAGGAGCCTTCTTCCGGAGCAGCGTCGTCGAAATCCTCCCCGGCCATCTTCACATAGCCGCCGAAGGGAATCAGGTTGAGCGCATAGGTGGTTTCGGCCCGCCGAAAGGCGAAGAGCCTGGGACCGAACCCCAGGGCGAAGGCGTGCACGGTGACCCCAGCGCGCTTGGCTACGAGAAAGTGTCCCAACTCATGGAAGAAGATCATCGCGCCGAACGCGACGATCGTCGCCACCAGCCAGCCCCCGCTCGAGAGCAGGGGCAGTAACTCACTCATCCACGCACCTCCACGCCGAAGCGGGTCACGGCCTCCCGTGCCCAGCCGTCGGCGGCCAGAATCTCGTCGAGGTCCGTCGCAGACCCCGGCCGGTGGGCCTCCATCGTCCGGCGGAGCAGCGCCGGAATCTCGCCGAAGGGAATGCGCCGCTCCAGGAACAGCCGCACCGCCACCTCGTTCGCCGCGTTCAGCGCCGCCGGCATCGTCCCTCCCACCGCCAGCGCCTCATAGGCCAGCCCCAGGGCCGGGAACCGATCCCGGTCGGGACGCGCAAAGGTCATCGTCACCCCCCCCGCCCTGTCCCAGCGCAGCGGACTCATCATAGAGGGCCGGCGCTGCGGATAGGTCAGCGCGTACTGGATGGGCAGCCGCATATCCGGCGGCGCCACCTGCGCCAGGATCGACCCATCGATGAGTTCCACCATCCCGTGCACCAGGCTCTGCGGGTGGATCACCACCTCGATCCGTTCGGGGGGGAGGTCGAAGAGCCACCGCGCCTCGATCACCTCGAACCCCTTGTTCATTAGCGTCGCCGAATCGACGGTAATCTTCTTGCCCATCTTCCAGGTGGGATGAGACAGCGCTTCTTCCGGGGTGGCCCCATAGATCGCCTCCAGGGGCCGGTCGCGGAACGGTCCGCCCGACGCCGTGAGGAGGACGCGGCGGAGTTCGTCCCGCGGGATGTCCCGCAGACATTGGAAGATCGCGCTGTGCTCGCTGTCCACCGGCAGGATGGCGGCGCTCTGACGCCGTGCCTCGGCGGTCACCAGGGCGCCGGCCGCCACCAGCGCCTCTTTCGTGGCGAGGGCGACGTCCTTGCCCGCCCGCAGCGCCGCCAGCGTGGGGGCGAGGCCGGCGACGCCCACGACCGCCACCAGGACGAGATCGGCTCCCGGCAGCGCGGCGAGGTCAGCCAGACCGCTCGGCCCCTCGAGCACGGTGATGCTCTTCGGCAGCGCCGCGCGCAGTCGCGCGGCTGCTTCCGGCTCGCCGACGGCGACGGCCTCAGGGCGGACCTGCTCGGCCTGCGCCGCCAGCAGCTCGACGTTGCCCTGGGTGGCGAGACCGGCGATCTGCACATCGCCGAGATGCGCGGCCACGTCCAAGGTCTGCCGCCCGATCGACCCGGTCGACCCCAACAGGACCACCCGTCTCACGGAATCACCCAGCGGAGTAGGGCGTACACGGCCGGGGCGGCGAAGAGCATGGCGTCGAAGCGGTCCAGGATGCCGCCGTGTCCGGGCAGCAGCGTACCGGTGTCCTTGAGGCCCGCGGAGCGTTTCAGCGCCGACTCGGCTAGGTCGCCCCCCAGTCCGGAGACGGCCACCACCATGGCGGCGATCAGGACCACCCCGAGCGGCAACCCCAGCGGCCATCCGATGAGCAGTCCGCCGAGGATCGCCCCCAAGAGCCCGCCGACGGCGCCTTCCCAGGTCTTCCCCGGACTGATCGCCGGCGCCAGTTTGTGGCGGCCGAAGGCCCGGCCGCTGAGCATGGCCGCGGAATCGGACACCCACACGGCGGCCACCACCAGCAGCGTGTACGCGTACCCCGTGGCGGAGGCGCGCAACAGATCGAGTGAGACAAAGAGGGAGGCATACAAAGCCCCCAGGACGGTGGCGCCCGCATTGGCCAGGGCAAGACGGCGGTAGGACGGCAAGAGCTGGACCAGCAAGGCCGCCGCGGCGACGGCGATGACGGCGGGGCCGGCCAGATCCGGCCGGCGCGCCAACGCGGCAAAGATCACGGCCGTCCCGCCCAGCACGACCGCGGGCGCGGGGAGGTAGCCCGCCGCACGGCTCAGGTGCACCCACTCCCACGCCCCACCAAGCGCGAGGGCGCCCAGCAGCACCGTCCAGGGCAGCCCGCCCGCCCGCAGCAGGATGAGAAAGATCGGCAGCCCGACGGCGATGGTGGCGGCCCGCCGGGCGAACTCGGAGCGGGCGCGCAGATCGGCCGCCGCGCCCGCCTCAGCCGACATCGACGCCTCCGAAACGGCGGCGCCGCTGTTGGAAGGCTTCGATGGCCGCGCCCAGGTGCGTCGCGTCGAAATCGGGCCAGTAGGCCTCCGAAAAGTAGAGTTCCGTGTAGGCGATCTGCCAGAGGAGAAAGTTGCTGATCCGCTGTTCGCCCCCGGTGCGGATGAGCAGGTCGGGATCGGGGAGGCCGTCCGTGTACAGGTAGCGGGCAAACGCGGCCTCGTCGATCGCCTCGGGCGAGACCCGGCCCGCCGCGGCGTCAGCGGCCAGGCGCCGCACCGCCTGCAGCACCTCGGCGCGCCCCCCGTAATTGAGCGCGCAGTTTAGCACCAGGCGCGCATTCCCCGCGGTGCGCGCCATCACACGACGGAGATCGTCGGCGACGGCGTCAGGCAGCTGCTCCAGGTCCCCCGAGACGTGCAGCCGGATGCCGTGGCGGTCCAGTTCGTCCGCCTCCGCCGCCACCGATTCGCGCAGGAGCGACAACAGGTCGTCCACTTCTTCGGCCGGCCGCCGCCAGTTTTCGGTGGAGAAGGCGTACAGCGTCAGGTATTCAAGAGAAAAGTCGCGGCACGCCTCCAGCGTGCGCCGCACCGCCTCCCGCCCGGCCCGGTGCCCCTCGGCCCGAGGCAGGCCGCGCTGAGCAGCCCAGCGTCCGTTGCCATCCATGATGATGGCCACGTGGCGGGGCATCCGGGTGGGGTCGAGGCCCATCAGCGGCTCAGGCTCCGCGGGACGAGAGGCCTTCATCACGCCGTCGCCGGCGGACCGGCAGAGGACGGCGGCGTGTTCACGGCCGGGCGCTCGTAGCGCTCGGCGGTGACGGTGAGGAGCACGGCCTCGCCTTCGTGCCGCTGGCGGACGACCCGCAGTGCGCCCCGCCCCTCCCCTCCCCGCGGCGGGCGCGTCTCGGACGGACGCACAGTCACGCCCGCGCCCTCCAGGAGCCGGCGCGCCTCCTCCAGCGGGAGCGCGAGCACGTCGGGGATCACAGTTCCAGGATCTCCTTCTCCTTGCCCTCCAGGGCGCGGTCGACGCCGGCGATGAACTCGTCGGTCAGCCGCTGCAGTTCCTCCACCGCGCGGAGGGAGGCGTCTTCTGAGACCTCCCCGTCCCTTTCCAGATCCTCGATCATCTCTTTGGCTTCCCGGCGGACGTTGCGCACCGCGATGCGGCCTTCCTCGGCGTGTTTGCGCACCACTTTGACCAGATCGCGGCGCCGCTCCTCCGTCAGGGAGGGAATGGGCAGGCGGATGACCACTCCGTCGCTGGACGGCATCAGGCCCAACTCGCTCTTCAGGATGGCCCGCTCGACGTCTTTGACCATCTTTTTGTCCCAGGGCTGGATCACCAGCAGCCGCGGCTCGGGGACGGAGACGGTGGCCAGCTGGTTCACCGGCGTCGGCACCCCATAGTAATCGACGCGGATCTGTTCCAGCAGGGCCGGGTTGGCCCGGCCCGTCCGCACCGCGGCGAACTCGTGGCGCGTGGCCTCCAGGGCCTTGCCCATGCGGGTCTTCGCGTCGGTGATGACCTCGGCCGACATCCCCTCGACCGGGCCGCCGTGGCCGTGGTGGCCCCTCGAATCCGGCGCCCTGCGTCCCCCGCCGCCGCCTTTTCCGCTCATCGCTGCCCCGTCACCGGTGCACCCCCACGAGCGTCCCGATCTCCTCCCCCAGCACCGCCCGCTTGATGTTGCCGGGGACCCCCACGTCGAAGACGATGATGTCCATGTTGTTGTCCTTGCAGAGGGCGACCGCGGTGGCGTCCATGACCTTGAGATCGCGGTTGAGCAGATCCATGTAGTCGAGGTGGCGAAACATCACCGCGTCGGGATGCCGCCGCGGATCCTTGTCGTAGACGCCGCCGACGCCGCGTTTGGCCATCAGCAGGGCGTCCGCCTCCACCTCGATCGCCCGCAGCGCCGCCGCCGTGTCGGTGGTGAAGTACGGGCTGCCGGTGCCGCCGGCGAAGATGACCACCCGGCCCTTTTCCAGGTGCCGGATGGCGCGACGCCGGATGAAGGGCTCGGCGACCTGGCGCATTTCCACCGCCGTGAGCACGCGCGTCCTGAGCTCGTGCGCCTCCATGACGTCCTGCAGCGCGAGGGCGTTGATCACGGTCGCCAGCATGCCCATGTTATGCCCCGTGACCTCGTGGATGCCGATGCGGTGGGAGAGATCGTCACCGCGCACGAAGTTGCCGCCGCCGACGACGATCGCCACCTGGACGTCCTGGGCCGTCACGCCGGCGACCTCCTCGGCCACCAGGCGCAGCATCTTCGCGTCGAGGGACGCAGCGCCGTCCCCCGCCAGCGCCTCCCCGCTAAGTTTGAGGAGGATCCGCCGGTAGCGCGAGAGGGCTGCGGCCATAGGCCCTGTGAGGTTACTCTCCGACTTTGAAGCGGGCGAACCGCCGGACCTGGATGTTCTCTCCGACTTTGGCCACCGTCTCGGCGACCAGGTCGGCGATGGTGCGGCGTTCGTCGCGAATGTAGGGCTGCTCCAGCAGGATGGCCTCGGCGACGGCGGGGTCATCGCGCTCCCCCGCGGGGACCTCGTCCCGGGAGACGTAGCGGGGCTCCCTCGCCGCGACCTGCATGGCAAGCTCGCGGGAGAGCCGGCGGAAGTCGTCCGTGCGGGCGACGAAATCAGTTTCGCAGTTGACCTCCACGAGAACACCCAGCCGGCCCCCGCCATGGATGTAGGATTCGATCAGGCCCTCGTGAGCGGCGCGGCTCGCCTTCTTCTCCGCCTGGGCTACGCCCCAGGCGCGCAGCAGCGCGGCGGCGCGTTCCAGGTCGCCGCCCGCCTCCGCCAGCGCGCGCCGGCAGTCCATCACGCCGGCGCCGGTGCGGGCGCGCAGTTCCATCACCTGGCTGGCGGGAATCGTCGTCGCCATGCTCACCCCTCGTCCGCGACCGGCTCGGCCGGCAGGAGCTCTCCCATCGCTTCCTGGAGAGATTCGGGTTCGCCGCCCTCCGCGCCCACCGCCACCGGCACGGGCTCGCCCTCCTCCTCGGTGACCTCCAGCTTGCGGCGCTCCTCGCCGCCTTCGAGGGCGGCGTTGGCGACGCGGTTGGTGATCAGCCGCACCGCGCGGATGGCGTCATCGTTGCCGGGGATGGGGTGGTCCACCTCGCCGGGATCGCAGTTGGTGTCCACGATCGCCACCACGGGGATGAGGAGCTTGCGCGCTTCGGCCACGGCGATGTGCTCCTTGCGCGTGTCCACCACGTAGATCGCCGCCGGCAGGCGGTTCATCGCCTTGATCCCGCTGAGAAACTTCTCCAGCTTGGCCGACTCTTCACCGATCCGCGACTGCTCCCGCTTGGGGAGGACCTCCATCGTGCCCCGCGCGCGCATGTCCTCGATCTCACGCAGCCGCTCGATGCGCTTGCGGATGGTCTGGAAGTTGGTGAGCATCCCACCCAGCCAGCGCTGGTTGACGTACGGCTGTCCGGCGCGGGTCGATTCCTCCCGGATGGCGTCCTGCGCCTGCTTCTTCGTCCCGACGAAGAGGATCTCGCCGCCCTCGGCTACGGTCTGGCGGACGAAGCGGTAGGCCTCTTCGATCAGGGGGACCGACTTCTGCAGGTCAATGATGTGAATGCCGTTGCGTTCAGTGAAGATAAAGCGGGCCATCTTGGGGTTCCAGCGGCGAGTCTGATGGCCGAAGTGCACCCCCGCTTCCAGCAACTGCTTCATGGTCACGACCGGCACGGCATTCCTCCTCGACGGGTTCTTGATGCCCTCCGCCGCCCTCATCTCGCCCGGGGATCCGTTTCGGACACCCTCCGGGTGATCGGGCCGGCGTGCGTTGTCGTCTCCGCCGGGCGGCAAAGAGGGGGAAGGCCGCGCCTTCCCCCCTCAACTCCGGCGGAAACCGCTCAGTCCTGGCGAGTATACCATGCGTGCA
Organism: bacterium; assembly: GCA_050695215.1. Taxonomy (GTDB): domain Bacteria; phylum Sysuimicrobiota; class Sysuimicrobiia; order Sysuimicrobiales; family Humicultoraceae; genus JACQGZ01. The sequence goes on from JBOGSD010000017.1 coordinate 14,692, forward strand.
AAGAACCCTTCAACCGCGGGCCCGTGGTGGGGAAGCGCGTCCCCGGGGTAACTAAGAGGAAGACTTCGGGTGCGGGAGGCGAACGATGACGCGGCGAGTCGCGATCGGTGTCCTGGTGCTGTCGCTCCTCTGGCTCCTGCTGTCCGCGCTTACGCTCGGTGATCCGGCTCAGGCCCAAACCTGCCCGGCCCCTTCGGGATCGGTCCCCCCGGTCACGCTACAAGCGGTGGTGAGCGGGCTGACCCAGCCGGTGCACCTCACCCATGCCGGAGACAACACGGGACGGCTGTTCATCGTCGAGCAGGCGGGCACGGTCCGGATCGTCCAGAACGGTCAGCTGCTGGCCACCCCCTTCCTGGACATCACCAGCCGGGTGGTCTCCGGAGGGGAAATGGGTCTGCTCAGCGTGATGTTCCATCCGGCGTACTCCGCCAACGGCCGCTTCTTCGTCAATTACACGACGGACGAGGGCGGCGGGCTGAAGAGCGTCGTGGCGGAGTATCGCGTCTCGAGCACCAACCCCAACCTCGCCGCTCCCACGGAGTTCCGCATCCTGGAGGTCGCCCAGCCGTTCGAGAATCACAACGGCGGGCTGAACGCCTTCGGCCCGGACGGGAAGCTGTACATCGGCTTCGGCGACGGCGGCTCGGGGGGAGATCCGTTCAACAACGGACAGACGCTGAGCACGCTGCTCGGCAAAGTCCTGCGCATCGACGTGGACGGCGGTGCCCCCTACGTCGTCCCCCCGGACAACCCCTTCATCGCCACCGCGGGCGCGCGCCCCGAGATCTGGGCCTACGGGTTCCGCAATCCCTGGCGCTTCTCGTTTGACCGCTGCGATGGACGGCTCTTCCTGGGTGACGTCGGTCAGGACGCCTGGGAGGAAATCGACATTGTCCTCAAGGGGAAGAACTACGGGTGGCGGATCATGGAGGGAGCGCACTGCTTCTCGCCGCCGACCGGCTGCCGGACCCGCGGTCTGGAGCTACCGATTCACGAGTATTCCCACGATCTGGGGTGCTCCGTGATCGGCGGATTCGTTTACCGCGGCGGCCGCGTCCGCGGACTGGCCGCCCGCTACATCTTCGCTGATCTCTGCGGCCCGCTGTGGGCTCTCACGCCGAGCGGTTCCACCTGGACGCGGACCGAACTCCTGCAGACGGGGTTTTCGATCAGTTCCCTCGGTGAGGACCAGGCCGGGGAGCTCTATCTCCTCGACTACGGCGGAACCGTCTACAAGATCGTGCGATAAGACGAACACCTCGGCCCGGACCGAGTTGTCGTTACAATTCGGCGGCGGTTGACCTCACGGCGTGGCGCTGAGGACCCACGTCCGGTTGCCGTTGAACTCGCTCACGATGAGGAACGTCTTCCCCACTCCAGGCACGATGATGATGCTTCGCGTTGAGCGTTCTCCCGAAATGGTCCAGGCGGCGGTCTGGCGGAAGTTTCCCGCGCTGAGGTCGAAGGCAGCGACGCGGTTGGAAGTGACGCCGACCGTATAGAGGGTATTCGGGTCGGAGAAGGCCAAGTCCCACAGATCCCCGCCGGTAGGACCGGACCACCGGCGAGTGAGCTGGTTGCCCACGATCTCATAGATGTAAACCTGCCCGCTGATTGTCCCCACCGCCCAGCGCTGGCCGCCCGGCGCCACGTCGACCGACGTCACACGCTCACCGAGGGTTGTCGAGCCCACCAAGGTCAGCAGGCCGCTTGTTGGATCAATGCGCATGTGGTGGACATCATTTGACCTGGCGTGGCCGACGAGGGCCTCTCTCCCAGCAACTTTGACCACGGCGGGCGCCATCCCAGCTCGCACAGAACCGACAAGCGTCAACAAGCCGCTGGTCGGATCAACTTTGACAACGCCGACGTTGTTCGCGTCCTGGTTCGGGACAACCACAAAGCCGTCATCGGTGATGGCAGCGTCGGAGGGACCCGCTCCGCCGGAGGAGGTTACCCCGACCGGGCTTAAAGTCCCCGTGTTGCGGTCGATCGCGTAAGAGCTGACGTTAGCGGACCGAAGGCTGGTCACCACGATGAAGCTCCCTCCGGGCCACGACGGCCACCGAAGAGGGTCCTCCGGGGACCGGAACGGCACCGACCGGCGAAAGCGTCCCGGTACTGCGATCTATCGCGTAGTTCCTCACTCGGTCGGCCTGATTGTCCGCGATGAACACCCAGTTCTCCGTGGCCGCCATCCCAAAGGGACCCGCTCCGGGGATGGGGGCGCCTACGGGAGCGAGCGTCGTCGGTGCCGCTTGGGTGCGCGGAAGAAGGGCTGCTCCGCCGATCAAAGCGATGGCAAGACCCGTAACAACCCACCACCGTAGCCCAGTCTCCTGCCGAATTCTCGCCATGGCGCCTCCCCAGGGAGTAAATAGCCTGGGGTTTTGGGCTGCTGACCTGGGAATTCCTGCCTCACGGGGTAGGGAGGTCGGCGTGAACTCGTTCCGGACCGAGCTGTCGTTACAATTCAGCCGGCCGTCACCGGTTGGGGGGCGTGCGGCGCCTCCGTGTAGCCGCACTCCTTGTTCAGGCACTTCAGGTAGCTGCCGCGGCGGCCGCGCTTTTCCACCAGGATGCCGCCGTCGCGCGAGCAGCGCTTGTCCGTGGGGCGGTCCCAGCTGACGAACGTGCAGTTCGGATAATTGGCGCAGCCGTAGAAGATCCGGCCGCGCTTGCTGCGTCGCTGCACGACCTCCCCGCCGTCCAGGGGGCAGGTCACGCCGATCCCCACCGGCCGGGTGTAACGGCACTCCGGGAAGCCCGAGCAGGCGATGAACTCGCCGAAGCGACCGTGCTTGCGCACCAAAGGGTGCCCTGAAAGCGGACAGAGCTCGCCGATCTCGACTTCGGGGAAGTCTACCTCCTCGATCTTCTTCTCCGCCACCTTCAGGTCGCGCTCGAATGGCGTGTAGAACTCCCGCACCACCTTCACCCACTCGCGCCGGCCCTCTTCGATCTCGTCCAGTTCCTCTTCCATCTGCGCGGTGAAGTTGAGATCCACAACGTCGGGGAAGTGCTCCACCAGCAGGTCGTTGACCAGCATCCCCAGGTCGGTGGGGTGGAGCCGCCGTTCCTCGATGTGCACGTAGCCGCGCGTCTTCACCGTCTCCAGGGTGGGCGCGTAGGTACTGGGACGCCCGATGCCCAGTTCCTCGAGCGCGCGCACGAGCGATGCTTCCGTGTAGCGCGGTGGGGGCTGGGTGTAGTGCTGGTTCGGATCGACAGCCAACACTCGCAGCTTCTGTTTCTCCGTGAGATCGGGCAGCCACCCTTCCCCGTTCTCGTCGCCGTTGTCGGAGGTCTCGCGGTAGAGGCGGAGGAAGCCGTCGAAGCGGAGACGCATCCCCGAGGCCCGGAAGATGAAAGGGCCGCCGGCGATGTCCACCGTCAGGGTGTCCATTTGCGCCGAGGCCATCTGGCTGGCCACGAACCGCTTCCAGATCAACTCGTAGACGCGATGCTGGTCCCAGCGCAGGTGCGCCTTCACCGCCTCCGGGCTGCGGGCCACCGCGGTCGGCCGGATCGCCTCGTGCGCCTCCTGGGCGTCGCGGCGGGAGCGGTACTGGCGGGGGGCGTCGGGGAGGTAGCGGGCGCCGTAGGTGGCCTTGATGTAGTCGCGGGCCTCGGCCACGGCCTCGGGCGAGACCCGCACCGAGTCGGTACGCATGTAGGTGATCAGCCCAATGGTGCCTTCCTTGGCCAGGTCGATCCCCTCGTAGAGCTGCTGCGCCAGTCGCATCGTCCGCGCGGCGCTGAAGCCGAGCTTGCGGTTGGCCTCCTGCTGCAAGGTGCTCGTCGTGAAGGGGGGGGTGGGGTGGCGCTGCCGTTCCCCCGGCTTGACCTCCGCGACCTTGTAGGCGTGGCGGCGGATCTCTTCCGCCAGCGCCGTCGCCTCGGCTGCGGTGGTGATGACCGTGACCTTCTCGTCCAGCGGCGTGCCGTACCGGTCGCCGTCGCGGCTGAAGAGGCGGGCGCGGACGGACGCGTCGGGCCCGTTGGGGGTGAAGGTGCCTTCGATCGTCCAGTACTCCTGAGGGCGAAAGGCGGTGATCTCCCGCTCGCGGTCTACCACCAGTCGCACCGCCACCGACTGCACCCGGCCGGCGGAAAGGCCCCCGCGCACCTTGCGCCACAGCAGCGGGCTCAGCTTGTACCCGAACAGACGGTCGAGGATGCGGCGGGCCTGCTGGGCGTTGACCAGGTTGAGGTCGATGTCGCGGGGATGGGCCAGCGCCCGGCGGACCGCGTCCTTGGTGATCTCATGGAACTCGATCCGCTTGACCTCCCCCGCCGCGCTGCCGAGCGCGTCCCGGAGGTGCCAGGAAATGGCCTCGCCCTCCCGGTCCGGGTCGGTGGCCATGTAGACGGTGTCCACCTTCTTGGCCGCTTCCCGGAGAGTCTTCAGGATCGGGCCCTTTCCTTTAATAACGATGTACTTGGGCGCGAAATCGGCCGCGGTGTCCACCCCCAGCTGGCTCTTGGGGAGGTCCTTGACGTGGCCCATGGACGCGGCGACGTCGTAGCTGCGGGTGAGGAACTTGCGCAGCGTCCGCGCCTTGGTCGGTGATTCGACGACGACGAGTGATTTGGCCATGGTCTTTTTCTTAGGGGTCGTGCCTTTGCCTGACAGATGCCCTCCAGACACGTATAAAGTGTTTCCCCGGCAGCGGCCGGACCAGACTCCGCAGTTCCAGTTCGATCAGCAGCGCCGCTACCTCCGCAGCCGGCAGCCCCGAGCCGTCCACGACCTCATCGATGTGCGTCGGCTCGGTCCCCACCGCCTGCCAGACCAACGCGGCCACGCCCTCTGGTTGTTCCATCGGGCCGGCCGGCCCGATGGGATCGCCCGGTTCCACCGGCAGTCCCACCGCGGCCAGGACCTCCTCAGCAGACTCCACCAGCGTCGCCCCCTGCCGCAGCAGCGCGTGCGGCGCGCGCGTCAGCGGGTTGAGCACGCTGCCGGGCGTGGCCATGACCTCCCGGCCTTCGTTCAGCGCCGAGGCCGCGGTCGAGAGCGCACCGCTGCGTTCGTCCCCTTCCACCACCACGACGCCCAGCGCCAGTCCCGCGATGAGGCGGTTGCGCCGGGGGAAGTGGTGCGGCAGCGGCGGCGTCCCCGGCGGCAGCTCCGTCAACACGCAGCCGGACCGCGCAATCGCGGCCGCCAGCTCGGCGTGCTCGGGCGGGTAGACCAGGTCTACCCCGCATCCCAGCACCGCGATGGTGCGCCCGCCGGCGTCGAGGGCGGCCCGGTGCGCGACGGCATCGATGCCGCGCGCCAGGCCGCTGACCACGGTCACGCCGCGCTCCGCCAGACCAGCGGCCAGCCGCTCCGTGACCAGGCGCCCCGTCGCGGTGGCCCGGCGGGAGCCCACGATCGCCACGGCCGGCTCTTCCGGCCGCACCTGGCCCCGCACGTACAACAGGACCGGCGGATCGGCGATGTGCCGCAGCCGTACCGGATAGCGCGGCGACGCCAGCAGCAGCGTCCAGGGCGGCGCGTCCGTCACGGCGGCCCGGAAAAGCCTTTCCATAGACTAGCACAGGGTGTCAAGGCATCCGGTACTGCAGGGCTTCCGCCACGTGCGCGGCTCCAATCCCCTCGGCGCCGCCGAGATCGGCGATGGTCCTCGCCACGCGCAGCACCCGGTCGTAGGCGCGTGCGCTGAGGGCGAGTCGGTCTGTGGCGGCCCGCAACAGCCGCGCGGCGTCCGGGTCCAGGACACAGTAGCGGCGCAGGAGGCGGCCGCTGATGCGGCCGTTCCAGCCGGTCCGACCGCGGTCGAAGCGGCGCCGCTGGCGGGCCCGTGCAGCCAGCACCTGCGCGCGCAGGGTCGCGGACGATTCGCCCGTGGGGGCCGACGTCACCTCATCGGGCGACAGGCGCGGGACGTCGACGTGCAGGTCGAGGCGATCGAGGAGCGGGCCGGAGATGCGTGCGCGGTAGCGGCCCACCTGCGGCGGGGTGCAGCCGCAGGAACGGCGCCGGTCGCCAAGGTACCCGCACGGGCAGGGGTTCATCGCCGCCGCCAGCATCACGCGGGCCGGCAGCGTCACTGTGCTCTGGACGCGGGCGATGGTAATGGTGCCTTCCTCCAAAGGCTGGCGCAGCACCTCCAGCGCGTCGCGGTGGAACTCCGGCAGTTCGTCGAGGAAGAGGACGCCGTGGTGCGCCAGGCTGAGTTCGCCCGGCCGGGGGATGGACCCGCCGCCCACGAGCGCCTGGCGGCTGGCCGTATGGTGCGGCGCGCGGAACGGGCGCCCCGCCAGGAGCCCGGCCCCTGGTCGGACCAACCCCGCGATGCTGTGGATCTTCGTCACCTCCAGCGCCTCGTCGGGGCCCAACGGCGGCAGGATGGTCGGAAGCCGTCGGGCCAGCATCGTCTTGCCGGCTCCGGGAGGCCCGATCAGCAGGAGGTGATGGCCGCCGGCGGCCGCGACCACCAGCGCGCGCCGCGCGTGCGCCTGCCCTTTGATGTCGGCGAAGTCCACTTCGTGGCGTACGTACCCTTCCGGCGGCGGTGGCGGCACCGGACGCGGCGCAGCCCGTCCATCGAGCACGTCGAGCGCCTCGCTCAAGCTCTCCACGGGCACCACGGAGAGACCTGCCGCGGCCGCCTCCGCGGCGTTGGCGTCGGGAACGAACAAGCGGCGCACCCCCAGCGCCCGGGCCCGCAGGGCCACTGCCAGGACGCCGGGGACCGGCCGCACCCGTCCGTCCAGGGACAGTTCGCCCATGACCATCGTCTCGTCGAGCGCTCCGGGGCGTAGCTGTCCGGTCGCCAGAAGCAGCCCGAGGGCGATAGGCAGGTCGAAGGCGGCCCCCTCCTTGCGGATGTCCGCCGGAGCGAGATTGACCAGGATGCGGCGCGCGGGCACCTCGCGGCGGGAATTCTTGACCGCGGCGCGCACCCGCTCGCGGGCATCGCCCTCGGAGGTTGCGGCGAGCCCGGCGATGGCAAAGGTGGGTAAGCCGAAGGAAACGTCGACCTCCACGTCCACGGGAACGGCGTCTACCCCCAGCAGTGCCGCGGATTGGACCCTGGAGAGCATCCCAGGGATGCATCGGCGGGCGGGTGAGACTTTGCGGGGGACCTCTAATTGCCTCGGGCGGGAGTGATGGCCTCTGCCTCGATCTCCACCAGCATCGCGGGATCGATAAACCGGCTGACCTGCACCATCGTGGTAGCGGGGCGGATCGCGCCGAAGACCTCGACGTGCGCCCGCGCGATCTCCCGCCAGTGCGTGATGTCCGTAACGTAGATGCGCGTGCGGACGACATCGGCGAGCGTGGCGCCCGCGGCGCGCAGGGCGGTTTCGATGTTCTTCAGGGTCTGCGCCGCCTGCGCGTAGGGGTCGCCGGGGCCGATGATCGTCCCATCGGGTCCGGTGGCCGTCGTGCCGGAGACGTGCACCGTCCGGCCGACGCGGACCGCCCGCGAATAGCCGACGATGGGTTCCCAGGGCGTCCCGCTGGAGACATTCTGCCGCGTCATCACCGTGGAGCGGAGGCGGGCTCGCCGGCGAGGATCGCATCACCGACGCGGATCGTCCCCTCGGTGAGGATCTGGCAGCGCAGGCCGCCTCGATGAATCAGCGCCTTGCGTATGCCGGGCACCGTCAACCCCTCCAGGTGGCCGCAGGGGTCGCACAGCCGCAACCCGCGCACGCGCACCTCGCCGACAGTGAACTCGCGGTTCACCAGGTGATTGAGGGCGACCCCCCGCGTGGTCAGGTTGCGGCGGCTCTCCCCCGCCGCCAGGGTGATGCCGTAGTCTCGCGCCAGCGCCTCGATCGTCTCTGCCTCGATCAGCGTCAGGTCGCGATCCGGCATCGGTTTCGGGGAATAGGTGCCTGTCTGCGCAAAATAGCGGTCGCCCTCCAGACCGCGGCCGGGTACAGCGCGGACAGCTTCGACCGACCGCATCGGGGCTTTCCCCGAAGGCGCGACGTGGATTGAGAGGATGACTCCGCTCATCGTAGCTCCTGCCCTTCCGTGATTTCATCGCGACTGCCGCGCCACCTGCCGGCCTAGGGACGATCGGCGGAGAGGACTAGCTGCGCGGGGCGGTGGGCAGGTTAGTGGGTGGTCTCCTCAGGTGAGCACGCTCTTGACCGCGACCACAGAGATCGCCTTCCTGCTTCTCGACGGGGTGAAGCGGCAGCGTCCGGGAGGCGGCAGCGACGCCGCGCTCTGCGCCCTGGGACTGACGCGGGACGGCTACGCCCGTCCGCTGATGATGCGCGTGGTCCCCGCCGAACAGGAGCGAGCCTGGCGGTCCCTGCTCGTGGAACTGCGGACGGAGGGCCTCGGCCCCGACCTCCTGCTCATCGGGTCGGATGGACACCCGGCGCTGATCAAGGCCATCCAGGCCACCTACCCTGAGACGCCGCTGCAGATCTGCGTCGCGCACCGCCTGCTTTCGCTGGCCCGCAAGGTGGACGCGCGCTGGCGCAGCGAGTGCCTGGCCGGAGCCCGCAGGATTTTCGCCGCCGGGGATCGCGTCACCGCGGTGGGCCTGTTCCGGGAGTGGCACACGCAGTGGCTCAAGCAGGGAGAACCCGCGGTGCGCACGCTGGAAGGCGATCTGGCGGCCTGCCTCACCTTCCACCGCTTCCCGCCGCATCTGTGGAGCCGGATCCGCACGGTCAACCT
>JBOGSD010000018.1:0-13544 GCA_050695215.1 bacterium
CCACCTGCGCCATCGCCTCGACAATGAGCACCCCGGGCATCACCGGCTGGCCGGGGACGTGGCCGGCGAAGAACGGCTCGTTGATCGTGACGTTCTTCTGGCCGACGATCCGCTTCTCTTCGAGCTCAAGGATCCGGTCCACGAGCAGGAAGGGATACCGGTGCGGCAGGATGCTGAGAATCTGCGCCGCCTCCAGCCGATCGCCCTCTCCCATCACGGCACCTGCCTCTCCGAGGCTCCGGGACCCCAGCGCCGCGCGATCTCCCGCGCCAGCGACAGATGGAGGCGATGTCCGCCGGAGTGGACCTCTACCTCCCCGCAGACCCGCGCCCCCAGCAGGGCGAGATCGCCGATGAGGTCGAGGATCTTGTGCCGCGCCGGTTCGTCCGGGAAGCGCGGCGGGTTGAGGTACCCCTCCGGGCCGATCACCAGCACGTTATCCAGCCCCGCCCCACGCGCCAACCCGGCGGCGCGCAAGCCCTCTGCCTCTTCCGCGAATCCCCAGGTCCGCGCGGGGGCGACCTCGTTCCGATATCGATGGAGGGTCGCGGACGCGGTCTGGGTTCCCAGCGGGACCGGCAGCTCCACCGTGTAGGTGACGCTGAGGTCTGCGGCGGGCCGCGTGACGGCGCGCCCTCGCCCCTCGGTGATCTCCCCTGCCCCGAGGAGGATCTGCCCGGCCGGCATCTCCTGGTCGACGGCACCCGCTTCTGCAAGGGCGGTCACAAACCCGGCCGCACTGCCGTCCAGGGCCGGCAGTTCGGGGCCCTCCACGTCCACACGAAGGTTGTCGATGCGGAGGCCCGCCGCAGCAGAGAGGAAATGCTCCACCGTGGCCACCGTCACATCCGTCGCCTCACCACCGAGGGTCACCCCTCGGCGGCTGTCCCGCACCGCCGAGAGGGCAGCACGGATCGGCGCCGCATCGGGACGATCCCGGCGCACGAAGACGATCCCGCTCCCCGGGGGGCCGGCGTCCAGGGTGATCCGCACCGGCGCCCCCGAGTGCAGACCAATCCCGGCCAGCATGACCGGCCGGCCCACCGTGCGCTGCGCCCGCGCCACGAGGGGAGAGGGTTCCGCCGCCGCGGTCCTCACGGTTGCGGGCGCAGGCTCAGCCGCACCGGATAGTACGATCCCGCGGTCGGCATCGTCACAATCAGGGTGGTGATGCGCTGCCCCGCCGGCACGGTCAGGGTGGCCAGGGTCCGTTCCTCGAAGCCGCGGTAGATCGCCATCTCCACGAGCCGCCCGTCGATGAGAAATACCCCCCGGGCCGCCCCGCCAGCGGCGGTGGCCACCAGGTTGGCGCGGAGGTCGTGCGGGAAGGGATTAGCCGCAGAGATGGTGAGGCGGTAGACAACGCCGTAGTCGCCCACCAGGGGCTCGTCGGTACGCAGGTCGCGCAGGGCCGCCGCCACGCCCAGATCGATGAGGGTGGTGGTCTGGAGCACGTCGACCGTCCGCGCCACTTCAACGGTGGGGGCGGCGAAAATCCCCTTCGGGTGCGGGTAGGCGATCTGGTTGACGGGGATCGCCACTGTCCGATCCAGCAGCCACGGGAGGCGCGTGGCGATGCGGACCTCCAGATGCTCGCCCGCCAGCAGCTGGAATTGCAGGAGTCCCGAGACCAGCTGCAGCGGGGCCATGGTTTGCGCGGTGAAGGCGTACGTGGAACGGGGTGGGAGCTCTAGGATATATCCCCGCCCGGCTACCAGGTTCTGCAGGAAGCGCGCCGTGGAGGCGGAGCCGACGAAGAGCGTATCGGGAGAGGGCCCCGCCAGGCCGCTGATAAGCAGCAGTTCGGCGGGACGGTCGGCGCGATTGGTCAGGGCGATGGTCAACACCCGGGACCGGTCCGGCGTGCCGTTCTGATGATGGTAGAGCAGCCGCGTGGGCCGGCGCGCGTCGACCACTTCCTCAAAGAGCACGCCGTCGGCCAGCACCGCCTCCGGCCGGTTGCTCACTAGCAACAGGGCGGGGTCCACCACGTCGACGCTCTCGCGGACGACCGTGACGCGGATGACCCCCTCCACCGGGAGGGCATAGGGGCTGCGCAGGCTGACCGGCACCGCGAAGATGGGGGGATCGGCCGCCAGGCCGGCCTCGTCGATGTGGATGGGGCCTAGCGTCAGTGACGTCCCGGGCTCCATGAGGACGGCCTGTTCGATCCGTCGCTGCACCGCTTCACGGACGACCGCGGGGCTGCCCAGGTCGCCGGTGACGCGCACCGCCAGGGTGTCCGGGATGGCCCCCGCCGGGCGGCGCACTATCACCGCCAGAGCGGCCACTCCCCCGCCCACGGAGACCGGCACGGTGACAGATCCGATGGCGCGCGCCTCCACGGAGACCCCCCCGGCGGCGAGGCGCGCCACCACGACCCGTTCATCGTGCGGCCCAATGGTGACCGGGCCGGGCAGGAAGGCCGACACCGCCACGGTGGCCCGTTCCCCCGGCCGCAGCGCCAGGACGCTCGGCGTCAGCGTCACCGTGTTGCGGGCGAGGGCCTGACGCAGCCGGTCGGCCCAGGCGTGGGCCAGTTCCAGCGGCGTCGTCCTGTTGGCCTGCGCCTGCGCGGCGTCCACGGTGACGAGGTGGCGTCCATTCAGCAGCAGATCGGCGGACTTCCCCCGAGAGGCGACGGACACCGTAAAGGGCGGCGCGGCGGCGGCGAGGATGTCCGTCAGGCGGCGCGCCACCTCCGCGGCGCGGCTCTCCGCGTCCGGCCCCCGCAGCCTCAGCACCGGGACGGACTGAAGGATCACGGTGGCGACCCCCTCAAGGATCACGGTGGCGACCGCCGGTACGGCGGGGTCGCTCACCACCTGCAGCGGCGGCCCGCCGGCGCCCGGCGGGGCGGCCAGCGACACCACGCCGCAGACCATCGCCGCCAGAACCAGCGCGCGGCGTCCGCTCACCGCTCGGCCTCCCCCTTCGACGGGCGGTCGCCCGCCCGCTCGCGGCGCAGCTCCTTAACGGCACCGGCCAGTTCAGGGAGCCGGCGCAGCAGCGCCTGGAGGCGCAGCTCTTCCCGGTGCGCCCGGGCCGGAAAGCCCGAGAGCACCGCGCCGGCCGGGACGTCCTTCGTCGGGACCGCCCGCGCGAGAAGGGTGGCGCCCTCGCCGACCGTCACGTGATCAGGCACCCCGGACTGCCCCGCCAGGGTGGCGCCATCGCCGATCGTGACGCTGCCGGCGATGCCCACCTGGCCCACGATCATCACGCCGCGGCCGATGCGCACGTTGTGCGCGATCTGCACCAAGTTGTCCACTTTGGTGCCCCGTCCCACCCGCGTCTCCCCCAACGTGCCCCGGTCGATGGTCGTGTTCGCCCCGATCTCGACGTCGTCCTCGATGACCACCCGTCCGAGGTGGGGGATCTTCACCGGCCCCCCCTCGCCACGCGCGTAGCCGAATCCGTCGCTGCCGAGGACCGCCCCCGGATGGAGGATGACGCGATCCCCCACGACGGTGCGCTCGCGGATGGTGACGTGTGGATAGATCAGGCAGTCGGCGCCGATGCGCACATCGTCCCCCACCGCGACGGCGGCCTGCAAGGTCGAGCGTGCGCCGACCTCGACCCGCTCCCCCAGCACCACGAGCGGGCCCACGCTGGCGTCCGCCGCGACCACGGCTCCGGCCCCCACGACCGCGGTGGGATGGACCCCCGGCGGGTACACCGTCGGCGGAGCGAAGATCTGGAGGAGCCGGGCCAAGGCGAGACGCACATTCTTTGCCCGGATGGCCGGCAGCCGGCGGGGGGTGAGCGCCTCGGGGATGAGGACGGCGGCGGCGGCACCCGCCTCCGCCCGTCCCAGCGCCGCCGCGTCGGCGGCCAGCACGATCGTCCCCGGCCCGGCCTCCTCCGGCGCGGCGACGCCGGCGATCTCGACCGCGGGGTCGCCGGCCACGGTGCCTCCGAGGCGGGCCGCCAGATCGCCGAGGCGAATGGCGCTCACTTGAGTTTGGCGATCACCTCGTCGGTGATGTCCAACGACCGGCGGGGCTGCGAGAAAAGAACGGGATCCTTGACGATCACCGCGCCGCGCAGCCCGCGTTCGCGCATAACCAGCGCGACGGTCTCGCGGATCTCCTTGTTCAGCTGCGCCTCTAGGTCGGCCTTCATCTGCTGGAGTTCCTTCAGGTACTGGTTTCGCCGCGCCTCCAAGTCGGCGGCGGGCAGCTGGGCGGAGAGCAGCTGCAGCTCGTAGGCCATCGACTTTTCCCGCTCGTCCAGCCGCTTCTGGTAGGAAAGCGCCCGCATGCTCTCGTTGAGCACGCGGTCGCTGTCCACGACGGCCACGGGCGCGGCGGAGCAGCCCGCCAGCGCCGCGACGGCGGCGAGCAGCAGCGCAACGGTTGGGAGGAACGGACGGATGCGCATCTACCGCTTCAGCCGGGCCAGGACCTCCTTGGTGAGGTCCTCCCCAGTGAGGTTGGCCATCAGGCGGGTGAGCACCACGTCCAGCCCCCGCGCGGCGGCGATCGAAGCGACCTCAATCTTCACATCGGCCAGGATCGTGTCCTCCAGGCGGAGCCGCTGCTCGGTGAGGGCCTGCCGTTCCGCCAGCAGCTGCTGCTCCCGCTGGCGCAGCCCTTCCAGAAACCGCCGTTCGGCGGCGTCCACCTGACCCTCGCCGATGCCGGTGAGGCGGCGGCGAAAGGCGGCGAGGCGGCGGCGGAACTCCACCTCTTTGGCTTTGCCCAGGCGAGTGGTCTCGTCCTGAATCTCCCGCTCCCTCGCGGCGACCAGACGCGTGGTCTCGGCCCGAGCGGCCGCGCGGGCGCGCTCGTATTTCGCGGTGGCCTCCGCCTCGCGGGCCCGCTGGAAGTCTGCCACTGTCGCGTCGAGGACCTCCGCCCTCGCCTGCACCTTCGCGTCGCGCTCCAGGAGGACGCGGTCCAGCTCCTCGATGAGCTGCCGCTGCTCCTCTTCGCTCGTCACCCCCACGACGTCCGCCTTCAACCGCAGGTTGGCGATGGGGAACCGGTACTCATCCAACACCTGAAGCTCGTACTGCCGTAGCTCCGCGCGCGCCGCGCTGATGCGCTCGCGCAAGGCCCGGCTGAGTTCCGCGTCGATCTCCACACGCAGCTTCTGCAGCCCCGCCTCCGCCTCCGCCCCCGCGCGCGCCGCGTAGAGGACCATCCGCTCCTCCTGACGCTTCTTCAGCGCGGCGATCTCAGCCTGGAAGTCGCTTCCCAGGCGGCGCGCCTGGGCCTTCAGGCGGGCCTGCACCTGGGCCTGGAGGATCGGAGGGATCGCCGGCGGCGCGGCCAGCGCGGCCTCGACGGCCAGCAGCTTCTTGGCGATGGCGTCCACCTCCGGCCAGCGAGGATGCGCCCGGACGACCGCGTCCAGATCAACGACGGCGATGCGGGTGGGGTCGGGCGTCGCACTCGGCGCAGACGCGCCCGAGGACCCCCGCCCTCCGCAGCCGCCGGCGGCCAGCGCCAGCAGAAGGAGAAACCCGACGGCCGGACGGCTCATCCGCTTATTTGCCGGTAACCTTCTTGATGACCGGATCGGTCAGCTCCACGCCCCCGAAGAGCACGACCGCGCGCTCCAGGACGATGGAGATGCCCTGCGTGCGCGCGACCTCCTCCACCGCAGTGCGCAACTCCTTGTCGAGCCCGCCCAACAGCTCCTGCCGCTTTTCGATCACCTGCTGCTGCAATTGCCGGTCGAGCAGCTGGCGCTGCTCCGCCGTCAGTCCCTTGACCCGCTGGTTGAACTCGCGCTGCTTGGCTTGAAAGAACTCCTGCAGGGCTCGCTCGCTGGCAGCCTTGCGCGGATGCGCGTCGAGGGCGCGCTGCAAGTCCACGAAGCCGATGGTGAAGCTCTGGCCGAAGACCGGCACCCCGCTCCCTCCGGCGAGGACGACGGCCGCGATCGCGGCGATGACCACGACGGCGGCTCCGACGGCGACCAGGCCGGCCTTGCGCGGGTCTTGCCTGATGCGCTGGCGCAGGACTCTCACGATGCAACCCTCCCTCCAATCACACAACCCTCTTATTCTACACGCCGGGTCAACCGCGGACCGCGCCCGAGGGACGCCCGCCCGCCTACAGGTTGCTGATCAGACGCAGCCAGAACTCTCCGCCCGACGTCCCTACCAGTTCTCCGGAGAGAAACTCGTGAAACCGGTAGCGGACACTGCCTTCGAAACCCCGTTGGTGGATCTCGTAGGCTGCGCGCAGGCTCAGGTCCGGCGAGAACCGGTAGGTCACCCAGCCGGTGACCGCCACGGCGTTGAGCGTGACGTTGGTGCCCACGTCGATCGCGTCGCTGACGCGGTAGCGCACTCCCAGATCGTACCGGCCGGCAAACGTGTTCGGCGGGATCGCCGCCTCGCCGAAGAGCTCGAACCGATCAAAGAGACGGCCCAGGTGCAGCCGGAGTTCCGGGGCGGGAGCACGGGAGCCCAGGTTGACGGCCGCCTCCACCCGTCCCAGCCAGGATAATGAGTCCGCCAGCACCGTGACGTAGGCGGTCTCGGCCACGGACAGCAGCACCCGCACGACCATCTGGTATTCGCCGACGGGGGGATAGGCGCGCAGCCGCGCCTCGAGCAGCCGCGCCAGGTCCTGGCGGTGCGCCTCCGCAAACGCCACCGGGAGGCCGCGTACCGGTTCGGCGAGCGAGGTCACGGCGGGCCCGTGCACCTCCAGCAGCAGGGTCGGGACCGAGGAGGAACGGAAGCGGACGCCGATGTCGCGGACCACGCGCCCTTCCCGCGCGGCCAGATCGATCTCCACGCGCGCCGCCGCCCCGGCGCGCACCTGCACCGCCGCGGCGAAGCCGGGGAGAAGCGCCTCGGAGGCGCGGCGGGCCTCTTCGGCGATGAGGGGTCCCGCCCAGTCCACCGCTTCCACCGGCAGCCCGAGTAGCATCGCCCGCACCGCGGGGGTGACCTGGCGTTCCACCGGCGTCAGGACCAGCGGCGCCACCGCCGCGTGCACGACCGTCCGGGGGAGCACCTCCACGCTTTGGATCACCGGCGGATCGGGGCGCAGTCGCAGCGCCACCACCGTGGCGGCGCCGACCTCCAGCCGCGTCTCCACCACCGTGTAGCCGGTGACGACCCGATCAACCACGGTGGCCAGCGTGCCCTGCCACTGACCCTGCGTGGGACGCAGCTGGTCGACCGCCCGGCCGAGCAGCAGGCGCTGGGCCACCGTCTCCACCGTCTCCTGCAGGCGCGCCCGCACCACCCCGGACGGCCCAGCGCCCTCGACGGCCAGCCGCACCTCGACGCTCTGCACTATCGCCGCGGCCGCCGCGGCGGCGACGCTCAGGAACAGGAGGAGCGCGAGGCCGCCCGCCCCAACCGCAGCAACGCTCCGGAAGGGTCGGCTCAGAAGGGGTGGCCCAGGTTGAGCCACGTCTGCGTGCCTCCCGGTCCAAAGGCGAGGTCGAGGCGGATGACGCCCAGAGGCGAGCTGAAGGCGGTGCCGATCCCGTAGCTGGTCTGGATGCCGGAGGAGCCGGTGCCGGGGGCGGAGGTCGCGCCGGCGTCCACGAAGACGATGCCCAGGAAGCCCTTCAGGAAGGGGGCGATGGACTCCAGCGGCGTGCGGAACTCCACGTTCAGCATCGCCATGCTCGTGCCCCGGAACTCGCCGGTCTGGAAGCCGCGCAGGGTCGTCGGCCCTCCCAAGACGTACCACTCCTGGAAGGGGACGAACCCGCTCCCCAGCCCCACCTGCACGCGACCGGCAATGAGGGACTGCCCCATCCCGACGTACTGGATGTACTCCGCGAAGTACTTCTGGAAGACAAACTGCCCGCCGAGGACCGGCAAGCCGAACTCCAAGGAGAGCACCTGCCGGCCGCCGCGCGTGGGACTGATCCGGCTGTCCCGAGTATCCCGCGTGCCCGTGGCCAGCAGCGAGACTGTCCGCCCCGGCGTAACGAAGCTGGGCAGCGGGCAGGGACAGCCCGTGCTGTTGGGATCGAGGGGCAGGGCGGTGATGGTGGCCAGTTCCGAACGCAGCCGCAGGGAGAGGGTCGTGGTGGGGTCCAGCGGCCGCGCCACCTCCAGGAAGCTGCCGACGCGGTCCAGGTCGAAGCGCGAGGTGGTGGAGCCGCTGATCACCTCCGCCTGGATGGAACTGAGCTGGAAGAGGCTGATGTCCAGCGTGGTCTGCCGCTCGTCCAGGAACGGGTCGCGGTAGTTCAGTTGGAAGTTGGGCTTGGTCGCCTGTCCCAGCGTGCCGGGGGTGAGGCCGCGCTCCAGGCGCAGCGTGATCGACCGGGCGGTGCCGCGCCAGTTCCGCTCGGCGTATTCGATCTGCCCGAGGATCCCAGCCGTGCTGCTGTAGCCGACACCGAAGCCAATGCGGCCGGTCTGCGCCTCTTTCACCTCAATCTCGATGACCACGGTGTCCGGGGTGGAGCCGGGGCGCGGGCGCGCCTGCACGTTCTCGAAGAGGCCCGTGTCAAAGAGGCGCTGCAGGTCGGCGTTCATCGCTCCGACGTTGAAGACATCCCCCTGTTTCATCCGCAGGTAGCGCCGGGCGATGTGCGGCCGCGTCTTGGTGAGGCCACGGAAGACGACGTCTTCTACGCGCCCTTCGGCGACCCGCAGCACCAGACGACCGTTCCCGGCCGGTTCCACCGAGAGGTCGATGACGCGGGCCAGCACGTAGCCGCGCCTCTCGTACAGCTGCTCGACCGCCCGCACCCCTTCGCGGGTCTGCTTGGCGTTGAGCACCTGGCCGAGAGGCACGTTGAGCGCGCGGAGGATCTCCTCCGCAGAGATGACGCTGTTCCCCCGCACCTCCACGACGGTGATCACGGGGTTCTCCACGATGAGAAAGACCACGCGCACCCCGCCCGGCTCGGTCTCCAGCCGAACCGTCACGTCGGCGAACCACCCCAGGCCCAGGATGGCCTCGACGTCGCGGCGGAGGGTATCGGGATCGAAGACCGCCCCCACCTTCGTGCTGATCACCGCGGTGATCTGCCCCGTGGCGATCTGCTTATTGCCCACCACCTCGACGTTGAGCACACGCGGCGGCGGCGTGGGCGTGGGGGCCGGTGTCGGGACGGGCGTGACGGTGGGGCGCACCGCCGGCGTTGCCGTGGGGCTGGGCTGGGGGGTTGGCGTCACCGCGGGCGCGGGGGCCGGCGTGGCCGTTGAAACCGGAGTTGGAGGTGCGGCCGGCGTGGGGGTCGGGGTGGGCGTGGGGGTCGGGGTGGGCGTGGGCGTCTGCGCGCGCGCCGCCGGGGTCGGGCCGCCGCTGATGAGCACGATGGCGAGGGCGAGCAGCAGAATGCGCACACGGGTGCAGCGGCGCCGGCGGAAAGAACGCATCATCCCTGGCGAAACCGCCTACCGGTTCTCCCCCCGCAGCGACCGCTCCGCGGCGAGGACAAGATCGATCAGGTCGCCGTCCGAGAGGAGCACGGGGAGGACAAGGGGCGCCGGCCCAATGGCCGGCGCGCTCTGCGCGGCGGTGGCCGAGCGGACGGGCGGGCGCCGGGGGCCCAGTCTCCGGGGGGCGCCGGGGGCCGCCGAGACCTGCGACGGGGCGGAGATGACCGCCGCCGGGGCAGGGGCGACTACCATCGGGATCAGGGCAAGGGTACTGCCGACCGGCTGCTTGAAGCGGATCATCACCGGGGCAGAGGAGGGGAGCACCGCGGCGATGTCGCTCTGAGGCAGCGCCGCGGCCAGGCCGACCAGGAGCGCCGCCGCGAGGGCGCTGGCCCCCAGGATCGTCACCACGGCGGAGGGGCGGTTCGCCGCGTGCTCCAGGGCCACGGCGCCGGAGCGGGCGTGGTGGACCTCAGCCTCGGCCAGCAGGAGCGTCAGCAGACCGCGGCCTAGATCACCCCGCGCCACCTCCTGCCTGGCCCGAACGAGCCAGCGTTCCGCGAAGCCGATGTGGTGGGCGAGGTGCTCCTGCCGCCGCGCCGTCTTGACGTCGCCGTTCGACACCGCACTCTCCCTCCTTCCACCCCACGCCGCCACGCGGAGACGAGGCGCGGGGGACTGTCCATTAGGTACTATCCCCGCCGGCCGGCCGGCTCTCACATGCCGGGGCCGCCGGCCGCGGTCGTTAGGGCGCGCCGGTGCGCGGGGTGGGGCCGTCCAGGACGCGGCGCACGCGTGCGATCGCCTGGTTCTGCAGCCGGTAAAAGTGTGAGAGGCTGATGGACAGCCCGCGGGCGACGACCCGCGGTTCCCGGCGCGTCAGGTAGGCGCGCAGGATCTCGCGCTCCCGCTCCGGCAGCTCGGCGATCGCCGCGCGGAGCTGCGACCCCAGGACGCGCTCCTCTACGCGCTGCAGCGCCCTCTCGGCCTCCAGGTCGCCGAGCGCGGCCGCCACCACGTCCTCGCTGACGAGTTGATCCAGCGAGAGGTCCCCTCCGCGGCGGTGCAATGCGTTGAGCATCCGCCCGCGGATGCGGTAGGAGGCGAAGGTGCTGAAACGCACACCCCGGGAGGGGTCGAAGCGTTCCACCGCTTCGATCAGCCCGATCGTGCCTTCCTGGATGACGTCCATCACGGCCGGCCGGGCGAGGCGCAGCCGCATCGCCAGTTTGAAGACGAGCGGCTGGTAGCCCTCGATCAGGCGGAGGCGGCTCTCCGGTTCGCCGCTGCCGCGAAAGCGTCGCCAGCACTCGGCCTCCTCGGCCGGGGTGAGCAGGCGGACCCGCTGCAGTTCACGGAGATAGTCGGCGAACACCGCGGTGCGTCACCTCAGGAAGGTCGTCTCGACGAATCAGCGTCAGCTGCGACTGGAGCAGCGGCGATGGGCGCATCCTTGTCCGAACTTCGTCCGCGCCCCGTCGAATCCTGCGCCCCCGCGGCGCGGCGGGTCAAAACCGGATCGTGTACAAGAGCAGTGCGTCGGCGCGCCCGGCGTTGTCCAGACTCAGCGTCAGCATCAGGTTGCG
Organism: bacterium; assembly: GCA_050695215.1. Classification (GTDB taxonomy): domain Bacteria; phylum Sysuimicrobiota; class Sysuimicrobiia; order Sysuimicrobiales; family Humicultoraceae; genus JACQGZ01. Next base: position 10,909 of record JBOGSD010000018.1, read on the forward strand.
GGCGAATCGCCACTCCAGCGCCCAGACGAAGCGAGTGCGCGGTGACTCGAAGACCGTCGTCAGGGTGAGGTAGAGGTCGCGCACGAGGAGGCGGCCGATCCGCAGCGAGAGAGGCTGCTGGAAATCGTACTGGATCACAAACTCAGACAGGCCCAGGGCGCGCGCCACCGTCTGCCCGATCTCACCGAAAAGCGCCCGCGACAGCTCCACCCGCAGCGCCGCCTGCACATCGCCGGCGAGCAGGTGCGGCAGCCCCGACTGCTGGGCGAGCAGGCGCACGATCTCCTCGCGGCTGCGCGGCGGATCGGAGCGCAGGATCAACCGGTCGGCCATCTCATGCGGCAGCGACTGGTGGACTTCGATGAAGACCCGCACCGCGCCCACCTGGGTCTCCGCTTCCAGCGAGACGATCGGCGTCAATCCCAGCTGCGGGAGGAAGCGTGCCCGCCCCTCCCGCAGAAGGAATGTCTGGCCGAAGACGGTCATCGTGCCGCGGTCGGCCACCCATTCCCCGTCGAGGGCGGGCCGGCGCAGCGTCCCGCCGGCGATGACTTCCCCTTCCTTCAGGTCGATGCGCAGGCGGCCGACGTGGACGGCCAGGTCCTCCCCCCCGCGCAGGCGCACCTCGCGGAGGCGGAAGTCCGGACCGCGCCAGCCCGAGCCGCCCGGCGCCGCGCCGATGACGAGATCCCCCCGCTTCAGCGTGACCGCCCCGGCGATCTCTGGAGGTGTGTTCGCGTCCCGGAGGGGACCGGAGAAGGTCAGATCGGCATCCACCTCTCCGGCAAAGAGCGGTTTGACCTCCAGCCGGGCGTCCCGGGCCCGCACGGTCAGCCGTTCGATGCGCACCGGGCGGAAGTCGGCCACGACCACCGCTCCCGTCGCCGAGAGCGTCCCCGCCCCCATCCGGGCGCTGAAACTCTCCAGGGTGAGGCGGTCCTCGCCGAAGGAGAGGTCGGCGCGGATCTCCTCCAGCGGCGTGGTGACGCTGCGCAGTTTGATCCGTCCGCCGCGCACCGCGAGCCGCCCGGACATCTCGGGTCGGCGCGGGGTGCCGCTGAGCGTGACCTGCCCCTCCAACCGCCCCGAGGCCTCCTGCACCTGCGGGGTCAGGAGCGCCAGCAGGCCGAGATTGGCCTCCACCAACGAGATCTCGAAGCGCATCGGGCGCTCCGACAGCGACCGCGTCGCGGGGTTGAAGGGGATGGTGCCGGTGCCCTTGACCCGGTTCTCGCCCTCGACCACCAGCGCTTGTTCGATGTGGAACTGGCCCTCCTTATAGAACGCGTTGGCCACCAGCGAGTCGAAGGTGAGCCCGTCGATGCCGCCGTCGCGCACCTCCAGCGAAAGCCCGAGATCCGGATCGCTGAGCGGGCCGCTGAATTGGGTGGTGAAGTTCAGGGTGCCGCGGAGGGGGCGCGTGAAGCCGAGGAGCGGGCGCAGCAGGTCGAGGTGCAGATTGGTCCCTGCCACTTCCAGCGCACTGACGCCGCGCAGGGCGAGGTGCCCCTGCGCGGCGATCTCTCCGGCCCCCGAACGCAGCCGCAGCCGGTCGATGGAAATCACGTCGCCGCGCACCCGGAGGACGGCCTGCCCCTCCTCGATGGGGTGGTCGCCCAGCCGTCCACCGCTGAGGCGGACGTCCAGCGACGCCGAGGGGCGTGCCGGGGTGCCTTCGACGCGCACGGTGCCGTCGAGCCGTCCGTCCAGCCGGACGCGCGGCCGCACCCCGCCCAGGGCCAGGAGGGTGGAGAGGCGTCCGCCCGCCACGTCGCCGCGCAGATCGAAGGCCAGCGGCGTCCGCAGGTGGAGCGCGCCGGTGACGGTATACCGACCCTCCCCCTGCCGCAGGGTCAGGGGCTCCAGGTGGAGACGTCCCTGTTCCCACCGCACGACGCCCTCCGCGTGGTCGAACCGCTGCCCGTTGAGGGTGAGGTCGGAGGAGGCCAGGGTCGCGGCGATGCGCGTCAGTCCCCCCCTGCCGCTGATCCGGCCGGCCAGATCCACTCTGCCGCTCGCCGCCAGCAACTGCGGGGGCAGGATGGTCAGGTTCCGCAGATCGAACTGGGGCGCGGACACGATCAGCGCCGTCTCCCCACCCCGGCGCACCGTCCCGTGGGCGAGCACCTGCGAGTCGCGGACTCGCGCCTGGACCCGGTCCAGATGAAGAGTCTCGTCCGCCCAACGGAACGCGGCTGTGGCTTCGTCCACACGCTGGCCTTCCACGCGCCCGTCGGCCAGACTGAGGGTGCCCTCCGCACGCGGACGGGCGGGGGTGCCGCCGATGTGGATCCGGCCGGAGATCCGTCCCGTCAGGTCGAGCCCCAGCCCGGCGTCCCGTACCAGGCCGGCGGCCGCGATCTCGTCGGCGTCCACCGTAAGATCCAGGGCAGAGGCAGACCGGCCCCATCGCGCGCCGCCGAAGACCTGATACCTTCCCAGCCCATCGCGCACGAGCAGGCCGGCGCTCGCTACGCTCTGCCGGGTGAGACGGATGGGGCCCTCCGCCCCATCGAACGTGAGCGCGCCGAACCGGCCCCGCCCCACCACCACCTCGCCCGTAAAGACCGGCGCGGCCAGCGAGCCTTCCAGCCGGCCGCTCCCGTCCGCCATCCCGGTGAGACGGGGCGCGAGTC
>JBOGSD010000019.1:0-3050 GCA_050695215.1 bacterium
GGGAGAGGAGACTCAACAGCAGGCCCACCAGCAGGGGGATCGCAAAGGGCAGCCACTCCGGTTGATGCAGTAATGGATGTTTTGGAGGCGGAGGATAGAGCTGATACCCCGGCACGAGCCCCAGGGCCGGCAGCAGGCGCACCGAGCCGTAGACTCCCAGGAGCACGGCAAAGCGGCGAAGGGTCTCTGCGAACCCGGCCACCCAGGACTCCCGCCCGATCGTCAGGACGGCGGCCGCCAGCAGCGGGAGGAAGAGCCCGGTTTGCGCCAGCCGGAGCGGCCACCGCGAGAGCACCCGCCCGTCGGGCAACCGCACCCCTTCTTCCTCCCGGGGGATGCGCACAGTATCGAGCGTGCGCACCATGCGCTCGGCGATCCGGCCGAAGGTATGAAAGGAGTCGACGCGCACCAACGGCATCAGATCCCCCGGGGCGTGATAGATCTCGTCCTGCAGGACGGGCTGGTCGCCGTCGGTGGTCAGCTCGATCGAGGGGATACCGGCGGCGAGGAACGGCCCTTGATCGGTGGCGGAGATGAGCACGGCGCGGTCCCCGTATTCCAGCACGAGCGGCGGATCCTCAAAGGCGATCCCCTCGGCGCGCGTCGCCGCCCGCGCCACTTCGCGGAGCCAGTGCGGAGTATACCCGTGGAACTGTCCGGTCATCGTCGGGGTGAGCCGGACCAGCCGCCCGATGGCGAGGTCTTCCACCACCACCGACGCCACGAGGGGAGATCCCACCGGGGGATCAGAGGCGAAGAGACGGGCTCCCAGCATCCCCCACTCCTCCCCGTCGGGCGCGAAGAAGACAAAGGTGCGCTCGTGCTCCTCCTGGGTGAAGAGCCGCGCCAGTTCGAGCAGCACGCCCACCCCCGCCGCGGTGTCGCTGGCCGCCTGATAGGACGTCGGCGCCATGTCAAAATTGGCGACCACCACCACCGTCTCGTCGCGGCTCCCCGGACTGACCGCGTAGACGTTCAGCAGCGGCACGCGTCGTCCGTTCAGGAGCGCCGTGCCTCGCTGGATCCCGGTCCGCAGCCCCAGGGCGCGGAACTCCTCCGCCAGCCAGCCGGCGGCCTGCTCCGCCCCGGACGAGCCGGTAGGACGGTAGGGGAAGCCTTCGGCCAGGCGGGCCGCCTGGCGGCGCGCCGCGGCCGCGTCAAAGCGGGGAGATCCCTGCCACATCTCGACCGCCGGCGCCGGCGCCGCAAAGCTCACCGCCAGGAGGACACCGGTGACGGCGGCCAGATAGGCTGCCAGCACCCAGCCGGCGGCCTTCACCTCAGTTCCTCGCGGCGGTCCTACCGGCGCATGAACCCGAGGATGGCGCGGGCCACCAGAAACCGGAGCGGCTCGGGTGCCAGCGGGGCCTCATCGATGAGTCTGCTGAGGGCAACGCTCCCGGAGGGCCACCCCATCCGGTCGTCGCCTGCCGGCGGGGGAATCAGCCGCTCGGCTACGGCTTCCAGGGAGCGGTGATGTGACCCAGTGAACGCACCCCTGAGAAGTCGTCTATGACCTCCGCCTGAGCGAGAATCTGCTCAGGACGGTTCGCGGCGCCGCGAAGTTCTTCCCCCGCGCGTGAGGCCTCGCACCGAGCGGCAGGCGGTGCTCCCTCTACTTACCGTCCCCTCCAGCCGTACCAGGTGGACGAGACCCACTGTGTGCCGCCGCCGCGGCGGCGGACGCGTTGACGTAGACGTCATCGATGCTAGCGTCCACGAACGCCCTCGGGCGCGGCGGTGCAGTCGGGGACGACATTCTGCAGGTCCAGCCGCTTCAAGGACACGCCCGGCGGGCTCGCATCGGACCAGGTGTAGCTCCAGTCCCTGGACGCTTCCTGGCCCGTCCCGGTTTTCCGGGACATTCGCAGGGTTCAGGGGATGCGATTGACTACCTAGGAATGGCCGAAACGAGGGGTTAGGCTGCAGACCTCCGTCTAGATCCACCTCGATTCCTGGGGGCAACAACGCGGAAGGCGAACTGGCTGGAGACCATGAAAGACGTCGAACCGCCTCGTTAAGGACCCCTCGCCCATCGAGGTAGTCAAAGACCTCTTGGACGGCCTAGTTCAAAGGTTCTTCACTGGCTCTTCCCCTGGCACATCTCTGTCTATGACAGTTTCGTTCGCTCTACCCTGCTGATTCCGTCCTCGTGGTCACACGAGGACGCCTACCGAAAGATCAGTGACTGGGAATTCAGAGTTGCTCAGCAGCTTACCTCACAAGACTCAGATTGGATTGGTGAGGTAGAGCCGAAGTCTCCTCTTCGCGCGATCGACAAGTATCTCTGGTGGAGGGGCGGCGGGGCCAGCGGCCGCGCGGTGATTGTCCGGGATCCTTGGAAGGTTGTGCACCGTCTGGGTCTGCGGCCCACCTAACTCTCCGCAGCTTCCAATCTCGTATCGGCATCTGGCGAAGGCGTTAACGTCAACAAGGTAGCCGGACGGGAACGTGCGGCTGGATCACCTCCTTTCTAAGGAGAACCAACCCGACCGATGTGGAGATCGGTGCCACCCCGCCGGGCGAGGTTCCTTGCCACTATGGAGTTTTCAAGGTGAAGGCCTGTTTACGTGAGCAGGCCTTTCTTCTTTACAACCCCTTCAAACCCTAGGGAAGGTGCCGATCTATGCTTGGTGCTCGATCACGATCCTACCGTGGCTGCCACCCTTGCCGAGGTGAAGGTGGCAACGCCGGGGAAAGGTGGAGCCTACCTGGCCGGAGCGGCGAGGGACGTGACCCTTCCACCGGCTTCATTCGACCACGAGAATCTTCCAGTCGGACGTACGCTGGCTGCGTATTCTGCAGGTGTTGCTGCAGAGACTTGGAAGACGCAGCTGGATTTACAGGGAAGCCCCCGACGTGGCGCCCCCACTACAGGAGCAGAGCCCGCAAGACCTCCAAGGGAATCATCCTGGATGTCCAAAGCGCTTTCGCCGATGCACCTCCGGGATCGTATAATGGGCTAAGTCCTCGTCCGATCGCGCATTTTGGGCGGGGTGGAGTGACTAGAGGAATATGGCAACTCTTCGGAAGCAACTCATCAAGGGCCT
>JBOGSD010000020.1:0-48194 GCA_050695215.1 bacterium
TGACCTCAAGGGTGACGCTGGCCATCCTCCCACAGTGACGTCTCCGCAGGCTCACCGTGACGCGTCACAGGCCGGAAGCCGGCCGGAAGTGGCCGTCCGGACGCCGCGGGGGGCGGAAGGCAGGGGCGTGATCAGATGCGGGCCGGCTCCGCCGGAGGCAAGGAGGGGAGAAGGACCTTCAGGGGGGTGCGGTGAGGAGACGTGCGGTGACGTCGGCGTCGATCTCGATGAGGGCGCCCGCGCTGACGCCATCACCCATCGTGCAGTTGACGACGAGCGTGTCTCCGATCCGCACGACGCCAGGCGATTCGTGCACGTGGCCGCAGGTGAGCACCCGAGGCCGCAGCCGGAGCATCTGGTCCCGCACGGTGGGCGACCCGATGCGGCCACCGGAGCGTACCGTATCGAGCACCCCGAACGGCGGCTCGTGGACGACCAACACGTCGCACGGCACCTCCGCCTCCGGTCCGGCGAAGGCGACGCCCCCGAGGACGCGCGCCTCGGCCTCCAGCAGGGCGCCGTGCCGGCGCATCGCGGTCACCGCGCCGGCATCGTCCATGTTGCCCGCGACGGCCAGGACGGGGACGGGCAGGGTGTGCAGCAGCGAGAGGGCGTCGAGTCCCTGACCCGCGTGCGTGAGATCGCCGGGCAGCAGGACGACCTCGGGCGCAAGATCGACCACCAGCCGGCGCACCCGCTCGATGCGCTCGGGGCGGCCGTGCAGGTCGGCGCAGGCAAGGATGCGCATGCGGTGTCTCCGCTATGATAACAGGGACGTCATCCCTGGCCGCCAACGCCCAAAGGAGAGCGCGCATGCGCCGCGAGATCAACGGCACAACGATAGGCTATGAGCTGTCCGGCAGCGGAGAGACGGTGCTGTTTCTGCACGCCTTCCCCCTGCACCGCGCGATGTGGGAGGGTCAGACCGGCGCCCTGCGGGGGCGCGTCCAGACGCTGGCCGTGGATTTCCGGGGCTTCGGCGAGTCGGACGTCCCCGCGGGACCCTACCGCCTGGAGACCTTCGCCGACGACGTCCTGGCGCTGGCCCGGGCGCTGTCCATCGAGCGCGCCACCGTGGTCGGCCTATCCATGGGCGGATACGTGGCGTTCCGACTGATCGAGCGCGCCCCCGAGTTTGCGCGCGCCCTCGTGCTGGCCGATACAAGGGCCGAGCCCGACGCGCCGGACGCGAAGACGCGGCGGTACGCCCTGGCCGAACGCGTGGAGCGTGAGGGGATGGGGGCGTTGTCCGATTTCGTCGGCGCCCTCCTCGGACCAACCTCGAAGGCCCGGCGGCCCGAGGTCTCCGCGCGGGTGCAGCGCGTGATCGGGCAACCCGACCCCCGCGCCGTGGCCGAGACGCTCCGCGCGCTGGGAGAGCGCCCGGACAGCCGCCCGCTGCTCCTACGGATCGAGGTGCCCACCCTCATGCTCGTCGGGGAAGAGGACACGCTCACGCCCCCCGACAGCGCCCGAGTCATCGCCGCCGCCGTGCCGGGGGCGCGCCTCACCGTCATTCCCGGCTCCGGACACCTCTCCAATCTTGAGGCGGCGGAGACCTTCAACGGCGAATTGCTGAGGTTCCTCGACGGGCTGAAGGCGGGCGGCTAGCGCCGGCTCACCGCCCGGTGGCGACCTCTAGCGGAGACCGAGCGGGACGTAGTCGCGCCGCGTCGGGCCCACGTATTCCGCGCGCGGCCGGATCAACCGGTTGTCCGCGTACTGTTCCAGGATGTGCGCCGTCCAGCCGCTGATGCGGCTTACCGCGAAGATCGGCGTGAAGAGATCCAGCGGCATCCCCATCGCGGCGTAGACCGAGGCCGAGTAGAGGTCGACGTTGGGGTGGATGCCCTTCTCCCGCGTGACGACCTCCTCCACCTTCGTCGTCATCTCAAACCAGCGCAGGTCCCCAGCTTTGGTCCCCAGGGACTGGGAGAGCGCGCGCAGGTGGCGCGTCCGCGGGTCCTCGGTGCGATAGACACGATGGCCAAAGCCAGGGATCTTCTCCTTCCGCGCCAGCAGATCACGGATGGCGCCTTCCACGCGATCGACCGACCCAATCTCTTGGAGCAGCTTCATCACGCCTTCGTTGGCGCCGCCGTGCAGGGGTCCCTTGAGGGTGCCGATGGCCGACGTCGTCGCCGAGTAGATGTCGGACAGCGTCGCCGCCGTCACCCGCCCGGAGAAGGTGCTGGCGTTCAGTTCGTGGTCGGCCTGCAGGATCAAGGCGACATCCATCGCGCGCACGTGCTCGGGATCTGGCGTTGTGCCGAAGAGCATCACCAGAAAGTCCGCGGCGTGGGAGAGGCTGGGCCGGGGCGCTACCGGCGACCGTTCCTGCCGGAAGCGGTGGTAGGCGGCGATGATCGTGGGAAACTGCGCCACCAGCCGCGTCGCCTTGCGCACGTTGGAGGCGGTCGTCTGATCGTGGGCGTCCGGGTCGTAGAGCCCCAGAGCGGAGACAACCGTCCGCAGCACGTCCATCGGATCGGCGCTGCGCGGCAGCATCCCCACCATCTTCAAGACGTCGGGCGGCAGGGCCCGGGCCTCGCCCAATTCCCGGCGCAGGGCGTCGAGTCGCGCGCGCGGGGGAAGCTCCCCGTGCCAGAGCAGGTAGACGACCTCTTCGAACGTGCTGTGCGCGGCGAGGTCGTGAATGTCGTAGCCTTGATAGAGCAGCCGCCCCTCGACCCCGTCGACGAAAGACACGGCCGAGACGGAGGCTACGACCCCCTCCAGCCCGGCCTGCACCTGCGGATGCGCTCCTGAGGCCGTCACGCCGCCCTCCATGGTCTCTCTGGCCTGACGCTGCTAGCGTACGGAGCGCCGCCGCGCACTGTCAACGGCACGGCTAGAGAAGGCGCAGCTGGGCGCGCTGGGGCGCCTCCATCCGCCTTGGCGGCGCGACCGTGAACCCGGCCCGCGCCTTCAGGGCCGCCACCACCTCCTCGATGCGATGCTGGGTCGCCCGCGGCGCGTACTTGCCGCGGTAGAGGCGTTCGTACTCCGGGACGAGTTCGGGCCGTTTGCGTTCTAGGTAGCCGAAGAACGCCTGCCGCGTGACGTCTCCCAGGTAGAGCGTGTTCGTGGAGAGGGCGGACGCTCCGTAGGCTTTCGCGGCGGTAACGACCGCGGCCAGGTGCTCCTCATCATCGGTGATCCGGGGCAACACCGGGGCCAGGAGCACGCCGGTGCGAATCCCCGCTTCCGCCAGCGCACGCATGGCTTCGAGCCGGCGCTGGGGCGGCGGCACGTCGGGCTCGATCTCCTTGGCTAACGTTGGATCGACAGTCGTGATGCTGAAGAAGACGAAGGCTCCCGGGCCCTGGGCTAGTTGCCGCAGGACGTCGCGGTCGCGCACGATCATTGTCGACTTGGTGACCAACGCCGCGGGGGTCTTGAAGTCGCGCAGCGCCTCCAGGATCTGCCGCGTAATCCGATAGGCGCCCTCCGCGGGTTGATAAGGATCGGTGGCGGTGCCGATGTGCACGTGCTCGCGGCTCCACGTGGGCTTGGACAGCTCGCGCCGCAGGACTTCGGGCGCGTTCTTCTTCACGAAGATGCGCGAGGACCAGTCGTTCACACCGTCTTGGTTCAGGTACCAGTGGGTGACGCGGGCGAAGCAGTAACGACATCCGAAGGCGCAACCTCTATACGGATTGATCGACCACTTGAACGGCATCCCCTGAACGCGATTCAGGACGGACTTGACCTGCACCTCAGCCCACTCGACCTGCGGCGTGACCCGGGCACCGGTGGTCTGGAAGAGGCGGGGCGGAGGGGCAGGACTCGGCTCGGCGCGACCGGCAGGCGGAGACGCTGGCTCCTTGACACGTGTCCCCATGCCCCCATTATACGAACATATGTGGCAATTATCCCTTGACGGTAGGTAGATTAGGCTAGGGACGAGGGTGTTATTCCTTGAACTTCTTAGTGAACTCTTTGTGGTCGATGCCCACCAGCTTCAATTCATGGGCAAGTAATTCACGTTTGACCTCGCGGTGGTCTGGAATCGAAATTTGGATGAAACCGCGCCGTAGGATGTAGTGATTTTTGCTTCGCTTGACATTGATCAAACCGTACCTTTCGCAGAGACAACGGACAATCGCTCTGGCCGAAGCTAGGGGCAGATCGCTCGCGCCCATTTAGAGCGGTGATTCATGCGGGGATAAGTTCCGGGCGTCGGACGCGGTACTTGGTCTCCAGAACGATTTTACCCTGCGGAGTTAGTTCCTGTTTCGTGCCAGACTGTTCGATCATGGCTTCGAGCCATGCAGGAACAAGGTCCTGTACGTTCTCTTTGACCTCGTTGATGGTGTCACCTTGCGTCATGCACCCCGGCAGTTCCCTGACGTACGCTATGTAGCCGCCGTCTGAGGATTCCGCCAGGATGACTGTTAGAACAGGGGCTGTCCTTTTCTTTGCCACCGGCACACGCCTTTCTACAATGCCAACGGTACTCCTGCAGGCCGTGTTCCCGAGTCTATCGCCCCCGAGTCCCCCTGCACCATCCCCCAAACGACCGATTTTGGCCCATTTGCAGGAGGGATAAGGATTTTACCCTATGTTGTGGGTTTGTGGTGGGCGGATGGCGGCGGTGGTGGTGGTAGACTTAGAGATTGGGTGGCGGAGGGGGCGGGGTTTGGACCCGCGACCGTCCTGGGGAACGGAACTCCCGGCCCTAAACCGGGTGCCTTGACCTCTCGGCCACCCCTCCGCTTTTCCTTTCAGTCATCGGAGCCACAAAGACTCGTACTTCGGGTTCTGGTAGAACTTGACATGCGGTGACGCCACAACCACGCCGGTCTTCTTGTTTCGGCCAATAGACCAAATCCACACCTCAGTCTGTAGACCGCAGTAGTCGTGCGGCGTCATCTCCGTCTTGCGCGGGACCATACGGACGGGGAGGATGTAATCTCCTTCCGGTGTGCGTTTGCATTTTGGTAGGTCGAAAGCCTCTCCACTCTTCACCCTTGCGTGCATTGTACGATTCATGCCTCCACCTTCTCTGCTTCGGGTTCGCCCTCACGAACAGGGTAGATGTAATCAATCATGGCCTGGAGCGCCTTCATCCAGCGGTCCCTGTCCGCCTTCGTCCAGGGATGCCCATTGGCGGGAAGATCGGCAAACAACACCAGAAGGCTAGGATGGACCGCTCCTTCACCTGTTTGGGGGATTTGCCGGCCTGCCCCTTGGGGAGTGCGGCCCGGCTCCCGCTTTCGGATCGGAATCTTGGGTGCGGTCATGCGCGGTTCTTCCTCGGTTCCAGAGATGCGCATCCCGGCCTCCCGCGCCAGTTCGGTGAAGAGGATCACCATGCGCCCTCGCTGGCTGGCGGGAGCGTACGGCAGGAAGGCCCTGACCAAGCTCTCCCTAGGGGCGTTCTCAACATCCACAAGCTGGAAAATCTCCCGGTAGGCGGTCCTCAGGAGCCCTTGAAGGAGTTGCTGGTACTGTTGATCGTCGGCGGTGGGGATTCGCTTGAAATCAGCCGTGGTATCAAACGTATCACCAATCAACCCGATAAACTGAAGGGCACGAAGTACGCGAGGAACAAGGTTCTCGGTTACATTCAACTGCATCAGCATCGTAGGCGTCAGCTGATCTGGCACTTCTCTGTTGCGGAAGTGGCGAATAATCTTCAGAACCGTGGCGCCAGGGGCGTATGGGGCGAACCGGCGTTCGCCCTCTTGCGGTCTCCGGTCAATTGCCATCTCCATCTTCCTCTCTCCCGGTCTAACCGGGCTGGACTTCAGTACCAGGATACCAAAGGCCGAACCCTTGTCAAGGTTACTTGGGTTGGGTACGTGATTCACTCCCCTCTCCACATTATCCTGTGGGAAACGGGAATAAGGGGGGTATTGGGCAGTGGAAGACCATATTCAGACTCACGAAATCGTGGGGGGATGGGCCGCTAGGAGAGGGAATATGACCGCGCATGGCAGGACCAAAGATGAAGCCTTGTTTAGGCTTGAAGATCTCCTGCGCCTTGCACAGGAGCTGGACAGAAAGGTAGTTGAGAAGCGTGGCACAAAGACGGCCTAAACCGAAGAAAAAGCAGAAGGGGAAACCGTCCGCACCACTTAGTCGGGCGCAGTTTCTAGCAGACCTGCGAAAGGTGGCCCAGCCGGTACGTCGGAAACGCGCCGGAGCATCGTCTTGAAGAGGTGCGTCCGATCCTTCCGATGATTGTACCGGAAGGCGTATTCGTCAAGGTAGCGTTGCAGGTACTTCGCACTAACGCTGTGATAGACGCCTGAGATCCCGCGCTTGAGGAGGGAGAAGAAGCCCTCAATGGTGTTCGTGTGAACATCGCCCTCAACGTAGATCTTCGCCGTGTGATTGATCCGCCGATGGGCATAACCCTCGTCGGCCAGTAGCCTATACAGGGGTAGCTCGTCCGTGTAGATGATGGTGGAAGGGAGCACGTACTCACGGACCAGCGGGAGGACGGATCGCGTCGTCCCGTCTGTAACATGAACTGCGCGGACCTTCCCGCCGCGCTCTACTTGTCCCGCGACTACTTGTTTGCGCTTCCGCCATTCCTTGCCCATGTCCTTACGATAGCGGCGCCTGCCACCGACGTAGGTTTCATCGACTTCCACTTCACCCGACAGTGTGCCGGGGTCCTCGGATAGGAGCTTACGAATCTGCGCCCACATTCTCCAGGCGGTCTTGTAGGTGACGCCTGTCTGCCGCTCGATTTGCTTGGCAGATACACCGCACCGCGTGGACGACATCATGTAGACGGCATGGAACCACAGCTTGAGCGAAGTCGTGGACTTGTGGAAAATGGTGTCTGCTGTGGGATGGACGTGGTGGCCGCAGAAGGCGCACGAATAGGATGGGCGGGAATGAACGCGGTAATGGTTAGTGACCGTGCCGAAGTGGGGACAGTCTTTGTTCTCGCAGACGATACCTTCCGGCCAGCGGTAGTTTTTCAGCCATTCCAGGCAGGCGGCATCGTCGGGGAAGTCCCGTTCGAAGTCACGAACCGTGTACCGTTCCATGCTTCGAGCCTACCACAGAAGTTACCTACCGTCAAGGGATAATTGCCACATATGTTCGGTAGTCAAGGACGGGCACGCTTAGAGGCCTTGCTTCCTGAGAATATCCAGCCGGAGGGTTTCCAGGGCGACGATCTCCCCGGGTCGGCGGGTGAGCGTCTCCAACCGCCGGCGCGTGCGCCGATCGACACTCGCAGTCTCCCAGGTCTCTAGGTAGTCGTCCAACGATTCGAGGTCACGGAGATGGATGCGGAAGGGCAGCGTCGCCGAAGACTCGAGTGTGAAGAGGCCATCGCGCAGCACGCGGCGGACGGCGCGGTCAGCCGCCTCGTCGTCGGAGAAACTGCCCTCTTCCAGCACGCCCACGGGGATCTCTTGCCGCCCCCGCAGGTAGGAGAGCTTCGTGAGCACGTCGCGCCGGCGCTTCCCCGAGTCGAGACGGCGGTCCGGTCGGAGATCCGCCAGCCAGCCTCCCGGTTTCAGGACCCTCTGCAGTTCGCGGAGGGCATGGACCATGCCCTCATGGGTCATTCATCAGAGGGACCAGGCGCAGATGGCGACCGGGAACGATCCACCGCCGAACGGCAGCCGCTCTCCCGACCCGACCCGAAACCGGACTTTCTCCTTGTGCCGCGCCGGCAGCAGACGGCGCGCCCGCGCGATGGCCTCAGCGTCGGGATCAATCGCTTCGACCGCCCGCGCTACCCCAGCGATACGCCGCGTCAACCGCCCGTCTCCGCAGCCGATCTCTAGGATCCTCGCCCCGGTCAGCGGCAGCCGCCGCCGCAGCGTTCGGATTTCATTGCGCTCGGGATCGAAGCGTACGCCCTTCATGGGAGCGCCTCCCTGATGATCGGGCCCGCGATCAGACCCGCCCGGTCACCGGAGTCCGCTCAGAAGCGACCCCGTAGATGTCACCGAATTTCTGCCAGAGGTACCCCAGGTACGGCTCGGGGGTGAGCGGGCTGCCGGTCGCGCGCTCCAGCAGGTCCTGCGGGAAGAACTTTCGCCCGTGTTGGTGGACGTGCTCGCGCAGCCACTCCAGCAGCGCGCTGAACTCCCCCCGCCCGATCTGCTCCATCAATGAAGGATGGGCGCGCTGCGCCGCGTCGAAGAGCTGCGCCGACATGACGTTGCCCAGCGCATAGGTCGGGAAGTAGCCGATCGAGCCGGTGGACCAGTGGATGTCCTGCATCACGCCGTCGGCGTCCGTGGGCGGGGTGATGCCGAGGAACTGGCGCATGCGCGCATTCCAGGCGGCGGGGAGATCCTTGGCCTCCAGGGTGCCCTCCAGGAGGGCCAGCTCCAGTTCGTACCGCAGGATGATATGCAGATTGTAGGTCACCTCGTCCGCTTCTACGCGGATGAGACTGGGCGTGACGCGGTTGACAGCGCGGTAGAAGATCTCCGCATCGACGTCGGCGAGGTGTTCGGGGAAGAGCGCCCGGAGGCGGGGGAAATAGTACTGCCAGAACGGACGGCTGCGCCCGACCAGGTTCTCCCACATCCGCGACTGCGATTCGTGCACCCCCAACCCGGCGCCGCCCGCCAGATTCGTCCGTTCCAGCGCCGGCGAAGCCCCCTGCCCATACATCGCGTGCCCAGCCTCGTGGAAGATGCCCAGGAAGGCCGAGGTCATGTTATGGGGGACGAAGCGCGTCGTGATCCGGACGTCGTCTCGTGAAAAGCCGGCGGCGAAGGGGTGCGGCGCCCGCGTCAGTCCACCGCGAGAGAAATCGTACCCGAACCGCTCGACCACCTCCCGGCCGAAAGCCTCCTGTTTCGCCTCATCGGCCTTCCGCGTGAGAAACGACGCGTCCACGACGTCCCCCCGCTCGGCGATCGCCCGCACCAACGGGACGGTGCGCTGACGCAGCGTCGCAAAGAGCGCCGTGACTTCCCGCGACGTCAACTTCGGCTCGTACGCGTCGAGCAGGGCGTCATAGGGATGGTCTTCGAAGCCGATGTAGTCGGCGGTGCGGCGGGCAAAGTCGACCATCTGCTCCAGGTGCGGGCGGAAGAGCGCGAAGTCGTTCGCCGGCCTAGCCTTCCGCCATACTTCGACGCTGGTCGCCGCGGCCCGTGTCCGTTCGGCCACGAAGTCGCTGGGCAGCTTCGTCGAACGATCGTAGTCGCGCCGCGTCATCCGCACGAGGGCCGCCTCGTCGGAGTCGGGATCGAGCGATCCGGCTTCCGCCTCCGCCGCCTCGAGGAGCGCCCGGGTCTGCGCCGCGGTGAACATCTCGTGGATCAGCCGGCGCAGCGTCGAGAGGTGTTCGGCCCGCGCCCGCCCCCCGCCCGGCGGCATGTGGGTCTGCTGGTCCCAGGACAACACGCCGGCCGCCGCTCCCAGATCCAGGATCGGCGCCAGGTGGGCCCGCAGGCGCGCGACGGCCTCGCTCTTCGTGTCAGCCATGTGCAGTGACCTCCGTCTGGTTGAAACGCGACTCCCCAAGCGCTGAAACGCGGCGGGGTGCCCCCATCATAGGCGCACCGCCCCTCAGTGGCCAGAATCCCGGATTCAGGGGCCAGGACCCCGGCGGCGAAAACCTCGGCCACGCGGCGGGCGGGGCGGAAGAGTCTAGCGACCCGGCCCGCCGCGGCGGCGATCGAGGCCCATGAAACGGCTGTGCTCCCTGTCGAAGTACAGTTCGACGGTGCCGGTGGGACCGTTGCGGTGCTTGGCGATGTTGATCTCGGCGATGTTCTTCTTCTCGGTCTGCTCGTTGTAGTACTCCTCGCGGTAGATGAAGAGGACGAGGTCGGCCACTTGCTCCAGCTCGCCTGAATTGTGAATTACCAAACCGTTCGCTACGAAGTTGTGTGTACCTGGCATCACCAAATCGAAGACGGGTTCTCTTCCCGCTTGATCGACCCGCACAATCCTGTCCCAGAGAATGTCGCTCGTGGCCGCGCGCGTCACGCTCTCGACCTGCAGTCGTTCTGCCAGGGCCGTCGCAGTGGGCCGGTCCAGCGTCTTGCCGGTTTGTAGCATGGAGTAGGGAAGTCTATCGACCTGCGGTCTCGCTGCGGCCACCAGAGTCCCCGCATACAGGTTGGAGACCTTTCGCCAGCCGGCCGGTGTGAGCACCGGATGATTCGCGGTCGCGCGCAGACGGCGACCGGTGCTCGTGCGGATTTCGAAGACCTCGTTGACACCCTTCTCGAGAACCGCCGCCGGACGTATGGGCACCAACCGGCCCTCGGGATCCAACGAGAGCAAGCGCGGCCACTCCAGCTGGCCCGCCAGCCCGCCGACCGTGAGCCGCCGCCCGGTATCGGCATCCCAGACGACCGTGTCGCCGGCGACGCACTCCCGCAAGTGAGAAAGTTGCGGCCGGCGGTTGCCCAGCATCTCCACCGCCCGCGACAACTGCGAGATGGCGATCACCGGCACGTTCAGTTCCTTGGCCAGCGACTTCGTCGCCCGCGCAATTTCCGAAATCTCCTGCGTGCGGTTCTCCGTCCGCCTGTAGGAGTGGATCATCTGCAGGTAATCGATGATGATCAGCCCCAGCCCGTGCTCCGCCTTGAGCTTGCGGGCCTTGGCCCGCATCTCGATGATGTTGATCGACGCACTGTCGTCGATGAAGATCGGCGCTTCGCTCAGGCGGGCCATCGCGTTGGCCAGCTTCGGCCAGTCGCTGTCGCTAAGGAACCCGGTGCGCAGACGCGTGCCGTCCACGTCCGCTTCGCTGGCCAGCATGCGCTGGACGACCTGCTCGTTGCTGGTCTCCAGGCTGAAGATGGCGACCGGCGACTTGTGGGTCAGCGCGACGTGCTGGGCCATGTTCAGGCAAAACGTCGTGTTGTGCACGTACACGTCGTTGGCCACGAAGTTGTGCGTCACCGGGACGGAGAGGTCATAGACCTGGAAGGAGCCGATCTCCTCGATTGACGTGATCGGATCCCACATCACGTCCACCTCGTCCAGCAGGCTGCGCTGCTGGTTGCGGGCCCAGCGCCGCAGCCGCTCATACCCGAGCAGGCCGATCTCGCGGATGAGCGCGGCCATGGCCGCCGGGGGGACCCGCAGGCGGACGCCCTCGGTCATCGAGGCCACGCCGAAGCGCACCAGGAGATGCTGCACCTGACCGGCGATGCGGGGCGAGAGCAGCTCCGCCTCCAGGGACAGGGTGTCCGCTTCACCGGCCACGACTCCCACCGCCGCCAGCAGGCGGTTGAGAAAGAGGGCGAGCTTCTCCCGGCGCAGCACGAAGACTTCAGGCGGGATGAACCGGACCGCGGGAGACCCTTCCAGCCCGCCGTAGTAGGCGCGCAGCGCCTCGACCGCCCCGGCCGCCCCCGAGCCCCCCGAGACCGCGGCGCCGGCGCCGGCATCCGCACGGCGACCCTCCGCCGGACGACCCAGGCGGATCGCCTCGGCCGCGGCCGCGGCGTCGGCAAAATCGGCGGCCAGCGAGGGCGAGGGCGGCAGCCGCCCGCTCGTCAGATAGGCCAGCAGGCGGACCTCCGCCGCCGGCCGATCGAGCGCACCGAAAACGGGGAGCCTCCGGGGCACCGCCACCAGCGTCCCCGGGGCCAGATCGTGGAGGGCGCGCCAGCCTGTGGGCGTCAGAAAGGGGTGAGACAGCGTGGTCTCCACGGCGCGGCCGCTGCCCAGCCGGACGCGGCAGACGGGCTTGATGCCGTCGTCCACGAACTGGTTGGGGGCGGTCACTGCGAGGTGCATCGACTCATCGAGGGAGAACAGCGAGGCCCGGCGCGCCCCCACGAGCTCTTGGATTGTCGTGACGGCGCCCGTCTGCGCGTCGAGAATTTCGGCGTCGTACTTGAGACACTTGCCCATCGCGGGCCTGGCCGCGACGATGACGAGATCGGCGGGCTGCAGACCGGCGGTCAAGCGGTCGAGGTCGACGAAGCCGGTGGGGACGCCCGTCACCGTCCCCTTGTCCTGATAGCGCTTGTCGATGCGATCGAACAACTCTTGAACGACCTCGCGCATCGGCAGGAAGTCCTGGCTCATGCGGCGGCTGGCGATCCCGAAGACCAGCTTCTCCGCCTGGTCGAGGAGCACTTCGACCTCCTGCTCCTCGCGGAACCCCATGGAGACGATTTCCGTCCCCGCGGCGATGAGCAGCCGCAGCAGCGATTTCTGCAGCACGAGGCGGGAGTAGTACTCCACGTTGGCTGCCGTCGGCACCGCGTCCAGCAGCGAGGTGACGTAGACAGCGCCCCCGACGTCCTCCAGTTGCCCCCGGGCCTTGAGGCGGTCGGTAACGGTGATCAGGTCGACCGGTTCGCCCCGTTCGAAGAGATCGATCATCACCTCGAAGATGCGCCGGTGGGCGTCGCGGTAGAAGTCGTCGCCGCGCATCATCTCGACGACTTTGGCGATGGCGTCCCGCTCGAGCAGCATGGAGCCGAGCACGCCCTGCTCGGCCTCAAGGCTCTGCGGGGGCACCCGCTCGAGCGGCATGACACGCGTGGCCATAAGGCAGTCCTCCGGGGTTCGTCTATCCCGGATTATCGAACAAATGTTTGGTAATTTCCAGTGGTCCCTGGCCCGGGCCGCCGGGTGGCCGGAGTTACCGTCCATTCAGATTGAGAACTGACCCTGTGAATTCCCTTGTGGGTAACGCGCCATTTTGCGGCCAGATATGGGGAGTTTCCAGTGGACAACCTGTTGATGAACTGAGGAAATCGAGCTTGCCCTACATCACTTCGAGAACAGGTGACCCAAAACGTCATCCACAGTTGAGGCGCGTACCACCTCGAGACCGCGAGGGGGTTCGCCGGCGTCAGAGGCGTTCTCGGTGGGGATGATCACTTTGCGCATCCCGGCCTGGCGGGCGCCGTAGAGTTTCTCCGGAATCCCCCCCACCTGCCGCACCTTTCCCTGAATCGATACCTCCCCGGTCATGGCCACATCCTGCCGCAGAGGCCGCCGCTGGATCGCGCTCATCATCGCCATCAGGACGGCCAGCCCCGCGCTGGGGCCGTCGATGAGACCACCCCCGATCACGTTGACGTGCAGGTCGTAGTTGCCGACGTCGATGCCGGCGATCCGGCGCAGCACCGAGGCCGCGTTGAAGACCGAGTCCTTCGCCATCGTGCCCGCGGTCTCGTTGAACCGGATGGCTCCTTGCCCTTTGCGCGCCGCCGGGAAGGCCGCCGCCTCAATCTCAATGAGCGAGCCGACGTAGTGGCTGACGCCCAGGGCGAAGGCGCGGCCGATCTCGGTCCGTTCCTGCGCGCGCGGGGGCACCGAGGGGGCCAGCCGGCTGGTGTGGATCACTTCCAGCAGGTCCTCTCGGCGCAGCCGGATGCGGCCGCGCCGCCCCCGCCGGCGGTGCAGGGCCATGCCGTAGGCGTCCGCCAGCAGGTTCACCGCCTTGCGCCCTTCCACCGTATACTCGCTGATCAGGTCGGGGATCTGCCGCGACAATTCGACGCCCAGCCGTCGGGCGGCCGCGCGCACGATCGTCCGGATGTGGTCCGGCGAGAGCGGGCCGAAGTAGATCTCCGCGCAGCGGCTGCGGATCATGGGGCTGATCTCATCCGGGTCGCGCGTCGTCGCCCCGATGAGGACGAAGTCGGCCGGCGCGCCCTGCTCGAAGAGCCGCCGGATGTACGCCGGAAGGGCCGGGTCGCTGGGGTCGTAGTAGGACGATTCGAAGTGCACGCGGCGGTCTTCCAACACCTTCAGCAGCTTCGACTGCAGCATCGGCTCCAGTTCACCGATCTCGTCGATGAAGAGCACCCCCCCGTGGGCGCGGGTCACCAAGCCCAGTTTGGGCTCGGGGATGCCGCTCTCGGCGAGGTCGCGGCGGCTGCCCTGATAGATGGGGTCGTGCACCGACCCCAGCAGCGGGCTGGTGGCCTCGCGCCCGTCCCAGCGCAGCGCCGACCCATCCACCTCGACGAACGGCGCCCCCGCGGCGAACGGCGTGAAGCGCAACCGTTTCGCCTGCTCGAGGGCCAGCCGCGCCACCGTCGTCTTCCCGACGCCGGGCGGACCGTAGAGGATGACGTGCTGAGGAAAGGGAACGGCCAGTTTGCTCAGCAGGGCGCGCACCGCCCGCTCCTGGCCGACCACCTGGCGCAGCGTCCGCGGGCGGACCTGTTCGAGGACCGGACGGGCCACCCGCACCTCGTCGAGGCGCTCCAGTTCAGCCAGCCGGCGCTCGCTCTGCGGCGTCTCCACGCCGCCCGTTTCGCGCAGCACTTCCAGGCGCAGGTCCTGCATGAACGCGCTCTGCCGTTCCTCCAGCCGTTCCTGCACCCGCCGGTTCACCTCGTCGGTGACGTTCTTGCGGGCGATCAGGTCGGCGAGGCGCTCGCGGACCTCCTCCAGGATCTGCGGGATGTCCCGCGGATCGAGCGGCGGGACGGGCCCCGCCTCCCGGCCCGGCAGCGGGTCGGTCTCGACCAGGCGCTGCAGCGCCAGCACGCGGTCGGCCAGGCGCCGGCTGCGCATCAGTGTCGCGGCCTGCAGTTGGTCGGCGCGCACCCCCAGTTCGCCGGGGCTGTACAGCGTTGAGAGCACGCCGTAGAGCGCCTGGACCTGGCGCTTCAGGTGCTCGGTCCCCCGCAGTTTCTGCGGGAGGCTTTGTCGCGGCGAGCGTCCCCCGGCCATCAGCGGATCACCTCGTCCCCACGACATTCACCTCAATGGTGACCGCCTTGCCGGTGGGCAGCCGCACGCCGACGCGGTGGACCCCCTCCATCCGGATCGGGTGCTCGAGGTGGACCTGTTTCTTGCTCACGCCAAACCCCCGCCGCGCCAGCGCGTCTGCCACCTCCTGGGCGGTGACCGCGCCGAAGAGGCGCCCCTCCGCGCCGACGCGCGCGCGGATCTCCAGGACCAGCCCCGCCAGTGCCTGGCCCAGCGTCGCTGCCCCGCGCTCTTCCCGCGCCCGCTTCTCCTCCCCAGCGCGCGCCTTCACCTCGCGCGCCCGCAGCGCGCCTTCCGTGGCCTCCCGCGCCAGGCCCCGCGGCAGCAGAAAGTTGCGGGCGTAGCCTTCCTTCACCTCGGCCAGCGTCCCGGCGGGACCGAGCGTGGGGACCTCCTGCAGTAGGATGACTTTCATGCTTCCCCTCCGGCCGCCGCCGGCCGCGGCATCCAGCGCTCTCGAAGCCTGAAGATGGAATCGGCCATCCCCACGAGCGGGACGAGGGGGCCCAGCAGCAGGAGCAGAAGAAGGATGCGCCCCACCGCCGACACCCCGCGCCCTTCAAGCCAGATCCACCCCACCAGCAGCCCTTGCAGAAAGAACGCCACCTGCAGCAAGACCGCCACATTGAGGCCCAAGATCGGAATGATCCCCTGGGGCGGGACCTCGATCCCGGGTTCGAACGGAGAGAAGATGCGAGGACGGCCGTACGAGACGAGGAGGCCGGCCAGAGGCAGAATAAACACCGTGAACGCGGGAAGGCGCCAGCCCGATGCGCGCGGCAGTCCCGGAAGAGGATAGCCTAGGCGCCCTAAGACCACCCTGGCGACGTGGTAGTTGAGCCAGGCGGCCGCCAGACCACCCCCCAGAATGAGGAAGGGAACGAGCCGCGGGAGGAAGGCCAGGGCCTGCGCCGTTTGCTGACTCTGCTGCTGGAGTCTCGAGGGATCGCCTCCCAGTGAACGCGTGAGCGCCACGACAGCGGCCTGGCGGGACTGCATCAACTCGAACATGGTGCGAAACGGATTGACCCCCGAGAGCGCGAGCATCAACGCCAGGCCGGCCAGCAGCGAGACGATGGACACGAGGGCCGTGACGCTCAGGATGGCAGGAGCGCTTCGCCCGCGGGCCGCCCCCCATCCCAGAGCCAACCCCACGGGAGCATAGGTCAGCACGAACCCGGCACCCGACAGCGGCCCGGCCATGAGACCGGCAATGACTCCAGCGACTCCCGCGGCCAACAGCGCCGTGATAAAGCCTTGGCGGATCACCAGGATCGCCAGAGGAAGCGGGATGAGATAGATCGACGCGAGCTGGAGAATGGGGAGGTAGACGCGCGCCAGCGCAAGGATGGCGACGAAGGCGGCCAGGATGGCTCCCTCGGTGATGGCTTGGGTGCGGAGACGGCGCTGCGGCATAGGTCAACGACAGGAAGAGGCGGGGGGAGACCCCGCCTCTCTATGGTACCCATGGGTCCTTCGGTCTGGCTACTTCGGCCTCGTCAACCCCAGTGGCCAGAAATGGCCCTCCAGGAGGCCCAGAATCCCCTTTATTCGCTGGTGTGGGGGAGCATGGCCAGTTCCCGGCCCCGCTTGATGGCGACGGCAAGGGAGCGCTGGTGCCGGGCGCAGGTGCCGGAGATGCGGCGGGGCAGGATCTTCCCCCGCTCCGTTACATATCGCCGGAGTTTCCCCGCGTCCTTGTAGTCAATAAACTGGGCTTTCTCCGCGCAGAACGCGCAGATCTTGCGCCTGGGGCGGCGCCGCCACTGTTTCCTGTCACGCTCAGGCCGTTCGGGCATGCCTCTCCTCCTCGATCAGCCGTTCGGGATCAGCCCGCAGGGTGCGACGGACGGGTCAGAACGGGACGTCTTCTTCCTCGGGCTCGAAGTCTGCCTGCGCCTGAGGCTCCGTGCCGGCCGCCGGCGCCTGGGCGCCCTTGCGGTCCAGGAAGCGCACCGCATCGGCGACCACTTCCGCCGCTTTCCGCTTCTGGCCGTCCTGGGTCTCCCAGGTGCGGACCTGGAGACGCCCTTCGACGGCCACCAGGCGCCCCTTACTCAGGTGCTGCGAAACCTGGTCGGCCAGTTTCCGCCAGGCCACGATGTCGATGAAGTCGGTCTCCCGTTCGCCGGCCTGGTTGGTGAAGGGCCGGTCGACGGCCAGCGAAAACGAAGCCACGGGTTGACCGCTGGGGACGTACCGCAGTTCGGGGTCGCGGGTGAGGCGACCGATCAAGATCACCCGGTTCAGCACAGCGCCCTCCTATTCCGCATCGACTGCCGCAGGGGCCGCCGCGGACGCAGCCTCCTCGTCGGCACGCTGCTCGGCGACCTGTGGCTGGGGGGCCTCCCGCGCGGGCTCCGCCGGCCGCTCCGGGGCGACCTTCGCCGTCGGCATCGGACCCTCGGCCACGACGATCAACGCCCGCACCAGTTCGTCCATGATGCGGGTCAGCCGCTTCAGTTCAGGGAGGCGCGCGCTGTCGAGTGTGAAGCGGGTGAGCACGTAGATGCCTTCGCGCGACTTGCGCAAGGGAAACGCCATGCGGCGCTTCCCCCACACCTCCACGAAGTCGACGCTGCCGCCCTGCTCGGTCACGCGTTGGCCGACGCGGTCGACCACGCCCTGGACCGCCTCCGGCTCCAAATCGGGCCGGATAATATAGACCATCTCGTACTGAGGCATCCTTACATCCTCCTCTGGACTCCCGGCGCCTCACGTCGGACCGGGGGCCCCTGACGACGCCGGCGGGCAGCCGGGGGTCGGGGCAGGGGATATGCTGGACACCCAATTATACCATCGGCCGCTCCGGGCTCAATATCAGGGCCATGCCCCTCAGACCGCGAACCGGAAGGTGATGACGTCGCCGTCCTGCACCTGGTAGGCGCGTCCTTCCAACCGCAGCGACCCGCGCTCCCGCGCCTGCGGGAGGCCGCCGGCCTCGACCAGGGTCTCCCAATCGATGACTTCTGCGCGGATGAACCCCTCCGCCATGTCGGTGTGAATCTGTCCCGCCGCCTCCACCGCGGTCGTCCCCCGCGGCACCGGCCAGGCGCGCACCTCCGCGGAAGCGACGCTGAAGAACGTCACCAGCCCCAGCAGCGCGTGGGATGCGCGCACCAATCTCGACAGGGCCGGGCCCTCCGCCGATGCTGTCCCGGCCGCGGCGCGGAATTCTTCCGCCTCCCGCGGATCGAGTTCGCCCAGTTCCGCTTCCCACTGGGCGTTCAGGGCGAGCGCCGCCGCGCCCTGCGCCTCGGCGTAGGCGACCAGCCCCTGGGATCGGGGATCCTCCGGACCGATCCCTTCGGCGGTATTGGCCACGTACACGACCGGCTTTCCGGTGAGCAGGTGCCAGCCGGCCGCCAGCGCGCCCTCGGCGGCGTCCCGCTCGAGGCGCCGGGCCGGAGTCCCGCGCTGCAGCGCCTCGCGGTAGCGATTGGCCGCCTCGAGGTCCCCGCGCGCCGCCCGGTCGCCCGCCCGCGCCCGGGGGATCAACCGCTCGCGCACCCGCTCGACGACGGCCAGGTCCGCCAGCAGCAGTTCCGTCTCGACGATCTCCGCGTCGCGCGCGGGATCGATCTCGCCCTCGGCCGCCGGCACGTCCGGCGCTGCAAAGAGCCGCACCACGTGCGCCAGCGCGTCGACCTCCCGGATGTGGGCCAGAAACTGGTTCCCCAATCCCTCGCCGCGATGCGCTCCGCGGACCAGACCCGCGATATCCACGAACTCCACCGTCGCGGCGACGACGCGCTGCGGGTGCGTCACCGCGGCGATGGCGGCGAGGCGCTCGTCGGGGACCGCCGCCACGCCGACGTTGGGGTCGATAGTCGTGAACGGGTACGGAGCCACCGCGGCGCCGGCGCGGGCCAGGGCGTTCAGCAGGGTGGACTTGCCCGCGTTGGGAAGGCCGATGATGCCGATGCGTAAAGCCATTTTGACAGGGCCATTCTCTCACAGGTACGGTGGGAGCCGTGGACGATGACGCCGTCTACGAGCCGGGGGTCTGCAACATCGATCTCCGCGGGCGGGCTCTCCGCCGCAGGATCGGCCTCCGCGCGGCCGCGAGTGGTGCCGCGCTCTGGGCCCTCTTCATCATCGTGAGCGCCTCGCCGGCGTGGCGCCTGCTCGTCTTCGTCCCGGCGACGTGGGGCGCCATCGCCTTCTTGGAGGCGTCCGCCCGATTCTGCGTTGCCTTCGGCGCTCTGGGCCTCGTGGACATCGGGGGCCTCCGCCGGGTGCGGTCCCGCGCTCAGGATTCCTCCAGCCGCAAGGATCGGCGGCAGGCGCTCAAGATCACCGCGCAGGGGGCGGCGATCGGCGCCGCCGTGGCCGCCCTCGCCTACTTCACCGCGGTGTGAGGGGGCGGCGGCTCCTCCTCCGGCGCTGCCCGTTTCACGAACTGGCGGATCCGGCGCTCCAGCTTCACCCGGTCCATCAGCACGCTGCGCCCACATCTCACACAGGTGATGCGTACGTCCGCCCCGAGGCGGATGATCTCCCATTGGTCGCTGCCGCAGGGATGCGCCTTGCGCGTCCGCACGACGTCCCCAACGGCAAGCCGCACTATCGTCATGACACTCCGCTTTCCACAGAGAAACCCAAGCCGACCGCCGCTCGCCCCAAGCGCTCATCCAGCGTGATGAAGGGCCTCCGTCGGGGCTGTTCGCCGCACCACACCAACGCCGCCGCAAGCTGAAAGGCGTCGCCCGCGCGAAGGCCAAACCTCTCCGGAAAGGACTCCGCCAGACCTCGCAGGTGTTCGCCTGGGACGATTTCATCCCACTGCATTCGCATCGCTCCCAAGCGGGCCAACGCCTGGGCGTGCTCCGCCCGGGAGTGTCTGCCGCTTCGCTGGAGACGCGCGAGACCGCTGCGCGTCTCCACGGGCGTGCCCCACCAGACGATGAGGCGGCCATACCGATTCGCCAGACCGCGCGCCCACCCCGTTTCTGGAGTCGCACCGCAGAGCGCAATGATCCCACTGGTGTCCCAGAAGGCCAATGACTCAGTCGTCCTCGCGCTCGGCCCTCATCACTTCCCGGATAAGCCTCAAGGGAATCTTTGGAGCCGGCATCGCCCAAAATGACTCTGGCAGTTTCCCTTTGCCCGGTCTCAATTTCCCCGCCGCGATCAGAGCCATAGTTTCCGCGTCCAGGTCATCCACCCCCGAAAGCGGCACGATCTTCGCTATGGGGACGTTGCGATTCTTGACCACGATCTCCTCACCCTCGCGGACCAGCCTCAAATACTCGCTCAGTCCGTTCTTCAAATCGGCAACGCTGACCGTTCTCACGGGTCTACACCTCATGGCCATAATAGCCATGTCGCTGGCTTCTTTCAAGCTCCCGGAGGGGCACAAGGTCGGGCTGACCACAACGATCGACCGCCGGCAGCTACCGGGGGATCAGGGCGTCGACGGGCGCAAAGTCGTCGGTGAGAATGGGAACGTCCTCGGTGCGGATAGGCGCCTGGTAGAGGGTCGCCGCGGCATCGGCGAACCCGGGCAGGCGCACGACCCCCGCGGCCAACCGTGCGGCGCGGGCCTGCACCTCCGTCGCCGGCAGCGCCGGCTCCATCGAACCGACGATAATGATGTTGCGCAGCAACTCGGTGCTGGAAAACGCGCCGTGTCCAACCGGGAAAACGTAGACCGTCGTGAAGACGGCGCGAAACGTCTTATAGATCGCGCGGAAGAGACGGCTGTCCTCCCCCTCGAGCGCGCCGATGACGTTGCTGGCCAGCACCCCTCCGGGGGCCAGCCGCGCGGCCGCCAGCCGGAAGAACTCCTCCGTCGCCAGGTGGAAGGGGATCGTATCAATCAAGTAGGCGTCCAGCAGAATAACGTCGTATCGCTCTGACGCGCGCAGGAGAAAGAGGCGGCCGTCCCCCGCGCTCACGCGCAGCCGCTCCCCCGCGGGGAGGCGAAACCAGCGTTGCGCCGCCGCGACCACTTCCGGATCGATCTCCGCCACGTCCACCTGGACGCTCGGATAGTCCTGGGTGTAGTGGCGCGGCACCGTGCCCCCGCCCAGCCCGATCAGGGCCACCCGCCGCAGCCGCGGCACGAAAATGAGCGGCAGGTGCAGGTAGTCGCTGTAGGCAAACACCGTCCGGTCCGGCCGGTCGAGGTCGATGGCGCTCTGCCAGTAGTTGTCCAATTTGAGATAGCGCACGCGCCCCTCGTCCGAGACGCTGATGCGGTGGTAGACGGTATCTCGCTGGAAGACCAGCGCGGCCGCGGCGTCCGGCGGGGAGGAGGCCACCGCCCACCCGGCGAGGGCCAGGATCACGACCATGACGGCGGCGGCGGCCCGGCGCCGGGCGAAGAGGAGCCCCGCCCCCGCCAGCACGATCAGCACCATCCCCAGGCCGTGGATGATCGCGCGCACGCCGTAGAGGTTGATCAGGACGAAGGCCGCCAGCAGCGTCCCCACGATGCTGCCGAGGGTGGAGAGGGCGTAGAGCGCGCCGGCGACGTTGCCCACCGTGGTGACGGTGCGGGCTTTCAGCCGCACGGCAAACGGTGAGACCATGCCCATGATGATGCTGGGCAGGAGGAACAGCATGGTCGCCGCCGCCAGCGGGTTGATCTGCGGCCCATAATCGCGAAACACGATGGTCCGCATCACCGCCGTGGCGACGAAGGGGATGGGGAAGGTGACGGCGCCGGCGGCGAACACGAGCGTGGCGAAGAGCGCGGGCGACGGCCAACGGTCCGCCGCGCGGCCTCCCAGGAAGTAGCCCAGGCTCAAGCCTGCCAGAAACACGCCGATCAGACTGCCCCAGACGTAGACGGAGTTGCCGAAGAAGGGGGCGAGCAACCGGCTGGCGATGATTTCCAGCACCAGCAGCACGCCCCCGCTGATGAAGACGATGAGTTCGAGCACCACGGCCTCCTTGCGACCTGCGGATCTTCCTTGATACTAGCAGGGGATCAATGGAAGAGACCGTCGCGCGTGTGGTTCAGACGGCCCTGGGCGGGCCCGCGTGGGAGGTCCGCCGGCCTGAGCACGGTTGGTCCGACAGATCGTTCGTGGCCACGAGCGGGGGCCGCCGGGTCTTTGTCAAGTTCGGCACGCCCGGGCCCATCCTGCGACGCGTCGCCGATCTCGGCGCGGCGCCCGCTGTGCTCGCCGCGGGTGAACACGACGGCTCCCCGTACGCCATTCAGGAATACGTGGAAGGGCCATTCCCAGACCACGCCTGGGTGGTCGAGCATCGGGACGAGCTCGCCGCGCTGCTCAGCCGGATCCACCGCGATCCGGCGCTGCGGACTCTGCTCGCCACCCCGCGCCGCGTGGCGTTTCAGGTGGCGGCGCTCCCCGAGAGCCGCCGGCTGGTCGAGGCGGCGTTCGGTGATCGCCCCGGCCTGCGCGCGGCCGCGGAGTGGCTGACCGCGCATCAACCGGCGCTCCCAGACGATGAACTCGTTCCGACCCACGGCGACATCAGCCCCAAGAATTTCCTCATCACTCCTCGCGGCCTGATCATGATCGACTGGGAGGACGCCGCCCTCGCCGATCCCATGCGCGATCTGGGGCCGCTGCTGTGGTGGTACTTCCCGCCGCCGGCGTGGCCGGCGGTCATGAACCGGTATGGGACCAGGCTCACCCCGCCGCTGACGGTGCGGGTCTATTGGTGGGCGGCGTGTATTTCGCTGGACATCACCGCAGGGTTGCTGGAACGCGGATACCGCGACGACGCCGCTGGATTCCTGGACGACTTCCTCGCCGCCGCGGCCGAGCGGCCCAACCCGAGACCTCAGTACCGCGGCCTGAGCCGCTGACGCTGGACCGGAACTCCGTCCGAAGCGCCGGGAACTCTGAGGGGGAACCGAACAGGTCAGGGAGGTGAACGGACCGACGTCCGAGGAACAGGGCGAGTGGATAGGTCTCCGAGGCATGAACCGCCAACCATCGGTACCCTGGGCCGCCCGGCACCTCAATCGCACCGGCCGGATCCTGCGTGGGGCGTTGTGGGCCCTGCAGGGCATCCGAGACCGCCGACGGTTGGAAGCGCGCATACAGGGATTGCGGGAGCGCTGGACGTCCTCCGCCCCGCTGATTCGCTCGGAACTCGCTCCCGCGTACCAGACCTACGTGTCCACGATGTCAACGGCCCGGATGGCCATCTCCCTGCAGCTCGCCACCTTCCTTTCGTTCGTATGCGATCTGACCCGCCCCACCCGCCTCCTCGACCTTGGCTCAGGATTCAGTTCGTTCGTCTTCCGAAGATATCAGGCCGCGTCCGACACGCCGGTGGAAGTCTGGTCGGTCGACCGCAGCGCGCAATGGTTGGAGAGCACGCGTACCTTCCTGGCAGCGCAGAACGTCTCGACGACACACCTGGAGACCTGGGACACATTCTCCGCCAGGACGCTCCCGCCATTTGACGTTGTCTTCTACGATCTGGGGCGAGAACGCGGCAGGTTCTTCCCGGTGGCGATCTCGTTTTGCGCTTCGACGGGGCTCTTCATCGTCGACGATCTCCAGATGAACCGCTACAGGCGTGCGGTCCTGAAGGACCTGCAGGGTACGCCCCATGCCTTCTTCTCGCTGTGGTTCTACACGCACGATCGTTTCGGTCGGTTCGCCGCTCTCCTCACGGACCTCGTCGCCGCCCCCTCAGTTTGAAAGGGAGAAGACGGAGAGACTCCTAAGGCTGCCCCGCCGCAACGGGCTCGCGTCTGGTGAAGACCAAGTCGCCGTGCTGGTAGTCCACGATCGCCGTATCGCCCTCGTGGAGTTCTCCGGCGAGGAGACGCTTGGCCAGCGTGTTCTCAACGGTCCGCTGCATCAACCGGCGCAGCGGCCGGGCGCCGAAGTCGGGATTGTAGCCCTCGCGCCCGAGGTGAGCCTTCGCGGCCGCGGTGACCTCCAGGGCCACCTTCATCCCGGCCAGGCGCTCGCGCAGGGAGCGCAGCTGCAGCTCGACGATCTCACCAATCTGCTCCCGGCTGAGCGGGCGGAAAACGATGATTTCATCGAGCCGGTTGAGGAACTCGGGGCGGAACGCCTTGCGCACGTCATCGAGGACCTGAATCCGGGCCATCTGGAACTGCGCGTCGTCGCCGGGATCCATCTGCTGCAGGTAATGACTGCCGATGTTGCTGGTCATGATGATGATCGTGTTCTTGAAGTCCACCTCCCGGCCGTGCCCGTCGGTGAGGCGCCCATCTTCGAGAATCTGCAGCAGGGTGTTGAAGACGTCGCTGTGCGCCTTTTCGATCTCGTCGAAGAGCACGACGCGGTAGGGGCGGCGCCGCACCGCCTCGGTCAATTGCCCGCCTTCCTCAAAGCCCACGTACCCCGGCGGCGCGCCGACCAGCCGGCTGACGGTGTGCCGCTCCTGGTACTCGGACATATCCAGGCGCACCATCGCGTCCTCGTCGTCGAAGAGCAGCGCGGCCAGGGTGCGGGCCAGCTCGGTCTTGCCCACCCCCGTCGGACCCAGAAACATGAAGGAGCCGATCGGTCGCCGTGGATCCTTCAGCCCGGCCCGGGCGCGGCGGATGGCGTCGGCAACGGCGGCCACCGGCTCATCCTGGCCGACCACGCGCTCGTGCAACCGCTCTTCCAGCGCCAGCAGCTTGGCCATCTCCCCTTCCATCAACTTGGTGACGGGGATGCCGGTCCATCGGGAAACGACCGCGGCGATGTCTTCCGGCGTGACCTCTTCCTTCAAGAGGGGGCGCGCCTGCTGCGTCTCGCGCAGGCGGGCCTCCTGCGCCGCCAGCTGTCGCTCCAGGTCGGGCACCGTGCCATAGCGCAGCCGCGCCGCCGCCTCGAGGTCGGCTCGGCGCTCCGCCTCTTCCACCTGGCGGCGCGCCTCCTCGATGCGCTGCTTGGTCTCGCGCAGCGCCCCGATCGCCTTCTTTTCCTGCTCCCACTGGCCGCGCAGCCCTGCTGATTCGGCGCGCAGCGTGGTGATCTCGCCCTCCAGCCGCTCCAGGCGCTCCCGGCTGGCGGGGTCGGTTTCGCGGCGCAAGGCTTCTCGTTCAATCTCCAGTTGCATGATGCGGCGGTCCACTTCGTCGAGTTCGGCCGGCTTGCTGTCGATCTCGGTGCGCAGCCGCGCCGCGGACTCGTCGATCAGGTCGATCGCCTTGTCGGGGAGGAAGCGCTCCGTGATGTACCGGTCCGACAGGGTGGCGGCGGCGATGACCGCGGCGTCGGTGATGCGCACCCCGTGGTGCACCTCGTAGCGTTCCTTCAGCCCGCGCAGGATCGAGACGGTATCCTCTACCGAGGGCTGGTCGACGACGATCGGCTGGAAGCGACGCTCCAAGGCCGCGTCCTTCTCGACGTGCCGGCGGTACTCGTCCAGAGTGGTGGCCCCGATGGTGTGCAGTTCCCCGCGGGCCAGCATCGGCTTGAGCATGTTGGCCGCGTCGATGGCCCCCTCCGCGGCTCCCGCCCCCACCACGGTGTGCAATTCATCGATGAACAGGATGATGTCGCCCTGGCTGGCAACGATCTCCTTGAGCACCGCCTTCAGGCGGTCCTCAAACTCCCCGCGGTACTTGGTGCCGGCGACCAGCGCCCCGAGGTCCAGCTGGAAGATGCGCTTCTCCTTGAGGCCCTCCGGCACGTCGCGCCGGATGATGCGCTGGGCCAAGCCCTCGACGATGGCGGTCTTGCCCACGCCGGGGTCGCCGATGAGGACCGGGTTGTTCTTGGTGCGCCGGCTGAGGACCTGGATGACGCGGCGGATCTCCTCGTCCCGGCCGATCACCGGATCGAGTTTTCCCCCGGCGGCCAGCGCGGTGAGGTCCCGGCCGTAGCGTTCCAGGACCTGGTACTTGGATTCGGGATTGGGATCGGTGACGCGCTGCGTCCCTCGGACCTCCTGCAGCCCCGCGTAGATCCGTTCCGGCGTGATCCCCGCTTCACGGAGCAGCCGACCGGCGGGATCCTTCTCGTCACGCGCCGCCGCCAGCAGGAGGTGCTCGGTGCTGATGAACTCGTCCTGGAGGCGGGTCGCCTCTTCCTGCGCGGCCTGCAGGGTCCGCTGCATCCGGGGAGAGACGTAGAGTCCCTCCTCCGCGTGCTGGCCCTGCACGCGCGGCCGGCGCTCCAGCTCGGCGGCCAGACGGGTGCGCAGCACGCGCGGGTCCACGCCCAAGCCGGTGAGCACGCTGGGGACGACGCCGTCGCTCTGCTCCAACAGGGCGACCATCAGATGCTCGACGTCCACCTGCTGGTGCTGCCGCGCCCGCGAGAGCTCCTGGGCGGCCAGCAGCGCCTCCTGGGCCTTCTCCGTCAGCCGGTCGAACCGCATCGCCATCCTACGAACGCTCCTTCCGGCGCTCCCGCATCTGCGCGAAGAAACGCCGTTCATCATCGGCCAGGCCGGTCGGCAGCACGGCCCTCAGCCGGACCAGCTGATCCCCACGGCTCCCATCCGGCCGCGCCATCCCCAGGCCGCGGAGCCGGAAGGTCTGGCCGTTCTGGCTCTCCGGCGGAATCGTCATCGAGACGTTCCCCTCCAGCGTCGGCACCTGGATCTCCGCGCCCAGCAACGCATCGGTGAGGGGCACGGGCACCTCGACGGTGACGTCATCCCCCTGACGCACAAACTGGCGGTGGGGAAGCACCTGCACCGTGAGGTAGAGATCGCCGCCGTCAATGGCCGCGGGAAGGCGGATGCGCTGCCCGCTGCGCACACCTCTGGGGACCGTGATGTCCAGCCGCCGGAAGGCGCCGTTGACCTGCAGGGTGACGGGTTTCTTCGCGCCGTGGAAGACCTCTTCCAGCGTCACCTCCAGGTGTGCTTCGGCCTGGGGGGGAACCGCCCGACCCATCATCTCCTCGTCGCTCATCCGCCCACGACCCCGCCGCCCCCGCCCCCGGGTTTGCCCCGGCGCGGTCGCGCCGCCGAAGAACTGGCGGAAGAAATCGCTGAACCCGCCCGGACCGCCGAGCATGTCCTCGAGGTCTCCGACGTCGCCCACCACGGTGAAGCCGCCCGGCGCGGTCTGACCGGCGCCGCGGAAGACCTGCTGCCAGTCCACCCCGCCGCGCTGGTAGGCCTCAAACATCTGGTCGTATTGGGCGCGTTTGGCTGTGTCGCCGAGAACCTGGTAGGCCTCGTTGATCTCTTTGAACCGATCTTCCGCGCCCTTGGCCTTGTTGACGTCTGGATGATGCTCGCGGGCTAGCCTCCGGAAGGCGCGGCTGATCTGCTTGGCATCCGCCGCGCGCTCGACCCCGAGGACCTTGTAGTAGTCCTTGAACTCCATCGCCGGCCCCTCAAGGCCTGGTCAGACCGCCGTCGCGCTGATCCCCATCAACTTGCGAAACCGCTGGGCCGCCTGGGACGGTCTGCCCGTTCCGCCTCGCAAGACGCCGACGATCCCCCAGTCGGCAGATCTCGTCCCCCGCTTATTGAGCAGACCGGAGTTCGCGGCCACCCCCACCTCGATCAGAAACCGTTCCAGGTCGCGGATCTGGGCGCGTTTCGGCGCCCCCTTCTGTCTGGGCACTGCCAGGAAGAAGATGATCGGCGTGGCGCCTTCGTAGTCGGCGAAGAATTGCTGATACCGCGTCAGCTTGTGAGGTTGGAAGACCTCTCCCTTGAAACTCCGGGTGGCCATGCCGACGTACCCCGGTTTCATGCCCTTCCCCGCCCGAATGCCGAACACGTAGCAGCCCCGGCGGGAGGCGAACTCCGGATGCTTCCTCCAAAATTCCTTAGCGTCGTCGGGCGTGACGGTCCGGCTGCCTTTGCCTTTGTAGAACGGCACGGAAAAGGGTCCATAGACGTGAAACTTAGCCACGGGCCGGCGCCTGGAGTCGAAGCGAGTTGAAGGGATTCATGACGATTCCCGCGCCACCCGCACGCGCGCGGGACGCAGGACCTCGCCGCCGAGCATATACCCCCGCTGCACCTCGGCGACCACTTGCCCCGCCGGGTGGACGTCGGTCGGCGCGACAACCTCCACCGCCTCGTGGAAGCGGGGGTCGAAGGGGTTGCCGGTGGCCGCGAAGGGGCGCACGCCCATATTCGTCAGCGTCTCCAGCGCCTGGCGGTGCGTCAGGCGGATGCCTTCGACGATGGGACCGGCCTCGTCGGCCTGCGCGCCATAGTCGAGGGCCCGTTCGATGTTGTCGACGAGGGTGAGGATGACGGCGAGCAGCGCGCGGCGGGTGCGCTCGACCGCGTCCTCCCGCGCGCGGGCCGCCTGCTTCTTGTAGTTCTCCAGGTCGGCGGCGGCGTGGAGGAACTGCCGCCAGTTCGCCTCCGCCTCGCCCTTGAGGCGGACCACCTCCGCCTCCAGTTCCTGGACGGTCGGAGCGGGGCGCGCGGTCAGTTCGCTCTCCTCGCGCTCGTTCACGGCATCGGTCTCTCGTTCACCCATCCTTCACGTCGCCTCGCTCACCCATCCTTCACGTCGCCTCGCTCGCCCATCCTTCACGTCGCCTCGCGGACCTAGCTCGCGTCCGTGCGCCGGTACTCGGCGTCGATGACGTCTTCACCGTTCTTCGCCTCGCCGCCGTCCGGAGACTGACCGGCCGCCTCGGGCTGACCGGTCTGCCCGGCCGCGCCCGGCGTCCCCGCCGGCGCCTTGTACATCTCTTCGGCCAGTTTGTAGGAGGCCTGCTGGACCGCCTCGGTGGCGCGGCCGATCCGCTCGTGGTCATCGCCGCCGAGGGCGTCGCGCAGTTCCTTGAGCGCGGCTTCCACCTTCTGCTTCTCCTCTGCTGACGCTTTGTCGCCGGCCTCTTTCAGCGTGCGCTCGGTCTGGTAGGCGAGCTGTTCGCCGCGGTTACGGGTCTCCGCGGCCTCGCGCTTGCTGCGGTCCTCTGCGGCGAACTGCTCGGCGGTCTTCACCATCTGCTCCACCTCCTGCTTGCTCAGGCTGGAGCTCCCGGTGATCTTGATCGACTGCTCGCGGTTGGTGGCGCGGTCCTTCGCCGCGGCGTTGAGGATGCCGTTGGCGTCGATATCAAACGTGACCTCGATCTGCGGCACGCCCCGCGGCGCCGGGGGAATGCCGTCGAGGATGAACCGGCCCAGCGTGCGGTTGTCCCGGGCCATCGGGCGCTCCCCCTGCAGGACGTGGATCTCCACCTGGGTCTGCCCGTCCGCCGCGGTGGAGAAGGTCTCGCTCTTGCGCGTGGGGATCGTGGTATTGCGCGGCACCAGCGGCGTGCTCACGCCGCCCAGCGTTTCGACGCCGAGGCTCAGCGGGGTCACGTCCAGCAGGACAACGTCGCGCACGTCCCCGGCCAGCACGCCGGCCTGG
Source organism: bacterium (assembly GCA_050695215.1). Taxonomy (GTDB): domain Bacteria; phylum Sysuimicrobiota; class Sysuimicrobiia; order Sysuimicrobiales; family Humicultoraceae; genus JACQGZ01. The sequence goes on from JBOGSD010000020.1 coordinate 28,898, forward strand.
ATCGCCGCGCCGATCGCCACGACCTCGTCGGGGTGGACCTCCTTGTTTGGCTCCTTCCCGGTGAGGCGGCGCACCAATTCCTGGATCATCGGCATGCGCGTCGCGCCGCCGACCAGGATGACCTCGTTGAGGTCCTTCTCCGTCATCTTGGCGTCGGTGAGGGCCTGCTTCACCGGTCCGATGCACCGCTCCGCCAGATCGGCGGTCAGCTCCTCGAACTTGGCGCGCGTGAGCACCTGGTCCAGGTGCTTGGGACCGGTGGCGTCGGCGGTGATGAAGGGCAGGTTGATGGTGGTTTGCACGACGGTCGAGAGCTCGACCTTGGCGCGCTCGGCGGCCTCGCGCAGCCGCTGCAGGGCCTGGCGGTCCTTGCGCAGGTCGATGCCCTGCGCCTTGCGGAACTCGTCGGCCAGCCAGTTGACGATCCGCTCGTCCCAGTCGTCCCCCCCCAGGTGCGTGTCGCCGGAGGTGGACTTGACCTCGAAGACCCCTTCGCCGATCTCCAGAATGGTGACGTCGAAGGTGCCGCCGCCCAGGTCGAAGACCAGCACGGTCTCGGCGCCCTTCTTGTCCAGCCCGTAGGCCAGCGCCGAGGCGGTGGGCTCGTTGATGATGCGCAGCACCTTCAATCCGGCGATCTCGCCGGCGTTCTTGGTGGCGGTGCGCTGCGCGTCGTTGAAGTAGGCGGGGACCGTGATCACGGCCTCGCTGATCTTCTCGCCGAGGTACGCCTCCGCGTCGGTCCGGAGTTTTTGGAGGATCATCGCGGAGATCTCTTCGGGCGTGAAGGTCTTGCCGGCGGCGGGGATGCGCACGACGGCCATCCCGTTCTGGCCCTCTTCCACCTTATAGGGCACCATGCCGCGCTCGGTGGCCACCTCGCCGAAGCGCCGCCCCATGAACCGCTTGATCGAAGAGACGGTGTTCTCGGGATTGAGCACGCCCTGCCGTTTGGCCATCTGTCCGGTGAGGCGCTCTCCCGTCTTGCTGAACCCGACCACCGAGGGGGTGAGCCGGGATCCCTCGGCGTTGGGGATCACCTGCGGCTCGCCCCCGACCATGGTGGCGATGACGGAGTTGGTGGTGCCCAGATCAATACCGACGACACGCGCCACGGCTACTCAACCTCCACTTTGACGGTCTTGGCCTTGGCCCGCTCCGCTTTGGGGATGCGGACCTCGAGAATGCCGTTCTTGAAGCCGGCCTTCGCCTGGTCGGCCTGCACCGCGGTGGGCAGCGCGATGGTGCGCTGGAAGGCGCCGTAGCGCAGCTCGCGGCGGTAGTAGTTGCGGCCTTTCTGCTCCTGCTCGGTCCTGGCCTCGGCCTTGAGGGTGAGGGCGTCCTCCGAAACCGTCACATCGACGCTCTGGGGGTCGATCCCCGGCATCTCCGCGCGGAAGACCACCTCGCCCTCGTTCTCGAAGACCTCCACCGCGGGCTCCCACATCGCCGGGGCCAGAGGCCCCCGCCCCGTGGGCCGGCGGGTGAAGAAGTCGTCAAAGAGCCGCTCCATCGATTCGCGGAGCGACGTCAGTTCGTCAAAGGGATCCCATCGCCGAATGCTCATCGTCCTCGTCCTCCCTTCCCTTCCCGTTCGGTGTCATCGGGGGCTCGACGGAGCCGGACGGTGCGGCGGGTGAACACCCACTCGCCGTCCGGTCCGCGCCCTTCCTCCCGCTGCTCGTACACGTCCAGCAGCAGTTTCACGCCGGCCAGATTGACCCCCAGTTCCTGCGTGAGGTGGCGGATCAGCCGCACCCGCTCCATGTCGTGGTCCGAATAGAGGCGGATGCGGTTGCGCCGCTGCGGGCTGAGCAACCCTTTCTCTTCGTAGATGCGCAGCGTCCGCGGGTGCAGCCCCGCCAGGTCGGCGGCGATACTGATCACGTAGAGCGGGCGGGTGGCCCGCCGGTCTCTCACTGCAGGTCGGCCCTCCTGATGGCCTCGGTCCGTTTTGGGCAAGAGCAGTATAGGGGCCTGCCATTGACGGTGTCAATATACTTAACAATGGGATTGACAGGGGGCGGCCCCCCACGCGGCCCGCGCTCGCCCGCTGCGCACGGCTGGGGGAGCCGAAATAGGACGGCGCCGCGTCAGCGTTGCCTGAAGGAGGGTCCGGGCGCGTTGCCTGAAGGAGGGTCCGGCGGTACCCTGAGGCCGCCACGAACCATGGCTGAGACCAACGACATCCGCAACGTCATCGTCCTGGGCGGGGGCCCAGCGGGCCTGACCGCCGCCATTTACGCCGCCCGGGCCAACCTGCGCCCTCTCGTGATCGAGGGCGGGGAGGCCGGCGGCCAGTTGATGCTGACCACGCTGGTAGAGAACTACGGCGGCTTCGCCGACGGTATCATGGGCCCCGACCTGATGGCCGCGATGCGCACCCAGGCCGAGCGCGTGGGGGCAGAGTTTCTCACCGAGGACGCCACCAGGGTGGATCTCTCGCAGCGCCCCTTCCGCGTCACCACGCAGAGCGGGATGGAGGTGCGGGCCCGCGCCGTGATCGTGGCGACGGGGGCCTCGGCGAAGATGCTGGGTCTGCCGTCCGAGGGAAAGCTGCTCGGCCGCGGCGTCTCCACCTGCGCCACCTGCGACGGGTTCTTTTTCCGCAATCAGGACGTGATCGTGGTCGGCGGCGGGGACAGCGCGATGGAAGAGGCGCTCTATCTCGCCAACATGACGCGCGCCGTCACGGTCGTGCACCGTCGCGACGTCCTGCGCGCCAGCAAGATCATGCAGGAGCGCGCCCGCAAACACCCCAGGATCGACTTCATCTGGAACGCCGAGGTGGCGGACATCCTGGGGGGGGAGAAGGTGCGCGGCGTGCGCCTGCGCGACACCCGCAGCGGCGACATCACGGAACGACCCATCGACGGCATCTTCGTCGCCATCGGACACCGCCCCAACACCGCCCTCTTCAAAGGACAGCTGACGATGGACCCCAACGGCTATCTGGTCCCTCAGAGCGGGACCCGGTCGAACGTGGCGGGGGTCTTTCTCGCGGGGGACGTGCACGATCACACCTACCGGCAGGCGGTTACCGCGGCCGCGTTTGGGTGCATGGCCGCCATGGACGCTGAACGCTGGCTGCAGGGCGATGAAGCGCTGGGACCGGAGGCGCACTGGGCGGCGGGAACCAAGGCGGGCGAACCGGCCACCGCCGTCCCGGCGAGAGCGCGACCCGCGAGCTAGGCGTTCGTTGAAACGGACCGCCGGCGGCGGCGGTTGAGCCGCAAGTCCGCTAGGAGACCCCCGCGGCGAGGACGGCGTCGACCCGCCGCTTCAGCTCACCCTTGGGCATGTAGCCGATGATCCGCTCCACGAGCTCCCCGCTCTTGAAGACGCCGAGCGTAGGAATGCTCATGATGTTGTAGCGCATCGCGATGGTGGTGTTGTCGTCGACGTCGAGTTTGGCGACCTTCAACTTCCCCTCGTAGTCCCGCGCGAACTCCTCCACGATGGGCGCGATCATCCGGCACGGCCCGCACCACTCCGCCCAGAAGTCCACCAGGACCGGCGTCTCCGCCTTCAGCACTTCCGTTTCGAAACTCTGTTCCGTCACGTGTACAGGTGCAGCCATCTCAGTACGTCCTCCTCAGCGGTCCGTCCGCCACCACTATACCTAAGAACGATGAGAGGGCGTACCCCGATTCCCTGATCGTCCTCCCGTGGGCGTCGCTTACTGACCGGCGAGCAGGCGCGCCAGGACCGGGAGCCCCCCACCCAGCAGCACTAGCAGCAGCGCCAGCACCGCGGCGGCGGGACCGAAGCAGCCGCGGCGGGCACCTCCGCTGCGCACTGAGAGGCGGGTGGCCTTCTTGAACTCGCCGACCGCATCGGTGACGCGCCCCATCTCGCGGTAAAGCGCCCCCAGGTTCTGGTGGGCGACCCAGTAGTCGGGATCGGCTTCGACGGCCTGCCGGTAGGCGGCGAGCGCTTCCTCCTTGCGGTCAAGCTCGCGATAGACGTTCCCCAGGTTGCTGTACGCGGGCGCGTAGCGCGGGCTGATGGTAATACCTTCACGGAGAGCGGCGATGGCCTCGTCGAACCGACGCTGGCGGGCCAGGGCGACCCCCAGCTTGCTCCAGGCGACGGGTGATTCCGGATGGGCCGCCGTCCCCCGCCGGAAGGCCTCCTCCGCCTGCGTCCACTCGTCGCGGCGGAGATGCTCCTCGCCGGCTTCCAGGTGCGGCCGTGCCTCGCGCTCACCCACGGCCTTGCAGTTCGGCGCCTCCGGGAGCGGCTCCTCGATGCGGAGGACCGCGGTCCTAGAGCGGCCGCTCGAGCAGCGCCACGCCCAGCAGCAGCAGCGCCAGCAGACCCCACTTCAACGGAAGCGCCCGCCGGTCGTCCAGCCAGAGACTGATCAGTCCCGGCGCCCGGACTGGAGTCGGCCGGCTCCCCCGCCCCCTCTGGTGTCGAGGACCGTGGTGGTGGACGCGCCGACGCGCCGAACGGAGCGGCCGGACAGCAGCGCCGCCGGAGGCGAGGTGACGCGGCGCGATCATATGGTCCCCCGGTAACTGCGCAGCAGCCCGACGACTTTCCCGATGACCGAGAACTCGCCCCGGAGGATCTTGTAGGCGTCGTTCTCCGGTTTGAGCACAGGCCGTCCGTTTTCGAGGATCAGCCGTTTGACGGTGGCCTCCTCGCCGTATAGCGCGACGACGACCTCCCCCGGCTCCGCGGTGGGCTGGGAGCGCACGACCACGAGGTCGCCCGACATGATGCCCGCCCTCACCATGCTGTCTCCGCGCACGGTCAGCAGGAAACACTCTTCATGCCATCCGACCATCCGACGGGGAACGGGGATCATCTCCTCGACGTGCTCTTCCGCCAGGACGGGGAGACCGGCCGAAATGCGTCCTATCAACGGAAGGGTCGCCACCTCTTCGCCCTCCGGCAGGACGGTGCGGTTGGTAATCTGCAGGACGCGCATCCGGTCCCCATACCGCTTGATGTAGCCCTTTCGCTCCAGGGCATGCAGGTGCTGGTGGACCGTCGACGGCGAACGCAGACCGAGAGCCTTTCCCACCTCTCTCACCGAGGGCACATAGCCGGATCGACGGATGGAGGCAGCCAGGTGCTCTAGGATCTGACGCTGCCTGGCCGTGATAGGACGAGGCAGATTCTGCTTCACGGGCCAAATATACCGAACATATGTACGATTGTCAAGCCTCAAATGCGAACACTTGTCCGTTAGAGTGCGATCCCCGGAGGAACCTCGCCCAGTAGAACTGAAGCCTTACCTTCCTAGCAGCGGCAGGTCGGGAGACAAACCGTTTGGCCATGAGCCTGCTCATCATCAACCCCTATCCCCGCGAGAGCCGTGAGGTACTGGACCGGGCCGGCATGTGCTCGGCGGATGACATCTACGTACGGGTGCTGCGCTCACTCGCCCCGGAGGCGCGGCTGGAGGCCCTCTTCATCGCCGATCTGGACGTGGCCCTCCCGCGCGAAGAGGAGATCGCCGCCCATGCCGGGCTGATCTGGACCGGCTCCAACCTCACCATCTACGAGAACGATCCCCGCGTCACGCGGCAGGTCGAGTTTGCCCGGCGAGTGTTTGATGTGGGCCGCCCCCAGTTCGGCAGCTGCTGGGGCGTGCAGATGGCAGCGGTCGCCGCCGGAGGGGAAGTGCGCCGCAATCCGCGCGGGCGCGAGATGGGCTTCGCTCGGAAGATCCACCTGACCCCCGAGGGTCGACGCCACCCCATGTACGAAGGCAAACCCGACGTCTTCGACGCGTTCATCTCGCACCTGGACGAAGTCACCGAACTTCCCCCGGGCGCAAGCTTGCTGGCGACCAACGAGCACACGCCGGTCCAGGCGCTGGAGGTCCGGCATCGCAACGGCACCTTCTGGGCCACGCAGTACCACCCTGAATATCACCTGGAAGACATGGCCCGCCTGATCACGGCCCGCGCGGAGGCGCTGGTCCGGGAGGGGTTCTTCGCCGACCGCGACACGCTGGAGGCGAAGGTGGCGCGCATGGACGCGCTGGTCCGCGACCCCCGGCGCAAGGATCTGCGGTGGGACCTGGCCGTGGGGGATGACATCCTGGACGACGGCCTCCGGCAGTGCGAGTTTCGGAACTGGCTGCGCAAGGTCGTGCTCCCCACCGTTCCGGCCGCCCGGCACTGACGCCCCACCCCGGTCGCTCGCTAAGGAGGCCCCATGATCGCTCAGCCTCAAACATACGAATTGATCATTGAAGGACGCCTCAGCCCGGCGCTCTCGGGACGCACATTCACCGTCACCAACCCGGCCACGGCAGACCCGGTGGCCGTCGTGGCGGAGGCAGGGACCGAGGACGTGGACCGGGCGGCCGCCGCCGCCCGCCGGGCGTTTGACGAAGGTCCTTGGCCGCGGCTGGGCGCGGTCGAGCGCGGCCGTATCCTCCAGCGGATCGCCGATCGGATCCGGGAGCGGAAGGAAGAACTGGCCCGGCTGGAGGTCAGTTGCAGCGGGAAGCCGATTACCGACGCCCGGGGCGAAGTCGACGCGGCGGCAGGATGTTTCGAATATTACGCCGGTGCGGCCAATAAGTGGTTCGGCGAGACTATCCCGGTGGCCGACCGGGGCGTGGACTTCACGCTGCGCGAGCCGATCGGCGTCGTCGGGCTGATCGTGCCCTGGAACTTCCCCCTCATGATCGCTTCGTGGAAAGTGGCTCCGGCGCTGGCGACGGGCAACACCGCCATCCTCAAGCCCGCCAGCGCCACGCCGCTTACCGCGCTGCGGCTCGGGGAGATCGCCCTGCAGGCCGGCGTGCCGCCGGGGGTCCTCAACGTTCTCACCGGTCCGGGCTCGATGGTGGGCATGGGACTGGTCCGCCACCCGATCGTGCGCAAGATCGCGTTCACCGGCGAGACGGCGACCGGGATCAAGATCATGAAAGAGGCCGCCGAGACGATGACGCGGCTCTCGCTGGAACTGGGCGGGAAGTCGCCCAACGTCATCTTCGCCGACGCCGATCTCGAGCGCGCCGTGCCCGGCGCGGCGACGGCGGTCTTCGGCAACGCCGGACAAGACTGCTGCGCGCGCAGCCGCGTCTTCGTGGAACGGTCGGTCTACGACCGCGTGGTGGAGATGTTCGCGCAGCGCGCGGGGGCTTTGCGCGTCGGCGATCCGCTGGCCGACGACACTGAGATCGGATCCCTCATCTCCCAGGCCCACCGCCAGCACGTGCGGGGGTATGTCGAGACGGGCGTGCGCGAGGGGGCGAAACTGCTCGTCGGGGGAACGCCGCCGACCGATCCGATGTTGTCGCGCGGCGCCTTTCTCCTCCCGGCGGTCTTCAGCGAGGTGCGCAATGAGATGGTGGTGGCCCAAGAGGAGATCTTCGGCCCGGTGGCCGCGGCCATTACCTTCCGCGACGAAGAGGAGGCCCTCCGACTGGTCAACGATTCCCCCTACGGCCTCTCCGCTTCCGTGTGGACACGCGATATCGGCCGGGCCCTGCGCGTCGCCCGGGGCATCCAGGCAGGCGTCGTCAGCGTCAACTCCAACCACAGCGTCCACCAGGAAGCGCCCTTCGGCGGGTACAAGATGAGCGGCTTCGGCCGGGAGCTGGGGATGCACGCCCTGGCGCTGTACACGGAGGTCAAGAACATCTTCATCGCGCACTAATCGCCTATGATGCGCGTTCGGTTTGTAACAGAACAGGTTACAACGATCTCACCAAGGCATGCGCCTACTGTCGTCCGTTCACCTCAACAAGAGCCCAGATTCTCGGAAAGCCGCGTCCGAAGAAGCGTCCTGCGGATGCTCAAGGCGAATGTGCTTTGCTCGATCGCCACTGTCACCAGGGGTCATCGAGCGCACATCAGCCACGTCTACTTCTGCTACTCCGAGGAGCTGGAATTCTACTTCCTTTCAGATCCCAGGTCTCTGCACTGCCGAAACCTGCTTACGAATCCATCGATGGCCATGTCCGTCTTCAGCTCCTCTCAGCCCTGGGATCGGCCTGGGCGCGGGATGCAACTCTTTGGGAGTTGCGCTGAGGCAAGCGGCCTTCAAGCCGAGAGAGCAGAACAGCTCTACGGGAAGCGTTTCCCCAAATACGCTGAGTACAGATCAGGCCTGGCCAAGAGTGCACATCGCGCCTTTCGCTACCGCTTCTACCGGTTCGTTCCCCGCAAGGTCAAGATCTTGGACGAAGGAGAATTCGGAGGCGGCGTATTCGTCGCTGCGACCCTGAGGAAACCCCCTTAGAAATAGTTCACCGTAATACCGCCGTCGACAGACAGACAGGCCCCGTTGGTCCAGGCCGACTCGTCGGACGCAAGGTACATGGCCATATAGACGATGTCCTCGGCGTGGCCAAAACGCCCCATCGGAATGCGGTTCAACCGCAACTGCTTGGCCGCCGGATCGGTCAAGAGCCAGGAGGTGAGCATGGGGGTCTCGATGGGACCCGGACAAATGGCGTTGGTGCGGATGCCCCTGGGACCGAACTGGACCGCCAGCGACCTGGTCAGCGCGATCACGCCGCCTTTGCTGGCCGTGTAGGCATCCTGCGGGACGGTGCAGCCCACCAGCGCGACAAACGAGGCGATGTTGACGATCGAACCCCCGCCGGCCCGCAGCAGCGCCGGCACCCCGTGCTTGCAGACCAGGAAGGTGCCTTTGAGGTTGACACCGTGGATGCGGTCCCACAGCGCTTCGTCGATATCGGTGACGGAGCCGTCCTCGGCGGGGAAGATACCGGCGTTGTTGTAGAGGACGTCGATGTGGCCGAAGGCCGATTCCCCCGCCCGTACCGCCCCGGCGACGTCGGCCTCCTTGGCCACGTTGGTGCGGGCGAAGACAGCCTTTCCGCCGTCCGCGCCCACCTGCGCCACGGTCTCCTCACCGGCCTTCGGATCCACCTCTGCGACGACGACCTGCGCGCCTTCCCGCGCGAACATGAGGGCGGCCAGCCGGCCCATGCCGCTGCCCGCTCCCGTGATCAGAACGACCTTCCCGTCCAAGCGGCCCATGTAATCCTCCCTCTCAGAGGCGGAATTCTTCGATCAGCGCCTTGACGCCGCCGCGCCGGAACCGGGCGGCCGCGCGGTCTGCCGGGAGCTCCTTGCGTTCGAGGCGGCGGAAGAGCGGGCGCAGATAGCGTTCCTCGCCCCGTCCGCGGCGCCCCAGGGCTGAGGCGGCTACGTCGAGCAGCCCAGCCAGCAAGCCGCGGGCGGGTTCCCTGGCGCGGACGCCGTGCCGGATGGCCGCGCGGCGGTAGGCGGCCATCGCCGGCCACGGATCCGCGCCGAGGTGGTCGCGCAGGAACGGCCCGAGATGCGGCAGCGCCTCCATCATTCCGAGCGACAGGGCGGCGGCGGCAAGCGATTCATCTGGAGGCTGCTGGCAGGCAGGCCGAATCTCGATCGTGCCATGGTGGGCGCGGGGGCGCGCGCTGCTCCACGTGTAGTGTTCGTGCCACAAATACGCGCCGAGATCCACGCCGCGCTGAGCGAGATAGGCGGTGAAGGGACGGCGGAAGGAGCGGTAGCCCGTCCCGTCAGGGAGGATGTAGCAGGTCTGCGCGCAGACGAACCCGACGAATTCTTCGAGGCGGTCGAACCGCCGCGGCGTCATGCCGTGGCGCGGCTGGCCCAGCGTGGAGAGGAGGGCCTCCCGGCCGGAGCGGAAGGCGCCGACCCGGCCTCCATACACCCGCGAGTTCGCCGTGAGCGCGATGAGCGGACCGGAGAGGAGGTTCATCAGATTGATGGCGTCGAGCAGTTCGCCGCGGGTCACGTCGATCTGGACCTGGTCGCTGGCCGTGTTGGTGAAGTGCAGCCACGGCCGGCCGATAGCGCGGTGCAGCGCCAGATACCGCCGCTTTGGGGTCATCAACCCAGGGGCGCCGGGCGTGCGGGGCTGAATGCCATACCCCAGGACAGCCATCCCGCGCGACACCGCCGCACGGACGACGCGCCGGATGGCGCCGGCCGAGGCGATCTCGAGGGCGATCAGATCGTCCAGCGGCGGCAGCACGACCTCCACCGTGGCCCGTCCCATCTCCACTTCGTACGCGGCATCCTCAAGGTCGATCCGCTCGATGAGGGTCTGCCGGCTCGGGTCGTCGTAGGTCAGACGCGCCGCTCCATCCGCCCGCAGCGAATCCCAGAGCAGAGACGCGTCGCCCGCCCGCCCATCTGTGCGCACGAGGGGAAACTCCGCCTCGCGGCCGATCCGGCGGGGGGAGGACAGCCGCACGGGGAATCGTGCGGCAAAGCGATCCGTCAGCGCTTCGATCGCCGCCTCCACCTGTCGACGCCGTGAGCGCCGCGCCGGGACCGTCACCTTAGAAGGAAGGATACTGCGACGCGTCTGGGCAGAGCTGATAGACGCGGTGTCCGAGGAGCCGGCCGTCCGCATCGAGGTGAAACTGATTCAATTCTAGGTTGAGGATGTCGTCCAGCAGCGCCGCGTAGAGATCAAGCCCGCGCAGTTCACCGTGCAGCTGCTGCATGAAGTTCTGATGCGAGGAGAGCAGGACCCGCTTCCCCCGGTGCGCCGCCAGCGTGCGTTCCCGAAAGGCGCGGGCCCGGGCGCGCAGCGCCTCCAAGGACTCGCCGCCGGGCGGGTTGAGGGAATATCTGATGTGCTCGATCGGAAGGTAGATCACCGAAGGGAACCGTTCACCGATTTCCTCCTGGGTCAGACCCTCCAACTCCCCGAAGCTGCGCTCGATGGCCAGGTCGTTGAGGACGATACGCGCGCGCGGCCATCCGGTCACGATCTCCGCCGTCTCGACTGCGCGGCGCAGGGTCGAAGACATGACGACGTCCAGCGGCGTGCCGTGGAAGTTCGACCGCGCTTCCTCGGCCTGGCGGCGCCCTTCCTCAAGCAGCGGCACGTCGAGCCGCCCGCCGGTCCTCTTCGACCGGTTCAACTCCGTCAACCCGTGCCGGAGAGTGTAGAAGACGGTCTGGCCGTGATGGAGGGCGGGCTGCTCGACCAGCGCGGTCAGGATTCCACCTCGGTCAGACTTTCATCGATGATGTCCAGGGCCCGGTCCATCTCCTCGCGGGTGATCACCAGCGGCGGCGTGAGGGTGAGGATGTTCCCCATGGTTACTTTGAAACTTAGCCCGCGGGAGAGCGCAGCGTACATGACCGCCTCCGCCTCCGCCGTCGCCCGCGCGCGCGAAAGCCTGTCGGTGACCAGTTCGACTCCAAGCAGCAGCCCCAGCCCGCGCACGTCGCCGATGAGCGGGTGGCGCGACGCCATCGCGCGCAGCCGCGCCAGCGCGTGTTCCCCCAGGGCGCGGGTGTGGGGGACCAGCCCGTGCTGCTCGATGTAGGCGATCGTCGCCAGCGCGGCGGCGGCGCCGAGGGGACTTTTCTCGTGCGTGTAGTGCCCGAGCGCCTGGTCTCCGGCGACGTCGAACCGCCCCCGCGCCAGCAGGGCCGCCAGGGGCACGATCCCACCGCCGAGTCCTTTGCCGATGACGAGCAGGTCCGGGACGATCCCATAGTGGTCGCAGGCAAACATGGCCCCGGTGCGCCCCAGCGCCGTGGGGATCTCGTCGAGGATCAGGAGCGCCCCGTGGCGGTCGCAGGCGGCGCGGACGGTGCGCCAGAACTCCGGGTGCGGAATCACGCCCGTGCTGCGCATGGTCTCGGCGACGACCGCGGCCACGTCCCCTTCTTGCTCGAGGACGTAGTCGATATAGCGGGCGCACCTGAGGTCGCACCCTCCCCGGGTATGGCACTCCCAGAGACAGCGGTAGGCGTCGGGCGGGGGGACGTGCTCGGCGCCCGGCAGCAGCGGCCCCACGCCGCGGCGGAAGAGCGCCTCGCCGCCGACCGAGATGGCGTCGAGCGAGGCGCCGTGGAAGGCGTCCCACATGGAGATGGTCTTGTGGCGGCCGGTCACCACCCGGGCCAGCTTCAGCGCGATGCCGATCGCCGCAGTGCCGCTGGGACAGAGCAGGACCTTGTTGAGGTCGCCTGGGGCGATCTCGGCGAGTTTGCGCGCCAGGGCGACGGCCGGGCGGTTCGTGTACCGCCGGGGCGAGAAGCTGAGGTCGTCGAGCTGCGCCTTGATCGCCGCGATGACCGCCGGATTGCCGAACCCCACCTGGTGGACGCTGTTGCCGTGAAAGTCCATGTACCGCCGGCCCTGCAGGTCTTCCAGGTAGATCCCCTCCGCGGCGCGCAGGCCGTTGAGGCACGGCGTGGAGAGGGATTGATGAAGGAAGTAGCGCGCGTCCTCCTCCAGCAGCGCCTGCGTTTCCGCGTCCAGCGCCGAAGCCTGCCAGGCCGCGCGCTGCGGGGAACGATTGATGTCGCCCTCAGAAGGCGCGACAGGGCGGGAGGTCATGGCAATCCAGTTCGCGGGCCTGAGTGGAAATCTCCTCTGCCCCTCGCGCCCAGGGCAGAAACCGATTTGAAGGGGTCCGGCTACTCGATCAGGCCTTTGCGCAGCGCATACGCCACGGCCTGCGTACGATTGCGCACCCCGAGGACCTCCAGGATGTGCCGGATATGGGTCTTCACGGTGCCTTCAGCGATTCCCAGACGGATCGCGACCGCGCGATCACGCTCGCCCGTGCCCAGCGCCGTGAGGATGTCCAGTTGCCGCGCCGTCAGCGGGTTCGTTCGCGGCCGCTTGGGCCTGCGTCCGATCCGCCTCCCGTTGCCGCGGTGAGATCTTTCGCCCTCGAACAGCCCGGCGGGGACCCGGATGCCTCGGGAGACGGCCCGGAGCGCGTCCACCATTTTCGCCACGGGGAGAAGCTTCGCGATATGCGCAGACGCCCCCGCGGCCAGCGTCGCGTCTATCCGCGTCTCGTCGAGGTCGGTCACGACAACGACAAGACGCGCCTGCGGCGCGGCCTGCTTCAGCGCCGCGATCGCGCCCGCAGCCCCGGCGAGGTTCTGGTCCAAGAGGTTCTGGTCCAAGAGGATGACATCCGGGTGCAACCCGGGAGCCAGGCCGACCGCCTCTGCCACCGTGGCGGTGTCTCCGACTACCTCCACGCCCTGGGCGCTGAGCAGGACCCGCAGCCCCTCGCGGACGAGCGTCAGCGGATCGACTAGCAGCACGCGCAATAGTCTCGCCCCCGGCTGCGCGGGACCGGAGGACCTGACTACCTCGGCAGATACGCCGCGGGCTCCCAGCCTCTCTATCACCACTGCTCTCCCCCCCTTGAGCAAGCGTTGCCCGGGCAGGCAGCGGCGCCTGCCCGCAAGAAACGCTGCGTCTGCGGCAGCCCGGCCGACCGTCCAGGTGATCCCAGGAAGGGGAAGGTTCCGAGGCTTTGCGCCCCTGCCTCGCGGCAGGTTTGCCCTTTTCGCGTCCTATGTCATTGCTCTTGAGTATCCTGCCCAAAACCCCAGAGGGGCAGTCAACGGCCTTAAGCAGCACCACTCCGTCCGAAAATTCCACAAACATACGGACACATTCAGGAAAGCCAGCCAAAGAGACCACGACCTGGCCTTCCGCGGCAAGATCCTGCTATCGAGGGAAGCAAATCTCTCGATTGGCAGAAGGGAGCGCCCCCCTGTTCTCGGAATCGTCCACCCCGAACCTCTCGAAAAGGCAACCCTTCGAGCGATCGGGGGAGCGCAAAGCTTCAGGGCCCGGCGAGGAGCCGGGACGGAGCTGCCGAGGAGGCCACCCCGGCCTGGCCTTCTTTCATTCCTGGCGGCGCCGCAAGGAGGCGGAACGCATGTCCGACGAGACCGTACCACCCCAGCCGACGATGCGCGCGCGCCTCAATCAGGAAGTGTCGGCGCTGGAGGAGCTGGGCCACCAGTATCAGGTGCAGGCCTCCATCCTCTTGCGGTCGGGCCGTCCCGGGTCGGACGTGTGGTTCGACGCCGGGCTCGAGCTGAAGCGGGCGGCCGAACGGCTGCGGTCGGCTATCGGCCTAAACATCCGATCACTCTCCCCCGAAGCGCCCGAGCCAAACACAGGGAAAGGGCCAAAGGACCTCCGTCCCGCAGTCCCCGCTTATCCTTACGCCAGGCGGTTTGCAGCCAAGCAGCCGTAGATGGGAAAATCTCTCTTTCGTGCCCGCGGTTTCCTTCCTTCGGAGGATTCTTCGCACAGAGGCTGACTGCTACTGTCGCTACTGACAACAGCAGACAAGACCTCCGAAAAGGCAAGCCCGGAGCAATCCGGACGCGCAAAGTTCAGGGCCGGCGGTACGTCCGGCCCGCCTGAACTGCCGAAGAGGGCCACGGACTGTGTCGCCCTCTTTCTCTTTCTGCGCCGTCCGGAGGGTGGATTCGCGTGCCCGGGTGGAGGCCCACGCTGAGTGTCAGGGGGGAGAGCAAGTGAAACGATCCGCTGTCATCTTGCTGGTGGTTTGTGGAATGATCGCGGGCTCGCCGACGCTTCCGGCCGAGGCGATGACGCCCGAGGAGGAACGACTCTGCGCCGAAGTACTGGCGAACCCCAGCGCGCACCCGGCGTCGCTGGTGCAATGGTGTCTCCAGGAACGGGAGCGCGGTGAGTCGGGTATCTCCACCCAGACACCGCCCGCGCCTCCGGGCGGCCCCACGCCCCCGAGCAGCCCCGACCCGAGCGATCCCAATGGAAACGGCAAACCCGGGTACGGCAACGGGGACAAGAACCACGGGCACGAAGGTCCTCCGGGCCAGTCGAACTGAGGGTCCGCTCAAACTGGCTCAGGCCTTCCTGGCTCCCTGCACTTTCGGCAGGAGAGCCAGGAAGGCCGAGAGCACGGGGGAGAACACCCGGTCGCGGTGGTAGACGAGGGCGAAGTCGAGGCTGGGCGCGCCTCGCAGCCGTCGCCCCAGCACCCGCCCGGACGCCACATCCTGCGCCACCGCGGCACGCGCCATGATCGCCACCCCGATGCCGTCAGCGACGGCGCTCTTGATCGCCTCGTTGTCCTCCAGTTCCATGGCCGCCGTCACCGCCAACCCCCGCGCGGCGAACGCCTCTTCGATGAGGCGCCGCGTCGTCGAGCCCGGCTCGCGCAGCACCAGCGGCTGGCCGCGCAGGTCGTCGACGCTGAAGACACGCTTCCGACCGAGGGGATGCGCCGGCGCCAAGACCGCCAGGAGGCGATCGCGGATCAGCGGCCGGGCGATCAGATGGGGGTCCGCGGGGAGGCCGGCGACCACCCCCGCATGCAGGGTGAAGTCGGTGACGCGTGCCAGGATGATTTGCGAGTTCGCCACCGCCAGGCTGACGCGGACGCCGGGGTAGCGGCGCTTGAACCGGTCCAGCAACGCCGCCACGTAATACGACCCCGCGGTGCGGCTGGCCCCCACGGCGAGATGACCGGTCCGCAGCCCGGCGACACCTTCCAGGGCGTCGCCGGCGGCGTCGACCAGCAGGAAGATCCTTTGAGCGAAGACGGCCAGCGTCTCCCCGGCCTCAGTCAGCACGAGGCCGCGGCCCTCCCGCCGGAAGAGGCGTAGGGAGACCGCGCGCTCCAGCCTGCGAATCTGCTGGGTCACCGCGGGTTGGGTGACGCCCAACTGGACCGCTGCTTTGCTGACGCTCTGATGCCGCGCCGTCAGGTGGAAGGCGCGCAGGGGGGTGAGAGGGATCGCCATGGCGTCGCTTGCGTCTCTAAGACATGCTTATGGAATCAGCATATCATCTTATTTGACATTATGGAGCACCTTCCGCCATGATGCTGGCGGGATGAGACGCACCCTCGACAAAGTCATGAGCGCCGCCGAGGCGGTCGCCCGGTTCGTCCGCCCGGGCGCGGTGCTCGGCATGGGCGCCCAGAACATCGGGCGGGTCCCGATGGCCCTCACCCACGAGATCATCCGCCAGCGCATCGGAGACCTCACCGTCGTCGGCTGCAACCTCTCCATCGGCATGGACCAGCTGGTCGCCGCGGGGCTGGTGCGGCGGTGCGAATCCGGATCGGGCAACCTGGAGCGCTTCGGCACCACCTTCTCCTGGCGCCGCGCGATCGAAGCGGGGACGCTGGAGGTGGAGGACTACAGCCACCTGTCCATGGTCAGCCGGTTTTTGGCCGGGGAGATGGGGGTCCCGTTCATGCCGACGCGCAGCATGCTCGGCTCGGACCTGCTGCCGGGCGGCGACGGTGACGGCGCGCGTGGAGGCGGGGCGCCGGCCGGCAAGGCGGTCGTCGTAGAGAACCCGTGGCGGCCGGGCGAGCGGATCGTGCTGGTGCCGGCGCTGCGGCCGGACGTCTCCGTCATGCACGTGCAGCGCGCCGATCCCCTCGGCAACGTCATCATCGAAGGCTTCGCCACCCACGAGCCGGAAATGATCCGCGCCTCCGAGGCGGTCATCGTCAGCTGCGAGGAATTGATCTCCACCGATGAGATTCGCGCCCATCCCGAGCGGACGACGGTGCCGTTCCTCCACGTCGACGCCGTGGTCGTGCAGCGGTACGGCGCCTATCCCACCTCGGTGTACGGCTACTACGACTACGACGCCGATCACGTCACCGCGTATCAGGCGGCGGCGAAGGCAGGATCTCCGGCGATCGACGAGTACCTGCGGCGCTGGGTCTGGGGATGTGACACGTTTGACGCTTACCTCCAGGGCGCGGCCGGACCGGACCGCCTGGCGGCTCTCCGCCGGTCGATGGCGGAAGCGATGTGATGCCGGAGGCGGCCGCGGCGCCCCGCTACACCCGCCAGGAGTTAATGGTGATCGAGGCGGCCCGCCGCCTGCGCGACGGGGATGCCGTCTTCGTCGGCACCGGCCTGCCCTTTCTGGCGACCACCCTGGCTCAGCGCACGCACGCCCCCAACCTGGCCATGATCATCGAGAGCGGCGTGATCGCGCCCGTGGTCCGCCGGACGCCCATCTCCGTCTCCGATCCCAACGTGATGCACCGGGCCGTCAAACTCGGGACGCTGCGCGAAGTGCTGGGCACGCTGCTGCAGCGCGGGTTGATCGACGTGGGTCTGATCGGCGGGGCGCAGATCGACCGGTACGCGAACATCAACTCCACCTGGATCGGCCCCCTCCGCGGGAAGCGGCGCCGCCTCCCCGGCAGCGGCGGGGGCAACGATATGGCCTCCCACTGCCGGCGTTTGCTCATCATCACTCCGCACGAGCGGCGGCGCTTCCCCGAGCGCTGCGACTACATCACCAGCCCCGGGTTCCTCGACGGCCCCGGGGGCCGCGAGCGGGCGGGACTCAACCCCGACTTCGCCGTGGCGGTGGTGACGGATTTGGGGATCATGGAGAGCGACCCGGCGACCTGCGCCCTGCGCATCATGGGCCTGATGCCAGAGGTGACCCTCGACGAGATGCTGGCCCAGACGGGATTCCGCCCGGAAGTGGCGCCGGAGGTGATGGCGGTGGCGCCCCCGCGCGCGGAGGACCTGCGGCTGCTCCGCGAGGAGCTGGATCCCGACAGAGTCTATCTGAAATCCGAGGATGCCGTGGCGGCGAGGAGGTAGGGGATGGACGCGGAAGCAGCGGTGAAAGCCGAGCGTGAACCGTTCCACTGGCGGACGGCGATCGCCTACAAGACGAAAGACCGGATCGTGGTGCGGGGCTACGATCTCAACGACCTAGTGGGAAATCTCTCCCTCACCGAGATGGCGTACCTGGTCTGGCGGGGGGAGCTGCCCTCCCAGCCGCACGCGCGCATGCTCGACGCCCTCCTGGTCAGCCTGGCCGAGCACGCCTTCTCACCGTCGTCGGCGGCGTCGCGGT
Source organism: bacterium (assembly GCA_050695215.1). GTDB lineage: Bacteria > Sysuimicrobiota > Sysuimicrobiia > Sysuimicrobiales > Humicultoraceae > JACQGZ01. The sequence continues at coordinate 46,538 of JBOGSD010000020.1, forward strand.
TCGTGGCCTCCGGCGGGGTGCCGCTGCACGTGGGCGTCGCCGGGGGGATGCTGGCGATCGGGGCGGTGCACGGGACGGCCGATCGCCCCGCCGAACTCTTCAAGGACGCGATCGCGCAAATGAAGCGGGAAGGGCTGAGCCGGGAGGAGGTGGCGCGCCGGGTCACCGGGGAGGCGCGGAAGGAAGGTCGGCGGCTGCCGGGCTTCCACCACGCCCAGCACATCCGCGACCCTCGCACCGTCCGCCTGCTGGAATTGTCCGACCGCTACGGTGTCTCCGGACCGCACGTGGCCATGGCCAGGGCGATCGAAGCAGCCACCGAAGAGTTCTGGGGACGGCGCATCTACCTGAACGGACCGGGCGCGATGGGCGCGATCGGCATGGACATGGGCTTCGACACAGAGCTGATCAAGGGGATCTTCCTCCTCTCGCGCACCGTCTCGCTGGTGGCGCACACCTACGAGGAGATGTCGCGCGAGAAAGGGTGGCGCGCCTCGACGAACGCCGCCATCGTCCAACCGCTCGACCTGTCGCTGCAGCGACCTGAGTTCTACGACGGCCCGCCTGACCGGCCGCTCCCGGCGAACCGTCAGGCCTAACGCGATGGATCGGGCCGTCCGCGCGATCATCGACGACCTCCCCCAGGGTCGCCTCTTTATCGGGGGCCGCTGGGAGGAGAGCCGCTCCGGCCGCCTCATCCCCACCTACAATCCCGCGACCGGCGACGCGATGGGCTCGGTGCCCCTGAGCGACGCCGCCGATGTGGACCGGGCGGTGCGGTCCGCCCACGACGCCTTCCCGGCGTGGGCCGACACCCCGGGCGCTGAGCGCGGCGCCCGCCTGCGCGCCCTGGCGGCGGCGCTGCGGGAGCAGCGCGAGGATCTGGCCCACCTCGATGCGCTGAATTCGGGCAACGTCATTTCGGGGATGCGGAAGGATGTGGACTGGGCCGCCGACTCGCTGGACTACTTCGCCGGCCTGATCCCCGAGATCAAAGGGGAAACGCTCCCCGGACCAGCCGCCGAGATCGCCTACACCCTGCGGGTGCCCTTCGGCGTCGTCGGCAAGATCAATCCCTACAACCACCCGCTGCGCTTTGCCGCGGAGAAATTGGCGGCGCCGCTGGCCGCCGGGAATACCGTCGTGCTCAAGCCGCCGGAGCAGTCGCCGCTGTCCACCCTGATGTTGGGGCGGATGCTGGGCGAGATCTTCCCGCCCGGTGTGGTCAACATCGTCACCGGCGACGGGCCGACGACCGGCGCGGCCCTGGTGCGCCACCCGCTGGTGCGGCGCATCGCCCTCATCGGGTCGGTGGAAGCGGGGCGCGCCGTGATGCGCGGAGCCAGCGACGAACTGAAGACGGTCACGCTCGAACTGGGCGGGAAGAACCCGCTGATCCTCTTCCCGGACGTGCCCGTCGACGAAGCGGTCGAGGCGGCCATCGGGGGGATGAATCTCAACCGTGCCGGACAGTCCTGCAGCAGCACCTCCCGCGTCTTCGTCCACCGGGAGCTGCACGGCCGGTTCATCGAGGTCCTCCTGGCGCGTCTGGCCGCCCTGCGCCTCGGTCCGCCGGAAGCGGAGGAGAGCCAGGTCGGCTGCCTGATCTCCAAGGAACAGTACGAGAAGGTGCTCACCTACATCGAGGCGGGCAAAC
>JBOGSD010000021.1:0-11640 GCA_050695215.1 bacterium
AGGAATTCCGCTACGCCCTGCCATCCCCACCGCGGCACGCCCGGTCCACCGAGGGCCGCCGGGTCGGGAAAGGACGGGGTCGGTTCGAACTCCACCCAGCCCGTGCCGGGAAAGAAAACCTCCACCCAGGCGTGGGCGTCGCTGTTGCGGATTTCCAGGAGCCCGGTGAGCGGGTGGACCGTCCCGGGGGTGTAGCCGGTGGCGAGCCGCGCCGGGATCCCCGCGGAGCGCAGCAGCACCACCATCGCGCTGGCGAACTGCTCGCAATAGCCGCGCCGCTCCTCGAAGAGGAAGTAATCGACGGCATCGCCGGCCTTTCGCTGCGGGCCGATGGAGAGATCGTAGCGGTACTGTGTCCACAGGTACTGGTTCACCGCACGCACCTGCTCGTAGGGCGTGGCCCCCCCGACGGTGATCTCGCGGGCCAGCGTGTGGGTGCGCGCCGTCACGCTGGGCGGCAGCTGCAGGTAGCGTTCCAGGATGAACCGGGGGTAGGCCGCCCCCGCACTCTCGAGGCGCGGCGGCGCCGGATCGAGCGGCCGGGAGACCACCGTGTAGATCATCCCGCGGTCGAGCGTGAAGGGCAGGCGCACCGAAGAGTACCGGTCCACGTAGACGTGGTCGCCCGGCAGGTAGATGTGCTCCACCCGGGGGACCGCGAAGGCCACGTTCGGCTGATCCTGCTGGATGTAGAAGGTCTGCACCAGCCGCCGCTCCCGGTTGCGATAGGCGTAGACGTCGTCGCGCCCGTGCACCAGGGCGATCGGCGGCACCGCGGACGTGTGCTGGCGCACCCGGTGGTCGTCGATCCGCCACCCCGTCCCGGTGTAGACGTCAAACACCAGACCGCGCCAGTTGCGCCGCTCTGTCGTGCGCACGCGCATCACGACGGCGTCATTGAGCCGGCCGCGCACGCGCAGATCGACCGACGGCCCGAAGCCGAAGTAGCCGTTGGGATTGAAGATGGTTTCGCCGGTGGAGGTCTGTGGATAGGCCGGGTTGACGATGCTCCCTTCGAACCGCTCCCCGACCGGCACCATGGGCGTAAACGGCAGCGTGGTGATGAACAGGCCGGGCAGGCGCGGGGTCAGCAGGAAGACCAGCCCGCCGGCGACCGCCAGCACCCCCAGCAGCGCGGCGCCGGTGGGCACCGCCTCCGCGGCAGCCAGCGCGGGGAAGGCATCGCTCGCCGCTGCCGTCGCGGCGGCGTCGCGCCCCGCCTCCGCCGCATTGTAGAGGAGGGCCACGCACGCCGCCAGCGCATAGGGGATGAAGAAGAGGCCGTAGAGCATGTCGACGCTGAAGGCGGCGGCGACCGCCATCAGCACGACCGAGGTGAGCAGGCTAAACAACAGGTCGCGGCGCCGCGGCAGGTCAAAGCTGTGCAGCGTCTGCAGCCACAGGAGGAACACCGTCAGCGGGATGCTGGTGTGGAAGGGATCGACGGTCAGGGCGCGCAGGAAGGCCCAGGCCGCCCAGAGGCAGCCCGCGGTGAGGGCCAGTTTCACCCAGACATTCCGCCGGCGGCGGCGGTACCAAGACAGAAGGAAGCCGGCGCTGACGAGCCCCGCCATCGTGTATCGCAGGGCGCCGAAATCCTCATGGGCGGTGATGGCGAAGACGGATACCAGCACGCACAGGGAGATCCAAAGGCGGAGCGCGGCCGATCCCTCGCCTCCCGAGGCCAGCCGGCGCGCCAGGCCCAGGCGCATCAGGCGCGCCATCGCCGCCGCACCCCGCCTTCGGCGTCGAACTCCCACGGCGTCCCCGCGCCTTCTGGACCGACGACGATGGACCCCCGGCCTCCGCCGCGCCCCTGCGCCGTCACGACGACGGGCATCGTGCCTTCCGGCAGCAGCGGGCGCAGCCGGGCCGTCGCTTCAGGCAGCGCCGGGCCGTCTGCGCTGAGGCGGGCCAGACCGTCCCAGATCTGCTCCCACCCCCCGCGCAGGTGCACCGGCCCGCGGCGCTCCACGGCAAATACCGCCACGTCCAAGCCATGCTGGATGGAGGTGTAGGCGAGCGAAGCCGCGGCCCGGAGTGCCCGGTCGAGCGCTTCCCGCTCCTGCCCTGCGGCCAGGTCCAGCTCAATGGCGGCGGTCGGCGCCGCCGGATCGTCGAATTCCTTGACGATGAGGCGGCGGTGGCGCCGGCTGCTGCGCCAGTGGATGTGCCTCGCCGGGTCGCCGGGCAGGTACTCGCGCGTCCCCACCAGTTCCTCGCCGCGGCGCCGGCGAGCGAGGGTGTCGCCGCCATCGGCGTCACGCCCCGACGGCAGCGCGGCGAGCGTCTGGAAGCGCGGGCGCACCAGCACCTCACCGGCGGCGTCCACCCGGCGGCGCATCCGGAACATCCCCACCAGTCCCTGGGCGATGATCTCCAGCCGCTCCAGCGGGTAGGCGCCGCGCGCCGGCGCCGGGAGACGCAGCATGACCCGGCGGCGCTCGCCGCGGGCGATGGCCGCCAGGAAGATCTCGCCGCGCCGCCCGCCCACCACCGCGCCGATGCGGAGAAAGCGCGCGCCGCGCCGCCCCTCGACGATCACCGGCAGCGTGACCTCCCCGCCTTCGACGGCGCGCACCGTGGGCGCCGCCGCCTCCACGCGGACCGCCCGGGCCGCCGACGCCGCCGAGAGGAACCCCACGACGAGCAGCGCGATCAGAAAGGCCACCAGGAAGAAGAGCCAGCCCGCCATCAGGTTGGTCGCCAGCAGGAAGAGGAATCCAGCCAGGAAGGCGGTGGCGTAGCCCTCAGACGTGGGCACGGCCGTCTCGCGCCGGCGGGGCGTCCACCGCCGCCAGCAAGGTCTCGATGATCGCGGCAGCGGAGCCGGCCTCCGGCCGCGTGATCATGCGGTGCGGCATCACTGCGGGGGCGAGCACCTTGATATCGTCGGGGAGCACGAAGGCGCGGCCGGCCATCGCGGCGCGCGCCTGGGCCGCCCGCAGCAGCGCCATCCCCGCACGCGGGCTGCAGCCCAGGACCACGCCGGGGGCGGTGCGCGAGCGCGTCACCAGCGCCAGGGCGTAGCGGCGCACCGGCTCGGAGACGTGCACGGCGTGCACCTGCCGGATCAGGTCCGTCACCGCATCCAGGGAAAGCGCCGGGCCGAGATCGGCGATGGGATGGCGGGCCACGTGCGAGGTCAGGATCTGCAGCTCATCTTCAAACCCTGGGTAGCCGAGCGACGTGGAGAGGGTGAAGCGGTCGAGCTGTCCTTCCGGCAGCGGAAAGACGCCGTGGTGCTCGCTGGGGTTGAGGGTCGCCAGCAGGAAGAAGGGCTGCGGCAGGAGGTGGGTTCGCCCGTCCACGGTCACCTGCCCCTCATCGAGCGGTTCGAGGAAGGCGGCCTGGGTGCGCGGAGTGGCCCGGTTCAGTTCGTCGGCGAGGACGACGTTGGCGAAGATAGGGCCGGGGACAAAGCGCCACTCCAGCACTCCTCCCCCCGCCCCCACCGCCCGCTGATCGATCACCGAACTGCCGGTGATGTCGGCGGGCAGCAGGTCGGGCGTGCACTGGATGCGCGCCGCCTCCCCGCCGATGGAGCGAGCCAGGGCGCGGGCCAGCATCGTCTTGCCGACGCCTGGCACATCCTGGAGCAGGGCGTGCCCGCCGGAGAGCAGGGCGGTGACCACCAGCTCGACGGCCGCGCGCTTGCCGACGATGACGCGCTCGACGTTGGCGATCAGAGACCCGATCTCGGCGGTCACGTTCACGCCCGCTTCCCTCCGCGCCAGGTCCAGACATTGTGCAGCAGATAGTTGAACGTTCCGCCGACGCCGATCGCCACCAGATTGGCCACAAGGTAGAAGAGACCGACTGTCTGGATCAACACCGTGAGGACGCCCAGGTAGATCAGGTTTCCCACTGTGGTGGCGCTGTAGTACCGAAGCATCCTGCCCAACGTACGCCTCAGCCCGCTGGCGCGGCGGTCACGCCAGGTAAACGCGTCGTTCAGCAGAAAGTTCGTGCCCGTCGAGACGAGCGACGCCGCCAGCCCGGCCCAGAAGGGCGCCAGACCACCCCTGGTGGCCAGCCAGAAGACGCCAGTGTTGACGCCGATGCCGCTGATCCCGACTAGCAGGAAGCGGGTGGGCCGGCGGTCCAGGCGCAGGGACAGGTCGAGCAGACGCCGCGCTACCATCGTTATCGCTCCAGGCTTCCGATCGCCAGGGGCACACCCCTCACCGGTTCGAACGCCGCCGCCGGTCGGCCTGCCGCCTCACGGCCCACGGCCACGGCGAGGGCCCCGAAGGTCCAGAAGAGATGCGCCGGCCCCACGTGGAGCCACGCGGTCTGCGCCCAGAGAAAGTAGCCAGCCAGAGACGCGATGAGCGCAGCGGCCTCCGCGGCCCATTCCCCCCCGGTCGCCCGGGCGCGGGCCAGCGATCGGACAAGGGTCAGCCAGATCCACAGATACGCGGCCAGACCCAGCAGGCCGGTGCTGTAGGCGATGTGCAGCAGGTCGTTGTGCGGCGTGTCGATGCCGATGGCGATGTACCCGAACAGGCGGAAGTACTCGGCCGAGCCCAGATCGGCGAAGCGTCCGAGCAGGGTCGAGAACCCCCACCCCAGCAGAGGGCGCTGCAGCACCATCGGGATGGTGTGCTTCCACAGATAGAGGCGGAAGCGCATGGACGAGTCATTGCCCGACGCGATCGTCCCGACCCGCTGCGCGAACGCCGCCTCCTGCGATTGCACCATCACGACGGCGAGGAGCGCGCCCACCGCGGCCAGAAGGACCAGCCGGCGCCACTGCCAGCGTCGCCGCGGCCAGAGGACCAGCAGCAGCACGATGCCGGCGATACTCGCCCCCCAGGCAGCCCGGGATTGCGCGGCCATCAGACCCCCGACCAGCAGCACCGTGGCGGCCCCCGAAGGCCAGACGCGCCACCCGCGCGCGGTCAGGGCGCGCCTCAGAGCCATCGGCAGCAGCGCGGCCGCGTAGCCGCCGAAGAAAATCGGGTTCCCCAGTGTGCTGAAGGTGGCCTTCCCGAAGAAGGGCCCGCCGGCGCCGGGCGGGGGCGTCAGTCCGTAGAACACTGCCTGGGGCACGAAGCGGAAGCCGAACCAGGCCACCGGGTCGAGACCGAAGAACTGCGCCACCCCCACGGCGCCGATCACCGCCCCGCTGAAGAGGATCACGGTGAGGAGGAGATCGCGCTCTCCTCGCCCGAGGCGGGCCGCCGCCAACAGCACGGCCACGTAGCCAGCATAGACCAGGAGGCCCTCGCCCATCCGGGCCGAGGGGACGAAGCTCACCAGGGGAACGACCGAGAAGATCGTGGACAGGACCGCCACCGCCAGAAACGTCAGCGCCGGGAGATCGACGGCCGAGCGGCCGACCCCGGAGCCCAGGCGGGCGCGGAGGTAGAACGCGACCGCCAGCAGTACCGCCGCGAGCAGGGTGGCGTCGGCCTTGAGGGAATTGGTCGGCAGCAGCGGCGCCGCCGCCGCAAACAGCGCCAACGCCCACAGGGTCAGCGCGCGCGCCGCACCCGTCCCGCCGCCAGTGGTCACGTCCGCGGCGCTCCCGCCGCGTCCCCCCGCCAGGGCCGGCTGAGCAACAACCCCAGGTATCCCTTGATCGTGTCGATGAGCCGCATCTTGCTCGCGCCGCGTTTGAGGTCGTAGCGGAGGTGCAGCGGCACCTCGACGACCACAGGGCGAAGAGGCGCCAGCTTCACGAGGAGTTCGGCCATGACCGTGAATCCCCGGCTCTCGATCAGAGCGCCTCCGTAATGCGCCACGGCCGCCCGCAGCAGGGACACCCGATAGGCTCGGTAGCCGCTGGAGTAGTCCCTGATGCGCAGAGGGAAGCGCCACCGCATGAGCAGACCGATGGCGCGACTGAGGACCCGGCGGAGCGGCGGCACTCCCTCCTCTTGCCCGCCGGGAACATACCGGGAGGCGATGACAAGATCGGCTCCGCGGCGGACCGCATCCAGCATCTGGGGGATCAACATCGCCGAATGGGTATTATCGGCGTCCATCGTCACAACCACATCCCCCTCGGCCGCGTCTTGTGTGGTGACGCGGATGCCCGTCTCTATCGCCCGCGCTAGCCCAAGGTTCCGTTCGTGGGAGACGACGCGGAGGGGGAGGCGACCGGCATAGGCGGCCAGCGCGATGGCGGTCCCGTCGGTGCTCCCGTCGTCCACCACGACGACCTGGAAGGGGAACCCCGCCGCCTGCAGCACCCGCGCCAAGTTTTCGAGCAGCGGCGGGAGATTGCTCGCCTCATTGAAGGCGGGGAGCAGCACCCAGACAGTCATCTTCCCTCTCTCAAGGTCGTCAACTCCCCGGAAAAGCTGCGGCCGTCCTCCCGATTGCCCCAAAGGTTTCGTGCGAAGACCAAGGACTCTCTGACCAGGAACGCCATGCCCGGCCGGTTCCGCCGCCTAGCGGTGCTCATACAGGAGCACGTAGACGTAGCGAAAATCCAGGACCTGCCGCCGAACATAGGAGCGATCCGCAGCTTCCATCAACGCCTTCCCGACCTCCACGGGCAGCGGCTCCGTGAGAATGAACCAGAACCGGCCGGCATCTTTCACGAGCGCGGGAAACGATGGAATCCCGCGTACCAGTTGCGCCCTGGTCAGGCGGGCGTCCCAGGAGGGAGGAGACAGGGTCGCCGCGGGGGCGCCGGAGACGGGGAAATAATACCCAAAGGCCACCCGGGCCGGACCGGGGTAGAAGATCAGACCATCCCCAGGCTGCCAGTGTGCCCTCACATGACGTGAAGCGCCCGCCCAATCGTAGGGTTGATACGCGGGGTCTGCCAGGGTCAGACCCAAGACGGTCAGATTGAGCACGATCACAGCGGTCAGCACCAGCACCGGCACCACCCGACGCCCCCGGGCGCTGACGGTCAGGATCCCCTGCGCCAGCAGCAGCAGGAAGAACGGCTGGACGAATGAGGCGTAGCGTGGAATCGCATAGAAGATCCCGGTGGCCAGAGAGGCCGCCACCAACGCGAGCAGGGGGATACCCCAGGCCGCTGTCATCAGCGTGCCCGCCCCGCGTCTCCCCATCGCCACGGCTCCAGTGGCTGCCAGCGCAAGAAAAGGCAGAACAAGCAGGAGCTGGCTCGGGGCCCATCGACGATGGTCGACGAGATAGCCCCCCAGGCCCAGCAGGTATCCGCCGAAGCTTGAGAGCGCCACGATGTTGAGGGGTGCCGTCGGCGGCATCACGCCTTTCCACACGGGAGACGCATTGCCAGCTCTCACCTGGTCGAAGACCACGGGCCACCAGGGACCAAAGGCGAGCAGCGCGGCGCCCACGGCCACCAGCATGGACCGAACCGAATGACGTCGGTACAGCAGGACAAAGACTAGGTGTGCTGGCACCAGGAGAAAGGCGAAGTAGTGGACATAGAGCGCCGCGGCCATGGTCACGACGTACGCCGGCCACGGCCACCGGCGGAGCGATTCCTCCGTTGCCTTCCAGAGCAGCAGCGTCGAGGTCACAACCAGAAGCGAGAGCAGGGGGTACATGCGGGCCTCCACGCTCGCCTGAATGCCCAGGGCGGCGACGGCAGCCAGCACGCCGGCGACCGCCGCCAGCCCGCGTCCTCCCACTGTCCGGGCCAGCCCCCAGGTGGCCAGGATGGTGAGGATGCCGAAGATCATGGAGAGCGCCCGCGCCATCTCAGGCGAGTCGGCCAGCCGGAGCCAGCCATGGAGGAGCAGATAGTAGAGTGGCGGGTGGGGGTCGGTCTGCGCCACATAGCGCACGATCTGGCCCAGCGGGAGACGGGCGACGGTGACGCTGAAGGCTTCGTCAAACCAGAAGCTCCGGGCTCCGAGCAGCGAGAACCGGAGCGCAGCCGCGGCGGCGATGAGCCCTCCCAAGAGGAGCAGGTCGGCCTTCCTATGCATCGCCTGGTCGACGGTGAAGCGTTCCTCGACGATCGCTCCGGGGAGGGCGTGTGCCGTAAGGAGGCGGATCCGGGCCACGCCTTACCGGCCCCCCTCTCGTTGATACAGGCGGGACTCCCACAGAGAGGCACCGACCAGGCCGAACGCGTCCTCGCCGACCTGCCGGAAGTACGGGGCGAGGCCCTGCGCCATCTGCGCCCGAACCTCCCCCCCCAGGCCGAGCGACGCGATCATCCACATGCGTGGATGCTTCCTGGCGATCGCGGACATCTGTGCAGGTTCGACGCTCGTTCTCAGCCGGAGGCTGCCGCGCTGCGCTTGGAGATGGACGGCGAGCACCTCTTGAGGGTTGATCGCCATCCGCGCCTGCGACCCGTGGAAATAGTACTCGAACGGGATCCGCGTGTAGGCGGGGACAAAGAGGACGAAGTCGTCTCCCCGCGCCGCCGCGCCGACATGCCAGCCCGCAGCTCGCCAGTCATAGGTCGGCCTGGTGGAATAGACGGCGGCCAGGGTGGGAGCGTTGAAGGAAATCAGGTACGTCAAGAGACCGGCGAGGACTCCCCGGCGCAAACCGGGGCGCACGGTATCGCTGAGGAAGAAGATCCCCGCCGCCAGCAGCACGGAGACCGCCGGCAGCACAAACGAAAAATACCGTTCGTAGAAGATGTTCCAGCGCACGGAGACCGCGGCGGTGGCCAGGACGGGGACGAGCCAGTAGACGAGGACGAAGGTTCGCCGGCGAGTGTCGATCAGAGCGCCGACGCCACAGGCCGAGAGCAGGAGGAATGGCAGGAGAATTGCGGGCCGGTACTCCAGGCCGAGGCTCCCCGCCCGGAAGTAGGTACCCATCCCCAGCATCCCACCCCCGAAGCTGAGCATCCCGAGGGTGTCAGTGAGAGCGCCCAGGCCGAACGGCGGACGGATGTCCGGCCACGCCCTCGCCGTCGTGAGCTGGCCCCATAGCAGTGGGAGCAGCGGGGCGTAGGCAACGACTGCCAACCCTGTCCAGCGCGCCCAGGCCACGGTACCGCCGCGGCGGCGGTGCGCCGCCACGATGTAGATGCCGTGCGCCAGGACGAGCAGGAACGCAAAGTGGTGGGTCGTGAGCGCCAGGAACAGGAGCGCGGCGTAGACGATCCAGTAACGCCGGCGGCCGCCCTCCAGGGCCAGCCACAGCGCATAGGAGGCTCCAAGCGAGAATAGTGTGAGGAACGGATACATGCGCGCCTCTTGAGCCGCGATGATCTGAAACGGCGAGAAGGCCACGATGAGCGCGGCGAGCGCGGCCACCCGGCCCTCGGCGAGGCGGCGGGCGAACAGATACGTGAGCGCGATCACTCCCACGCTGGCGGCAACGGAAAGACCGCGCACGGCCATCTCACTGCTCCCGACGAGGGGCATCCAGAAGTGCAGCAGGACATAATGAAGCGGCGGGTGTGTGTCGTACAGTCGGAGCAGCCGTGGGATGTCGACGAGGGGCTGATTGGCGACGAAGACGCTATACGCCTCATCGAACCAGAGGCTCTTCGTCTCCAGCCGCCACAATCGCACGGCCGCCCCGGCTGCCAGTGCCCCCCAGAATCCCAGCACGGCCGGGTTCGCCATGAGGCGGGCCACAAGTGCAGCGCGATTCGCGGCGAGGGTCAGCGGCCGTCTGGTGGTTTCCACCGGCGGGACTCCCACAGGAACGCGTATACCGCGTTGAAGTCCCTCCCCTCGAGCTCCCGAAAGTAGGGGCTGAGGACGCGGTTGATGCGCAGGCGGTTCTCGTAGCCGACCGGGAGCGTGGCAATAATCCACATGCGCGGGTGTCGGCGGGCGAGGTCCGCCAGCACCTCCGTCGATCCCTCGCCGGTAGGGTGGACCTGATCAGAGGAGACGAGCATCCGCTGCGGGTTCAGACTCCTACGTGCCTGTGCTCCCCGGAAGTAGTAGTCGAACGGGATACGGCCGAACGCCGGAATGAACAGGAGCACATCGTCGGGATTGGCGTTCCGACTGACATACGCCGCGGCGCCACGCCAATCATAGAACTCCGTCGCCCGATAGAGATCCGCCAGCGCGGGCAGGTAGAAGGAGGCCACCAGCGCCAGGAGTGTGGGCGAGACGGCCCACCGCACTCTCCCCATCCCCTCCGCGAGGTGGACGATCCCGGCCGCCACGAGGATGAGAAACGGCGGCAGGGCGAAGACGAAATAGCGCTCGTAGAAGATGTTCCATTTCAGAGAAATCGCGGCAGCGGCCACCACCGGGAACAGCCAGCAGGTGAGCAGGTAGGCGCGCCTGCGCCATCCGGCCACCCCGGCGACCCCGGCGCAGGCCAGAAGAAGGAATGGAAGGACCACGGCCGGGTGCTGGGCCAAAGGCAGAACACCGCGGCGGAAGTAGGAGCCCGTGCCGAAGAGATTCCCCCCGAAACTGAACATGCTCAGCGTGTCCGCCACGGCCCGAAGGCCGAAGGGCGGCCGCACGTTGGGTCCGGACCCGACGGCGATGAGCTGATCCATGAGCAAGGGCAGCAGCAGGGGCAGATAGACGATGAGTGCGACGGTTGTCCAGCCCAGCCACGCCCGGCGTGCCACCCCGTTCCGATGCACCAGGATCACGTACAGGCCGTGCGCGGCCAGCAAGAGGAAGGCCAGGTGATGACTGCCCAAGGCCAGCAGCATGAGCCCGACGTAGGCTATCCAATGACGGCGCCGCCCCTCCTCCAGCGCTAGCCAGAGCGCATACGAGGCCCCTAGGCCGAAGGCGGTCAGCAGCGGATACATGCGGGCTTCCTGAGACGAAGCGATGTGGAATGGGGAAAAGGCCATGAGGGCAGCCGCCAGGATGCCTACGCGATCTCCCGCCAGACGGCGCGCCAACTGAAACGTCAGGAGCGCCGTCGCCACGCCGATGGCAACTGACGGGAACCTGACCGCCACCTCGCTCCTGCCCGCGAGCGCCATCCATCCGTGAAGCATCAGGTAATAGAGCGGAGGATGCGTATCATGCGTTCGCACCAGCCGCAGCACTTCCAGGATGGGCTGTTGCGCGATAAAGAGGCTGTAGGCCTCGTCAAACCAGAGGCTCTTGCCGCCCAGCTGCCACAGCCGCAATCCTGCCGCCGCCAGCAGCACGAGCGTCAGGCCCAGCGGGAGGACGGCGGGGGACTGCAGCCACCGACCCGTGGCGGATCGAGGGAACAAGGCCCTGGATATCGCGCCGGCGTGCACGAGGTCTATCGTATCAGGCCTAAGCACGCGGGAGCGGCCCGGAGGCCGCTCCCGCGTGAACCGTTGATGATGACCCGATCAGAAGGTGCACCCCTGAGCCGCGTCCCCTTGGTTGCTGAGGGTGACGGAGCAGAGATCCGTGTCCTCGACGGGCGCGCCACCGACGATACCGCTCGACGTCCACTCGATGAAGGCGCCGCTGCCCCCGCCGTTACTAATGACTGGCGTGGTCCATGCTGCGCCGGAGGGCATCGACAGCGCGATCTGAGCGGGGGCTGTCGGGAAGATGTCGTGCTCCTGGTAGTAGGCCCAGGAGAGAGTCTTCACCTCCTGGAGGATGTTGTCGATCTCGGCCTTGTACGCGCGCTTCCGGGCGCCGAGGTAGCGCGGCACGGCCAGCGCGAGCAAGATACCGAGGATGGCGAGTACGACGACCAGCTCGATGAGGGTGAAGCCCCCCTCGCCGGCGCGTCGCTTTTGGGTCACGAAGAACTTAAACAAGAGTCCTTCCTCCCTTCACCACGTGTTGGACTCGC
>JBOGSD010000022.1:0-9010 GCA_050695215.1 bacterium
GCTGCCTGGCCGCGGTGAGAATGCGCAGCGCCGTCGAGTCCAGGTAGGTCGTCTCGCTCAGGTTGACGATGAGCCGCGTCCGGCCTTCGGTCAGCAGCCCTCGCAGGGCGTCCTGCAGCGCGGGAGAAGTATAGAGATCGAGTTCGCCGGAGACGTCGAGCACCACCACGTCGTCGACGACACGCGGACTCACCCGGGCTTCCACCGATGAAACCTCCTTTCACCATATGGCTTGGCTACCCGTTGGGCGCGTGCGATGACGATTCGGGATCGCCACCACTATCCCTTCCCCCCGCGCCTGCTGGCCCGGGCACCGAGAGGAGACGTTTATCCTGCCGGCGCGAGGGACGGCGGCGTCATCCTGATGCTGCTGATGCTGCTCATGGTGCTATCGCTCGCCCTGCTCTCTAAGGATCGATCCTGGACGGCGCCTGAATCGTTGACGCTCGTTTAGTCCCTCGAGAAACGGGAAAAATCCCCCCGGCCCAGAGACGGGCCGATACTGAGAAACCGAGGAGGACTGATCCCGATGGCTCTGAGACTGCTCAGCGTGCTCGCCGTCACCTCGATCATCCTGGCAACCGCCGTCCTTCCCGTCCTCGCGCAGCAGTTTCCCAACGTTGCGAACCTGAAGCCGTTCTCCGCGGAGACCAGCTTCATGTCGCTGCCCGGTTACCTCCGCTGGCTCGTCTTCCAGCAGAGCGGCCAGTGGATCACCTACGCCGAAGCCGCCCGGGTCGTGGCCGAGCAGCTCACGGCCGCCGGCCGGTAATCCGGACGGAGCGTCACCGGCCGCGTCGCGCGGCCGGAGCGAAACTCATCGAGAGACCGGCGGCCTGATCTCTAGAGGGTGATCGCGCCGCCGGTCTCCGCAGGCGAATAGGGAGGAACCTCCATGCGACCCGTGGTGCTCGTCGGCGTCATCCTGATCGCCCTCGGGGTGATCGCGCTGGCCTATGAAGGGATCACGTACACGACGAAACGGACCGTCGTCGACGTTGGCCCGGTGGAGGTCCAGGCAGAGGAACAGCGGCGGATTCCACTCCCGCCCCTCCTGGGCGCCGTCGCCATCGGGGGCGGGCTCGTGCTGGTGCTGGCTGGCTCGAAGCGAGGGGCCTCTGCCTGATTCCTCGCCGGCCCGGGCCGGGGGCCAAGGAGGCGCTGCCGTGCGGTTGGATCCTTCGCTCGAACCGATTGTCGCGCTCATCGCGGGGGTGCTCATCCTCCTCATCCCCCGACTGCTCAACTATATCGTCGCCATTTACCTGATCGTCACCGGCATCCTGGGGCTCACGCGCTAACCCGCCCCCGGTGCGGTTCTCCACCGTTTGACACCCCCGCTCGAGGGGTAATCCTTCTTTGGCGTTCCGCTCCAGCCCGCGCACGGTGCGGGCGGGGAGACTCTGCCAGACGAAACGAGGAGATCGCATGCGATACACCCTGATCTTCCTGGTGGTGGGATTGCTGGCGGCCACGCTGGCGCCGGACCCCACCCACGCGCAGGCTCCGGTGCGCGTCTTCGTGGACGGCACGCCGGTGCAGTTTGACCAGCCGCCGATTGTCATCGGTTCCCGCGTGCTCGTGCCGCTGCGGGGCATCTTCGAACGGATGGGCGCGACCGTCACCTGGGAAGCGGCCACCCGTACGGTCATCGCCGTCCGTGGCTCGACCGTCGTGGAGCTCGTCATCGGACAGCAGAGCGCTCGGGTGAACGACCGGATCGTCCCGCTGGACACCCCGGCGATGATCGTCCGCGCGCGCACCCTGGTGCCGCTGCGGTTCATCAGCGAATCGCTGGGCGCGACCGTCCAGTATCAGGAGGCCACGCGCACGGTGTTGATCTTCACCCCGGGCACGCAACCGGTGCCTCCGCCGCCGGCGCCGTCGCCGGCCGCGCAGACGGTCACGGGGCTGCTCGTCCAGGTGAGGCGGGGCAGCGACAACCCGGCGGTCGTGGTGGAGCAGGAAAACCTGCTGCACCGCATCTTCGTCACGCCCGACACGGCGATCACCCGCGTCAACCTGACCACCAACAGCGGCGGTTCGGTCAGCCTGAACGCGCTGCGGGTAGGAGACCAGGTGGAGGCGCGGCTCGGCGAGAACAACAGGGCGGAGCGCATCCGCGCGACATTCAAGATCGCCTTTGGCCGTCTCGACGCCGTGGCCGGAGGAGGCCGCACCATCCTGCTGACCAACGGCCAAGCCTACCGCGTGGCCGAGTCCGGCGTGGAGATCATCATCGACGATAAGAGTTCCACCATCGCCAACCTGAAGCCGGGGATGATCCTGCTGCTCCGGCTCAACCCGGAGAGCACCCTCGTCTACGGGATCAACGCGGAAACGGCGTCGGCTCAAGTGCCGGCCACCCGCCCTGCCCGCCCGATCCTGTCCGAGCCGGATCCTGGGGAGGTCATCTCCAGCCCGGTCGAGGTTGAGGGCACGGCGGAAGGGGCGACCAAGGTCTTGATTACCATCGACGCCACACTCGGCGTGCGACTGGCCGCGGTGGAAGCCCCCGTGGTCAACGGCCGATTCTCCGTGAACGTCACCTACCAGCCGCTCTTCCCGGGGTGGCCCTACGTCATCACGGTCATCGCCGTCAACAGCGCGGGCCTGGAATCCGACCCCGCCACGGTGACTGTGCGGCAGCGCTGAGAACCTAGACCAGCATCGACCGCGGGGGACCGATCCGTCGGCCACAGTCCGGTCCCCCCGCTTTTGACAACGAAAGGAGGGCCCGAACCATGAAACCGCTCACCATCGCCGTCATCGCGCTCGGACTCACCGCCGTCCTGGCCGCGCCAGCCGCGGCCGCCCTCGGCGACGTGGTCGCCGGGGGGATGCTGATCCTGCGCATCCGGGCGGAGGCCGGTGGGATGTCCATCGAGCAGCGGACCATGATCGTCGAGCAGCGCATCACCGAGGCGCTGAGTAAGCTGCGGCCCACCGCCCAGGCCATCACGATCCGGACCGTCAACGCGCAGCCCGCCATTTTCGTGGGCGACATCATGATCATCACGGTCGACGCCAACCACGCGCGCCTGAACGGGTCGACCCAGCAGGCGCTGGCGGAGATCTGGCTGCGCAACCTGCAGGTCGCGCTGCCCAAGGCGGTGCCGTAGGGGCTTCACCCGGTCTTCGCGTAGGATTGCCGCAGCGTCACCGGGGCCTCCCGCCGACGCACCCGCTGGTTGAGCATCTCCACGAAGACGGAAAATCCCATCGCGAAGTAGATGTAGCCCTTGGAGATATGCTGGCCGAACCCCTCGACCAGCAGCGAGAGCCCGATCAACAGCAGGAAGCTCAAGGCCAGCATCTTCACCGTGGGATGGCGGGCGACGAAGTCGCTGATCGGCCCGGCCGCCACCATCATCACGCCGACGGCCAGCATCACCGCCGCGATCATCACCCCCACCTGATTGACCATCCCCACCGCCGTGATCACCGAGTCCAACGAGAAGACAATGTCCAGGAGCACGATCTGGGTGATCACGCTCGAAAAGGACGGCGCGACGCGGGCGGCGACCCGGCCGGTCTCTCCCTCCAGTTTGTCATGGATCTCAAAAGTGCTCTTGGCCAGCAGGAAGAGGCCCCCGCCAATCAGGACCAGGTCGCGCCCCGAAAACTCGCGCCCAAACACCCCGAAGAAAGGGGCGGTCAGGCCGATGATCCAGGAGAGCGAGAGCAGCAAGGCGATGCGCATGAGCATCGCCAGAGCCAGGCCGACACGGCGCGCCCGTCCCTGCGTCTCCGCCGGCAGTTTGCCCGCCAGGATGGAGATGAACACGATATTGTCCACGCCCAGGACGATCTCCAGGGCGGTGAGAGTAGCCAGGGCAATCCAGATTTCGGGATTCAGGATCCAGGACATCGCGGGCCTCCAAGGGGATGTATCGGACGATCACAAGGCGGGGGATGAAACTGGCGCGCCCGGAGGGACTTGAACCCACGACCTACGGCTCCGGAGGCCGTCGCTCTATCCGCTGAGCTACGGGCGCGCACCTTCCATTATATCTCAGTGCGAGCCGGCCCGGCGCCGCAGGCCGCGCACGGGATCCCAGATGAGCGTCTGCTGCCGGCCGTCCGCGAAGACGACGTAGGCCGCCCGCTCGACGTCCAACGCAAACAGGTGATACTCGGGTTCCTCGGGCGCCCAGTTGATCCGCGCCTGGATGGCCTGCCGGAAGGCCGCGCGCAGCGCCGGTTCGCTGATCTCCCCCGCGCGGCCGTAGAGTTTGACGTCGCCGTCGGTGCCCTCTTTGTTCGTCGTGACGCTGTGGACGACCAGGCGCGCATCGCGCCGCAGGTCCAGGGCCTTCTGCGACTGCCACATCATGCCCAGGAACAGATGGCCTGCCGCGAAGTCGACCTCACAGGGGCTGATGCGGGGCGACCCATCGCGGCGCAGAGTCCCCAGCAGAACCAGCTGGTCGCGGGTGAACCGGTCCCGGGCCAGTGTGGCAAGTTCGGGGCAGCGGTCGGCAAAGAGATCCCAGCGCATCGGCCCGCCCGCCGGCTGCTTCAGTCCGGACCGTGGCCGTCGGCGTCCGGCGCGGCGCCGCTCACCGGCGCGGGACGGGGCCGTCCCGCCGTCGCTTCCAACGCAGGGACACGGCGCCGGTGCAGCAGATCGTCGACCAGCGTGTAGACGACCGGGATGACGATGAGGGTCAAGAAGGTCGAGGTGATCAACCCGCCGAGAACGGCCAGGCCCAGCGGCCGGCGGATCTCCGCCCCGCTGCTGCCGAGGCCGAGGGCCACGGGGAGGCCGCCCATGATCGAGACCAGCGCGGTCATCAAGATGGGACGCAGGCGGGTGCGCCCGGCCTGGAGGATGGCCTCCCCGCGCGGGAAGCCCGCCTCCCGCCGCTGGCTGATGAACTCCACCAGCAGGATGGCGTTGTTCACGACGATCCCGGCCAGCATGATGATGCCCAGCAGCGACATCATGCTGATCGTGGTGCGGGTGACGAACAGGAACAGAAACGTGCCCACCGACGCCAGCGGCACGCTGAACATGATCACCAGCGGCAGCCACAGCGAATTGAACTGCGCCGCCATGGTCATGTAGACGAAGAGCGAGCCCAGGGCCAAGGCGAAGAGCATGTCCCCGAAGGTCTCGGCCTGGAACTGCGCCTCGCCGCCCTGCGCCACCGTGTAGCCGGCGGGGAGGGCGACCCCCCGCAGCGCCGCCTGGATGTCGTTCGTCACGGCGCCGAGGGGCCGTTCCCGCAGCGAAGCCGTGACGACGGCCAGACGCTGCCGGTCTTTCCGCTCGATCTGTGCGGGAGCCCGGCGGGCCACGAGCGTGGCCACGTCTCCCAGCCGGATCGGTGCGCCGTTGACCGTGCCGATGTGCAGGTCGCCCAGTTTCGCCACGGCGTCGCGGTCGGTGGCCTCGGCCCGTATCGTGATGTCGAACTCTTCTCCTCTTGCCCGGTAGCGCGTTGCCGCCGTCCCCGCCAGCGCCGTGCGCACCTGGCTCCCCACCTGCGCCACGCTGAGGTCGAGGGCGGCCAGTCTTTCTGCGTCAAGCAGGATCTGGATCTCCCGTTTGCCCGCGCTGAGGTTGGTATCCACGTTGGTCGTGCCCTGGGTGTCCCTGATGATCCCTTCCACCTGGCCGGCCAGCCGTTCGAGCACCCGCAGATCTGGACCCTGCAGCTCCACCTGGACGGGCGACTCCCCGCCGGCAACCCCTTGGGCTCCCACTTTGATCGTGGCGCCGGCGATCTGCTGCGTGGCCGCGCGGACCTCATCCATCACGCCGTCGATGGAGCGGCTGCGTCGGCCGCGCTCCACCAGGTTGACGAAGATCTGCGCCTGCTGGCTGCCCGTCGTCGAGGCCCCGAACTGGCTCTCGATGCCGCCGATGAGGGCGAAGGTGTTGTCCACCTCCGGGATCCGATCGAGCGCCTGCTCGACCTGCCGGGTGGCCCGGTCGGTGACGGCCAGCGACGTCCCCGGGGGCATCGTCAGCGTGACCTGGAACTGTCCAAAGTCCACCGCGGGGAAGAACTCCTTGCCGATCAGCGGGGAGGCGACCAGGCCCAGACTCCCCACGAAGAGGAGGGCCGCCACGATCAGCACGACGGCGCGATGCGTCAGCGCCCAGGTGAGCCAGCGCCCGTAGCGCGCGCTCGCCCCCTCGAAGACACGGTCCCAGGCCTGGAAGACCCGCGGCAGGCGCCCGGCTCTCACTTCGGCGCGCCGGAGCCAGCGGGCGGAGAGCATAGGCGTGAGCGTGAAGCCGATGAGGATGCTGAAGAGGTTGGCGAAGACGACGGTCAGACCGAACTGGCGGAAGAACTGCCCAACGAGCCCGCGGGTGAAGGCGATGGGGATGAACACGGCAACGTTGGCCAGGTTGGAGGCCAGCACCGCGAGTTCGATCTCCTGGGCCCCGCGGCGCGCCGCCTCCGCCGGCGTGGCCTCGAATTCGACGTGGCGGCTGATGTTCTCGTTGACCACGATGGCGTTGTCGATCATCAACCCGATGGCGATGGCCAGGGCCAGCAGCGAGAGCATGTTCAGCGAGAAGCCGAAGAAGAACATCGGGATGTAGGTGGCGACGATCGCCGCGGGCAAAGCCAGGGCGATGATGATCGTGCTGCGCAGGCTGTGCAGGAAGAGAAAGACCACCACGGTCGCCAGGATCGACCCGAGGATCAGGTTGCCCTGGACGTCGGCGACAGAGTCTCTGATCAAGAGCGAGTCGTCCCAGGCCACGGCGACGGCCACGTCGGGGAGCTGGCTCCGCAGCGCCGCCAGGGCCGCCCGCAGCCCCTCCGCCACTTGCACCGTGTTGGCGCCGGACTGCTTCTGGATGGAGATCCCGACGCTGTCCCGGCCGTTCAGCCGGGTGAACTCGTCCGGATCCTTGGCGGCATCGCGCACCGTGGCCACGCGGTGCAGCGGCACCGTGGTCCCGTCGCGTCGCAGCGGCAGGGCGCGGATTTCCTCCACCGTGGCGAACTGGCCCACCACCCGGACGAGGAACTCCTCCTCCCCGTCACGGATCCTGCCGGAGGGCACGTTCAGGTTGGCGTTGCGCAAGGCGGACTCCACGTCGAGCGCGGTCAGCCCCTCGGCCCGCAACCGGTCCTGATCCACCTCGATGCGGATCTCGCGGGTCTGGCCGCCCGAGACGGCGACGGCAGCCACCCCGGGGACCCGCTCCAGCGTGGGCTTGATCGTTTCTTCCGTCAGATCGCGCAGGGCCAAGGGGTCGCGGCCGCTCACGCCGAGCAGCATGATCGGCTGCGTGCTGAAGTCGAACCGCTGGACGATGGGGTCCGCGGCGTCGCGGGGGAATGCCCCCTTCACCAGATCGACCCGCTGGCGCACGTCGGCGGTCACCGCGTCCAGGTCGGTGCCCAGGACGAACTCGATGGCGATGACCGAGTTCCCCTCCTGGGAGAAAGAGCGGATCGAGCGCACGTTGGTGAGCGAACTTAACTGCTCCTCCAGCGGCTTGGTGATGAGGGTCTCCACCTCTTCGGGGCCGGCGCCGGGATAGACGACGCTCACCGAGACGAAGGGGAACTGCACGTTGGGGAAGAGCTCTACTGGCAGGCGGCCGTAGGAGATGGCGCCCAGCACCATCAGGGCCGCAATCACCACGAGGACCAGCACCTGCCGGCGGACGGCGAGGGAGGAGAGCGACATCAGCGCTGCTCCCGGCGCGTCACCGTGACGCGCGTCCCCGCGGCGAGGCTCTCCGGGCCAAGGGTGACGACCTCGTCGCCTTCCCGCATTCCCGTGATGATCTCGACGCGATGGCCCGCGGTCAACCCGGTGGTCACCGGGCGCACGGCGATCGCCCCATTCTGCACCACCCACACCACCGGGCTCCCGTCGCCGCGCAGCGCCGCCCGCGGCACCGTCAGCACCCCGGACCGCCGCTGCACCACGATGACTCCACGGACGAAACTGCCCGGCAGCAGGGCGGGCGCCGTCCCATCGCTGATCCGCAGCCGCACCGTCACCGCCCGGCTGCGCGCGTCGGCCAGCGGGGTGACCGTCTTGACCACAGCCGCCAGCGCGCTGCCGCCCCCGATCTCCGGCCGTAGCGTGGCCGGCTGGCCGGGCCGGACCAGGGCCGCCTCGCGCTCTCCCACCGTCACCTCGGCCTCGAGGGCGCGATCGTCGTAGACGACCGCAATGGGCACGCTGCCGAACTCCCCGGAGGAGACGAAGTCCCCCGGCGAAACTTGCACACGCGCCACGCGCCCCGCGAAGGGCGCGCGGATCGTCATCTCGGCCAGCGCCTGGCGAGCCTCAGCCAGCACCGCCTGCGCCTGGGCCAGCTGCGCGCGGGCTGCCTGCACTTCCTCCGGCCGCGCGCCGGCTTCGACGAGGCTCTGCTGCTGGCGGGCGGCAGAGAGCGCCGCCTCCGCTGATCGCACCTGGGCCTCTGCGGACTCGACCTGGGCGCGGGCCCGGTCGGCTTCCCAACGGGCCTGGTCGACCTGGGACTGGGACACGGCGCCGTCACGGAAGAGCTGTTCCATCCGGGCCAGGTTGGTCTGCATGGTCTGCAGCGTCACCCGGGCGTGGGCGAGAGTAGACTGCGCCGTCGCTAGCGCGCTCTCGGCCTGGCGCACTCCATCGGCCACCTGCAATCGCTCCTGCCGGCGGGCGCCGGCGACGAGAAGGGCGACGCGCGCCTCCGCCGCATCTACGGCGGCCGCCGCCTGCCGGACGCGGATGGACGCCTGCGCTGCATCCAGCACGACCAGAGGCTGACCGGCGGACACCTGCGCGCCGTCACTGACGGATACGCGCGCTACGGGGCCCGCCTGACGGGCGAAGACCTCGGCCACGCGCGCCGAAGTGAGGCTGCCGCTGACGTCGACCGTCCGCTCCACCGTCTGGCGCGTCACCGCCGCCACCTCGACGGGCACGGGCGGGGCTTCGGGCGGAGCGACCTGCGCCCGCGTCGGGCCGCGCAGCCGTCCGAGGGCGAACCCGCCCAGCAGCAGCACCGCCACCACCAGCGCGATCCAGA
>JBOGSD010000023.1:0-3871 GCA_050695215.1 bacterium
GCGATGCTCATCCTGGAGACCGCCACCCTCGGGACCTTCCTCAGCGTCGATCTCGTGCTTTTTTACGTCTTTTGGGAGGCGGTGCTGATCCCGATGTACTTCCTCATTGGGATCTGGGGCGGCCCCAACCGCACCTACGCCGCGGTGAAGTTCATCCTGTATACGATGGCGGCGAGCGTCCTGATGCTGGTGGCGATCGTCGCGCTGTACCTGGCGGCCGCGCCCCCGGGAAGCCGCACCTTCGACCTGCTGACGCTGCAGGAGGCGGCCGTCCCGCTGGCGCTCGGCCGGTGGCTCTTTGCCGCCTTCACCCTGGCCTTTGCCGTGAAGGTCCCCGTCTGGCCGCTGCACACCTGGCTGCCCGACGCGCACGTGGAGGCGCCCACCGCCGGGAGCGTCATCCTGGCGGCGATCCTGCTGAAGATGGGGACCTACGGCTTCTTGCGGTTTTCGCTGGGTCTCTTCCCCGAGGCGGCCGCCGCGGCGGCGCCGATCCTGCTGACCCTCGCCCTCGTCGGCATCATTTACGGCGGCATCGTCAGCTGGGCTCAACCGGATCTCAAGCGCCTGGTGGCCTTCAGCAGCGTTAGCCACCTGGGCTTCGTCACCCTCGGCATCTTCGCGTTCACCACCGAGGCGATGCAGGGCGCCCTGCTGCAGATGGTCAACCACGGGATCAGCACCGGCGCGCTCTTCCTCATCGTCGGCGTCCTGTACGACCGGCTGCATTCACGCGACATCGCCGACTACGGGGGCGTGGCCGCACTGATGCCGCGTTTCGCCGCCATCTTCACCATCGTGCTGCTGTCGGCGGCCGCCCTGCCGGCCACCGGGGGCTTCGTGGGCGAATTCTTGATTCTGCTCGGGACCTTCCGCCGCCACCCCGCCTTCGCCGTCATCGCGGCCGCCGGCGTGGTGCTCTCGGTCATCTACCTGCTGTGGGCGTATCAGCAGGTGATGCACGGCCCGCTCACCGCCACCCATCCGGAACGGTTGGTCGACATCGGCGCGCGGGAGACGCTGCTCTTCATCCCGCTGATCATCCTCATCTTCTGGATTGGGCTCTATCCGTCGCCGCTGCTCCGCCGTTCTGAGGCGTCGATCCGCGCGGTGGTGGAACGGGTGGAACGGCGCGTGGCTGAGGCGCGGCGGTGAATCTCGCCGCCGATCTCCGGATCATCCTCCCGGAAGTCCTCGTCACGGCGACGGCCCTCGCGGTCTTGATGGTCGATCTGCTGCCGCAGCAGCGGGGGCGACGCGTGCTGGTCCCGTTGACGATTGCCGGTCTGGCCGCGGCGTCGCTCGCGGTCCTGGGGCTGGGGGTGCAGGGCGCAGCCTTCGGCGGGACTTACGTGCGCGACGCGGCCACGGCGGCCCTGCAGCTGATTGCGCTGCTGGTCGCGGCCCTGGCCGCCCTGCTCAGCCCGAACTACCTGCGGCGCGCCGGACTGGAGCGGGGCGAATACTACGCGCTCCTGCTCTCGACCTGTCTGGGGGCGATGGTCATGGCCGCGGGAGCCGACCTGATCGTCCTCTTCCTGGGGCTGGAGACGCTCTCGATCCCCCTCTACGTGATGGCGGCCTTGGGGCGGGGCGACGTCCGCTCCCAGGAGGCGGGGATGAAGTATTTCCTGCTCGGCTCGTTCTCGACGGCGTTCTTCCTGTATGGAGTGGCCCTCCTCTACGGGGCGGCGGGAGGCACGGGCCTGGCCGCCCTGGCGAGGGCGGCGGCGGCAGGCGGATCCACACCGCTGTTGGGGGCGGGCGTGGCGCTGCTGACGATCGGGTTGGCCTTCAAGGCGGCGTTGGTCCCCTTCCACGCCTGGGCGCCCGACGTCTACGAAGGCTCCCCCCTGCCCGTCACCGCCTACATGGCCGTGATCGCCAAGGTAGGCGCGTTTGCCGCGGCGCTGCGGATCTTCCCCGCCACCCTGGCGGCGCTCAGCGGAGAGTGGACGCTGCTGCTCTCCGTCCTGGCCATCGCCACGATGGTGCTGGGCAACCTGGTGGCGATGGTGCAGCGCTCGATGAAGCGCCTGCTCGCCTATTCCAGCATCGCGCACGCCGGCTATCTGCTCATGGGCGTGGCCGCCGGCACGCCCGACGGCGCCTGGGCCATGACCTTCTACCTGGTGGTCTATCTCTTCATGACGCTGGGGGCCTTTGCCGTGGTGCTGCTGCTGGAGCGCGCGGGAGAGGAGGCCGACGCGATCGACGACTACAGCGGACTGGGCGCGCGGGCGCCCTGGCTGGCCGGGGCGATGACGGTGTTCATGGCCTCTCTGGCGGGGATGCCGCCCACGGCCGGGTTCATCGGCAAGTTCTACCTCTTCAATGCCGCGCTGGGCGCCGGTCAACTCGCCGTGGCCCTGGTCGCCGCCCTCAGCGCGGTCGTCTCGGTCTACTATTACCTGCGGGTGCCCTATCTGATGTTTACCGGCGCGCCGCAGCCCGGGGTCAGCATCGTCGCCGCCCCCGCCGTGCGCTTTACCATCGTCGCCGCGGCCGTGGCGGTGCTGCTGCTGGGGATCCTGCCGGGGCCGCTCACCGAGGCGGTGCGGCCGCTGGGCGCGCTGATCGGCAAGTAGGAGCCGGAGGAGTCGGTGGCGGCCGAACGTTTCGACGCGATCGTCGTAGGGGCCGGGCCCGCCGGTGCCGCCGCGGCGATCACCATGGCGCGCGCCGGCCTCAGCGTCGTGCTGTTCGAGCGCGGAGAGTACCCCGGGGCGAAGAACGTCATGGGCGGGGTCATGTACGGCCGGATGCTCGCCGATGTGCTCCCCGAGACCTTCACGCAGGCGCCGATGGAACGGGTGATCGTGGAGGAGCGGGTGTGGATGGTCACGCCCTCCTCCGCCGTCAGCGTGGGCTTTCGCAGCGCGGGGCACGGGGACGGCGATCCGGCCGGGCGCGCCCCCGGCGGGACCCTTCCCAACGCCTTCACGGTGCTCCGCGCGCAGTTCGACCGCTGGTTCGCCGCCCAGGCGGAGGCCGCGGGGGCGCTGCTGATCACCGGCACGACGGTGGAAGACGTAATCCGCCAGGACGGGCGTATCGTCGGAGTGCGGGCGGGACGGGAAGGGGGCGACGTGTACGCCGACGTCGTCGTCATCTGCGACGGCGTGAACTCATTTCTGGCGCAGAAGGCCGGCCTGCAGCGCCGCCCCGTCGAGCCGTCGGAGATGGCCCTGGCGGTCAAGGAAATCATTGCCCTGCCCCGCGAGGTGATCAACGAGCGCTACGCCGTGCGCGACGGTGAAGGCGTCACGATCGAGGTGTACGGCAGCGTCACCCAGGGGATGGCCGGCTACGGCTTCATCTATACCAACCGGGAGAGCCTCTCCGTGGGCATCGGCGCGCTGATCTCCCACCTCATGCATACCAAGATCACCCCCTACGCGCTGTTAGAGGGGTTTAAGCAGCACCCGCTCGTGGCCAGGCTGATCGAGGGCGGGCAGCCTCAAGAGTACTCCGCGCACGCTATCCCTGAAGGCGGGTACGAGGCGATGCCGAACCTCTTCGGCGATGGGGTGCTCATCGCCGGCGACGCGGCGATGATGGTGAACGGGCTGCACCGCGAAGGCAGCAACCTGGCGATGACGGCGGGCCGGCTGGCCGGCGAGACCGTGGTGGAGGCGAAGCGGCGCGGCGACGTCTCCGCGGCGGCGCTGTCCGGCTACCGCGACCGGCTGGAGCAATCCTTCGTCCTCCAGGATCTGCGCAAGTATCGCGCCCTGCCGGCGCTGGCCGATCGCCACCCCGAATTGCTGGCGATCTATCCGCAGCTGGTCAACGAGGTCGTGGAGGAGATGCTCACCGTGGACGGGTTGAGCAAGCGAGCGAAGCAGAAGAAGATTTTCCGCCACCTCCG
>JBOGSD010000024.1:0-2517 GCA_050695215.1 bacterium
ACGACGAGCAGGCTATGCCTGAGCTCGGCTCTGAAGCACTGGACTTCCGAGCTGCTTCCGAGTCATTCGCGCCGGTCCGTAAGCTCAGGCGGCAGGACCTGGAGACCCTGCGCCTGGTGACGACGCACCAGGGGCGCAAGGTGCCCACCGTCGGCGGCATGCTGTTGTTCGGCAGGGATCGCGAGCGCCACTTTCCCGACGCCTGGGTCCAGTCCGGCCTGTTTCGGGGGACGGACAAGGCCCACATCGTAGATCAGGCGGAGATCCGGCTGCATCTCATCCAGGCGGTCGAAGCGGCCGTCGCCTTCGTGCAGAAGCATTCCCTGCACGGCGTGGAGGTCGGACCGGTACGGCGCAAGGAGCGCTGGAATCTGCCGCCCGCTGCTGTCCGCGAGGCCATTATCAACGCCGTGGCGCATGCAGACTACGCGCAGCGCGGCGCTCCCATCCGGGTGTCCATCTTCGACGACCGCCTGGAAGTCGAGAATCCCGGGCTGTTGCCTTTCGGCCTCACGGTGGACGACCTGCTCCAGGGCATCTCCAAGCTCCGGAACCGCGTCATCGGGCTCGTCTTCCACGAGCTCGGCCTCATCGAGCAGTGGGGGAGCGGGATCCAGCGCATGATGGCGGCCTGCCGCGATGCGGGGCTCGCGGCCCCGTTGCTGGAGGAACTCGGCACGCGCTTCCGGGTCACGCTGCGAATGGAGAAGACAGCAGCTCCGGTGGTTGACCCGACCGATCGGGCTATCCTGGATGCGTTGGCCGGCGGCGAAGGCCTATCAACCCGGCAGATCGCCGACGTCATCAGGCTCACCAGGCGTGCTACCCGCACCCGTTTGGCGAGTCTTGTAGACCGGGGGCTGGTGCGCGAGGTCGGCACGCCCGCAGGACCCGAAGCGACGGTACTTTGCGGCCCGGTAGGCGGAACGTGAAAGAAGAAAGTGGCATGATGAGGTATTCCTGTCACCGAACGGCGGGAGAAGGGAAGGCTCCGGGATGGGCAGAAACGGGTTTCAGACCATGCCTCGCATCCTGGTCTTCCTGCTCCTGGCGTCTCTGATCACCTCCATCGCGCCGGCGACCGCCCAGACCAGGCTGCCCGCGCCAGTCCGCGTCGTCCTCGACAACGGCCTGACCGTCATCGTCCACGAGAACCGCGCCGCCGAGATCGTCACCCTCTACGCCTGGGTGAAAGTGGGCTCGCGTGACGAGACCGAGGAACTGAACGGGGCGGCCCACTTCGTCGAGCACATGCTGTTCAAGGGGACGCGGAAGCGGAAGGTTGGACAGATCAGCCGGGAGGTGGAAAGTCTCGGCGGGATTCTCAACGCCTCCACATGGTACGATTGGACCTCGTACTTCATCGTCGCCTCCAGCCGCTTCTTCGACCGGATGCTTGATATCCAGGCCGACGCCTTGATGAACTCGACCTTCGACCCCGAAGAGTTCGAGCGGGAGCGGCTGGTCGTGATCGAAGAACTGAGCCGGCGGGAGGACATCCCTTCGACGCGCGCGTACGACGTGCTCTCCACGACGGTCTGGACCGTCCACCCCTACCGCCGGTTTCCCGGGGGCACCCGGCCGGTCATTCGAGCGATGACCCGGGACGGTCTCTTCGCGTTTTACAAGACGTACTACGTTCCGCAGAACGTGACCGTGGTGGTGGCCGGCCACGTCAACGCGAACGACGTGGTTGCCAGAGTGCGTCGCGTGTACGGATCGTGGCGCGGGGCGCTGCCGCCGCGCATCCCGGCGACCCCGGAACCCGCCTTGACCTCCGTCCGGCGGACGGTGATTGACGCGGACGTCCGCGTGACGACGATGCGGCTCGGGTGGTTGGGTCCCGGCGTGCGCGACCGGGACGTCTACGCGGCGGACGTTCTGCTCTACGCGCTCGGGCGCGGCCAGGCCTCCCGTCTCGCCCGCACGGTGCGCGATCGCCTGCGCCTGGTCCAGCAGATCAGCGTCTCCTTCAGCACGCTGGCCGACCCGGGGCTGTTCACGATCCTCGCCGTCAGCGAACCCGACGCGCAGGCGCGGGCGGAGGAAGCCATTCTCGCCGAGCTCACGGCGATCCGCGCCGAAGGGATCACCGAAGACGAGCTGCGGCGGGCCAAGACGCTGCTGGAGGGAGAGGTCGTCGTCGGCAGCCACACCAGTCGCGGCATGGCCGCGGTCCTGGGGGAGTACGCGACGATCGCGGACGTGGAGTTCGTGCTCACCTACCTGGACCGGATCCGCCAGATCACCCGGGACGATGTCCAGCGGGTGGCGCAGCGCTTCCTCGACCCGCAGCGCTATGCCGTGGCCGTGGTCCGGCCGAGGAGACCGTGACGATGCGGGGCCGCTTCCTGCCGGGGATCCTGCTCGCCGCCCTGATCCTGACGCCGCTGGCGGTCGCGCCTCCGCCGGTGCTGCACGCCGCGTCGCCGGTCACCAAGACCGTCCTGCCCAGCGGGCTGACGGTGCTGGTCAAGGAAGCCCCCGGGGCCGACCTCGTGGCGGTGGAGGTGCTGA
>JBOGSD010000025.1:0-4887 GCA_050695215.1 bacterium
CCGGCGCGCTGACGGGCCTCTTCCAGGCGGGCGGCGCGAGCTTCGAAGACCGAGGGGGGGAGTGTGGGGACCTCTGCAGGGACGGGCAGATCCGGCAGAGCCCGTTCGACGAACCGGACCGTCACCGCCACGCCGCGCTCTACGCGCCCGGAGAAATCTGCTGCTGTGCGGTTGGCGGCACGGCGGGGCGGTGCGGCTGCGTGCCGGCGATGATCATCGTCAGGACGTCGTCCTTGGTGACCTCGGTCTTGCGCACCGTCCCCACCAGCCGTCCGGTCTTGAGCACGCTGATCCGGTCGGCGTACTCGAAGACGTCGTGGATGTCGTGGCTGATCAGAAAGATGCCGACCCCTTCCGCCTTGAGCTGCTTGATCAGTTGTCCGACCTGCCGCGCTTCCGCGGGCCCCAGCGCCGCGGTCGGCTCGTCCATGATCAGGATGCGCGCGTCGAAATAGAGCGCCCGCCCGATCGCCACGGCCTGGCGCTGCCCGCCGGAGAGGCTGATCACGGATTCGCGGAGGGAGGGGATCCTGATGCGCAGCCGGTCCAGCACCTTGCGGCTCTCCGCTTCCATGGCGTCCTCGTTGAGGGCAAAGCCGCGCATCATTTCACGCCCCAGGAAGATGTTGGCGGGCGCGTCCAGGTTGTCGGCCAGGGCCAGATTCTGGTAGATGGTCTCGATGCCGGAGCGGCGGGCGTCCCGGGGGCTGCGGATCGCCGCCTCCTGTCCGTCGATGAAGATCTGGCCGCTGTCGGCCTGGAAAACGCCGGAGAGGATCTTGATCAGCGTGGACTTGCCCGCGCCGTTGTGGCCGACCAGCCCGACGACCTCGCCGCGGGTGAGATCGACCGTCACGTCCTCGACCGCATGCACGCCGCCGAAGGCTTTGTAGATGCCGCGCATCTCCACGAGCGGTGGGTGTTTCAACAGACGCCTCCTCCGCGGCCCCGCCTCAACGCCGGCGGTAGCGTTGGTAGACTACGTCCAGCCAGACGGCCAGCACCAGCACCGCCCCCTGGACGACGTTCTGCATGGCGCTGGGCAGGTCCATCAAGACCATGCCGTTGCGCAGGCTCTCCATCAGCACTGCCCCGATCAACGCGCCGGGGATGCTGCCCACCCCTCCCGAGAGCGAGGTGCCGCCGATGACCGCGGCGGCGATGACGGACAGTTCGGCGAGTTCCCCGGCGGAGTTGGTGCCGGCGTTCAGCCGCGCCGTGGCGATGATGCCCGCGACCGCCGCCAGGACGCCCATGATCAGAAAGACGATCAGCGTAATTCGCCGCGTCGGAATACCCGAGAAGCGCGCCGCCTCCGGGTTGCCGCCGATGGCGAAGACGTAGCGCCAGAACTTGGTGGAGCGCAGCACCGTGCTCATCAGGACGCCCAGCCCGAGCATGATCAGCACGGGCACCGGGAGGCCGCGGGGCACGGTGGTCTCCGGGTAGGGATAGGAGTTCATCAGCTGCACGAACCCCGCCACGAAACCGACGTTCAGGCCGATGACGAGCAACTCCCCCCACAACGGCCGCACGACAAAGCCGTAGCGGCGCCGGCGGGCCCGGGAGCTGAAGGAATACCAGACGATGAGGACCATCGCCGCCAGCCCCGCGATCCAGCTCCAGGTGGCGCCGATGGATCCGTTGACGCCGCCGCCAAAAATCTGGTAGATGGTATCGAGCGGCGCCATCGTCCGCCCCTGCGTGACCAGCCAGGCGCCCCCGCGGAACGCCAGCAGCGACCCCAGCGTGACAATGAAGGAGGGCACCTCCAGGTAGGCGACGACGTAGCCGTGGAACGCCCCGATGAGCGCGCCGGCGGAGAGGCCGATCAGGATCGTCGCCAGCGGGTTCCACCACACCTCCAGCGGGAACGCCTGCGTCTGGATGAACGCCATCACCATGCCGACGAAGCCGAGGACGGACCCCACCGACAGGTCGATCTGGCGGGCGACGATCACGAGCACCATGCCGCCGACCATGACGCCGACGACGCTGGACTGCACCATCAGGTTCCAGAGGTTGCGGGGAGTCAGGAAGAGACGTCCGGTGAGCAGGTGAAAACCGATCCAGATGACGGCGAGGGCGACCAGCATCCCGAGCAGCCGGGGGTCGAGGCCGGCCCAGGCGGCGAAACGGGTGAAGACGTTGATCCGGCCGAAGCGCGCCGGAGGTGGAGCCTCGGCGGGAGCCTGGCCTGGCGCGGTGGTCTCGACCGTCATCCGCTCTCCCGGGCCCGAAAGTCAGGTGCCGCCGGAAAGGCTACGGCCCCGCCGGCGGCACCCGCGCTACTGGCGACGCATTACTTGCAGGCCGCCGGCGCCTTGGCCGGAGTGACCCCCTGGCAGACCTGAGCCTTGGTGACCCACTTCGCCTTGATGACCAGGTCCAGGTTGTTGAACGTGATCGGCACGGGCTTCAGCAGGATCGAGTCCAACGTCACGCCCCTGGGCCCCTTGAACTTGATCGCGCCCTTCACCTTGCTCATGGCGGTGCCCTGGGCCAGCGCCACGGCGACCTCGCCGGCGGCGCGCCCCAGGTCGCGGGCGTCCTTCCAGACCGAGACCGTCTGGTTGCCCTTCGCCACGTGGTTCAGGGCGGCGACGTCCCCATCCTGACCTGAGACCGGGATCTTGCCGGCCAGGCCGACGGAGGCGAGCGCGGCGATCACGCCGCCCGCCATCCCATCGTTGGACGAGACGACCGCGTCCACCTTGTTGTTGTTCCGAGTGAGGATCTGCTCCATGTTCTTCTGCGCGACCTCGGGGCGCCACCCGTCGGTGTACTGCTCGCCGACGACTTTGATGTCGCCCTTGTCGATGGCGGCCTTGAGGATGTCCAGCTGACCGCCGTGGACGAAGTCGGCGTTGGGGTCGGTGCTGCTGCCCTTGATGAACACGTAGTTGCCCTTCGGCCGGGCCTTGAACACTTCGCGGGCCTGCATCCGGCCGACCTCACGGTTGTCGAAGGTGATGTAGAAGACGCCCGGCGTCTCGATCAGCCGGTCGTAACCGATGACTGGGATCTTCTCGGCCTTGGCCTTGTTCACCGCCGGAAGGACGGCGTCCTTGTCCCAGGCCAGGATGATCAGGGCGTTCACCTTGCGGGCGATCAGCCCCTCGACGTCGGAGATCTGCTTCTCATTAGAACTCTGCGCGTCGGCGCTCACGTACCGCGCGCCGACCTTGGCCAGCGCGGCCTTGATGGCCGCCTCGTCGATCTTCCACCGCTCCTCCTGGAAGTTCGCCCAGCTGACCCCCACGGTGAGCGTCGGGGCGGCCGAGCCCATCGTCGCCAGAACGAGCAGCATGACGACGCCGACTGCCGCAAACCTCATAACCCTCACGGGCATCCCCCCTCTAGAATCGTCGTACGGCGCACCCCTCTATTCCGGAGGGCCGTGACCGCTTCCTGCCGGGTGAGCGCCCTGCCCGCTCGGGGGTCCGGCGAGAAGCCGTGCGCCGATCGCGATCACGGTGCCCTCCACGGCACGACGCGGTCCGCCCCGCCGTCCGTCCCGCGTTCGAGGTAGAAAAATCGATCGGGGGGGACGGGCAGCCAGGGACCCCATCCCCCCTCAAGGCCGCCGCCACCCTGTGGGAGCCACTGCACGCGAACCTCGACCTGGCGCGCCGCGCCCAACCCGAAGTGCAGCCAGCCCAGCTGGCCGCCGGCGTGGCCGCCGCCCACGGTGAGTTCACGGCGAAGCATGCGCTCTCCGGCGCGCACTTCTATCCAGGCCCCCACGGCGTCGCGGTTGCCCCCACGCTGACGCAGCCGCAGCGCCAGCCAGTGGCCCATCGCTCGGGGACGGCCCGCCGTGCCTCGTCCCACATTGCGCCACACTTTCACGTTCTCGCGGCGATGGAGCACGGCGAGGTCGAGCAGCCCGTCGAGGTTGAAGTCGGCGACGGCGGCGCCCCGGGCGCGGGCGAAATTGAGGAGGCCGGCGTCTGCCGCTCTCTCGACGAAGCGGCCGTCCGGCTGTCCCAGCAGCAGGTTGCTCGGATCGCGCCGGGCGGCCTCCTCCATGGCCTCGACGTTGCCCTTGGCGACGAAGAGGTCCATCAGGCCGTCGCTGTTGACGTCGCGGAACTCCGCATGCCAGGCCGTGGACGGCCGCACATCCCCGCCGGTGAAGGGCTGGTGGGCAGTGACGCCGCGGTCCCGGGCCATGTCCGCATAGTCCGGTCGCTCCGGCCCGCCGGCCAGCCCGCGCAGCTTGTTGTCGCCCATGCTCGTGAAGAAGTACTCGGGGTAACCGTCGCCGGTGAGGTCGTGGCTGGCGATGCCCATGCCCCAGATCTCCAGCTTCTGCCAGCCGTCGCCCCGGCCGTACAGGACCGGCGCCTGACTCGGCCGGATCCGCCACAATTGATCCTCACCGCCGCGGTAGTACTGCCGGTCGTTCGTCACCAGCAGGTCAGCATGGCCCGAGCGGTTCCAGTCGGAGAAGAGCATGGACAGGGGGCAGTGCCCGGGTCGCAGCGGCTTCGGCGGGGCGAACCCACGCCCGCCGGCGGCCGGCCGGAACAGGTGGTTGTCGTGGCAGGTGCCGAACGGGGCGCCGGGCCGGTCGCGGTCCACGTAGTTGCCCACGGCCAGCGTGGGCCATTGAGAACCGGCCTCCCACCGCGCGCTGAAGGCGGTCGTCCATTCCTTGCCGCCCTGGAAGCCCCAGGCGTCATTGGCCCGCTCGAAACGGCAGTCCCCCCGCCCGCGGAAGAGTAGGTTCTCGCCGACGCGCAGCACCGCCAGATCGAGGATCCCATCGCCGTCGATGTCCAGCGGGTACGCGCCGGAGACCGCCTCCACCGCCAGGGCGCCTTCTTGGAGGACAAAGCGCAAGGCCCCGCCGGTGGCGCTCTCGTTGCGATAGAGCGAGGC
>JBOGSD010000026.1:0-1662 GCA_050695215.1 bacterium
GGTCGTCCGTGGGAAACAGGTCGTTGTTCTCACGGGCTCCGCGTTGCGCGCGGCGGCCGCCCGCGCCGAACATGTGGTGCTGGATCTGGGAGCCGGTGATGGACGGTGGATCTACCGGCTGGCGCGCCGCCAGCCCGGCTGGGTCTGTGTGGCGGTCGATGCCAACCCGTCGGGGATGCGGGAGGCCTCCTTCCGAGCCGGCCGAAAGCCGAACCGTGGAGGCGCGGCTAACGCCTGGTTCGTCCGGGCGGTAGTGGAGACACCGCCTCCGCCCCTGTGGGGTCTAGCGGATGAGATCCACATCCATCTGCCGTGGGGGTCGCTCCTGAGCGGAGTCCTGGCGCCGCACCCGGAGGTGCTGGCCGGGATTGCCCGCCTGGGCAAGGCCGGCGCCGCGCTGGCGATCCGGGTAAACGGCTCCGCGCTGGACGATCCAACGATGATGGCCAGACTCGGTCCGCGCCGGCGGGGGCATGAGATGGTCGAGGAGTCCCTCGCCGGTCCTTACGCGGCCGCGGGCATCACGCTGGACCACGTGGGGCTGGACCGCCAGGATCCGGTGACCACATGGGGTCGCCGCCTGGGCGGGCGGCACCCCGCGCGGGTTCTGGCGCTTGATGGGACTGTCACAAAATGAGCGGCGCGCTCAACCCGCAGAAGGATGACCGTTGAGTGACGGGGAACCGTTTGATGCCGCCGTCCGTTCGGTGGTATGAGAAAATCTCCCACACACTTCCGGTGACGTGGGTGAGGCCTTCGCGTCGTTTCTGGGTGAGACTTTCGAGACGTTTCCATGAGGTCTGAGATGCGACGACGAGCGCCGGCGGGACTGCTTGTCCTCACCGTCATCCTGGCGGTGGCGATCCTGCATCCCGCCGGAACCCCGGCGGTCATGGCCCAGCCTGCAACGACCCCACCGCACGCCGCCGCGGGTCTCCAGATCCTCTCGCAGATTTTCCGGCTGATCATCGAGGAGGCCTACACCCCGCCGTCCTACCAGGTGCTGCTCAAAGCCGCGGCCGAAGGGGCCCAGCGGGCTCTGCGTGGGGTCGGCGTCGAGTTCTCGGCCACCCTCACGTTCACGGGCAACGAGCGAACGGACCTCCAAGCGTTGCTCACCCGCCTGCAGCAGGCGATGGACAAGGTGCCGGCCAGCCTTGCCCCTTCGGAGGTCGCCTCCGCGGCAACCAAAGCCATGGTCCAGGCCGTCGGCGACCGCAACACGCTCTTCCTCACGCCGGCGGAGCAGGCCCGCTTCAACGAGGCGCAGCAGGAACCGCAGCCCTTCGTCGGAATCGGCGTGCAGTTGACCGAGCAGAACGGCCGTGTGGTCATCGTGGGCGTGTTGGAAGGCTCGCCCGCCGCCGACGGCGGCGTCCTCCCGGGAGACGTCATCACGATGGTGAACGGGGTCTCGGTGGAGGGCCGCTCCCTCACGGAAGTGCGGCAGTTGATCGCGGGCGAGGAAGGCACTGCGGTCACGCTCGGTCTGGCGCGGCCGGCGACGGGGGAGTCGCTTACGGCCACGCTGGTGCGCGCCCGCATCGTCCAACCCACCGCCACGGGCCGGATGATCGCCTCCAATATCGGCTACCTGCGTCTGACCCAGTTCCGGCAGGGCTCCGCCGATCAGGTCGCCGGCCTGCTGCGGCAGCTGCAGGC
>JBOGSD010000027.1:0-9632 GCA_050695215.1 bacterium
CCGAAGATCTCCTCCCGCGCCACCGCCATCTCCTCGCGCACGGCGGTCAGCACGGTGGGGGCGTAGAAGAGGCCCCGCTCCAGCGCGCCCTCGGTGAGGCGCCGCCCGCCCGCGGCCACGCGCGCGCCTTGCGCCACCGCGTCTTCCACTAGGCCCGCGACCTTGCCCAGGATCTCGCCGTTGATCAGCGGCCCGATCTGCGCCTGGGGCTCAAACCCCGGGGCCACGCGCAGCGCCCGCACGCGATCGGTGAAGGCGGGGATGAAACGGTCGGCGATGGACTCCTGCACGTAGATGCGGTTGGCGCAGATGCACGACTGCCCGGCGACGCGCAGGAACTTGATGGCCACGGCGCCCTCGGTGGCGGCCTCCAGGTCGGCATCGTCGAAGACGATGAAGGGCGCGTTGCCCCCCAGTTCAAAGGAGACCCGCTTCAGGCTCGCCGCCGCCCCGGCCATGAGCCGCTTCCCCACCTCGGTGGAGCCGGTGAAGGCGATCTTGCGCACGGCGGAGTGATCCAAGAAGGCCTGGCCGATCCCCCCGGAGCGCCGCCCTACGATGACGTTGAACACGCCGGGAGGCCCTCCGGCCTCGGCGAAGAGGCGGCCGATCATCAGCGCGGTCAGTGGCGTCGCGCTGGCGGGCTTGAGGACGACAGCGCACCCGGCCGCGAGCGCCGGGGCGATCTTGCGGGTAACCATGGTGGCCGGGAAGTTCCAGGGGGTGATGGCGGCGACGACGCCGATGGGCTGGCGCAGCACCCAGAGCCGTTTGGACGGGGTCGGCGGCGGGACGATCTCGCCGTAGACGCGGCGGGCCTCTTCGGCAAACCAGCCGAAGTAGGCGGTGGCGAACGTGACTTCGCGTTTGGCCTCTTCAAATGGCTTGCCGTTTTCCTGGGTGATCAGCCGCGCCAGGTCGTCCCGGCGCTCGGTCATCAGGTCGCGCAGCCTCAGGAGCACACGACCGCGCTCGAGGGCCGGGAGGGCCGCCCAGTGGGGGAAGGCTTCGGCGGCGGCGTCAACGGCGCGGCGGGCATCGTCCGGACCCCCGTCGGGGATCTCGGCCACCCCCTCGCCGGTGGCGGGGTTGCGGACGGCCATCCATCCGCCCCTTGTCGCTTCGACCCAGGCCCCGCCGATAAACAGCCGCCAGCCGTTCCCCATCAGACCTCCGCGCGCCACGAGGTGTGAAGACCTGTCACGCCATTGTCACGAGGGATGGAGAGAAGATCCCAACGAGCTTCGCGTCGGCCCAAGGGGGGTCCTGCCGCCCGCCGCCGGGGAGACACGGGAGCGCGGCGCCCGGGCGTAGAAATAAGGCACTCTGGTGCCCACTCCGCGCCTCCTCGACGATCTCCGCTGCCTCGTGGGGCCGGCCTACGTCCTCACCGCTCCCGAGGACGTCGTCGTCTACGAGCAGGACGGCTCGTTCATGCGCGTCATGCCGCAGGTTGTCGTCTTGCCGGCCTCGACCGAGGAGGTCGCCGGCGTGGTGCGGCTGGCCGCGGCCGTGGGCGTGCCCATCGTGCCGCGGGGCGCCGGCACCGGACTGGCCGGCGGGGCCGTGCCTGCTGAAGGCGGCATCGTGCTCACGCTGGCCAGGATGAACCGCATCCTCGAGGTGGACGCCCCCAACCGCGTTGCCGTGCTGGAGCCGGGCGTGGTCAATCTCGATGTGACGAAAGCCGTCGCGCCGCACGGTCTCTTCTACGCGCCCGATCCCAGCAGCCAGGCCGCCTGCTCCATCGGCGGCAACGTGGCCAACAACTCCGGCGGCCCGCACACGCTGGCTTACGGTGTGACCGTCAACCACGTCCTGGGGGTGGAGGTCGTCCTCGCCGACGGCACAGTGGTCACGCTCGGCGGCCGCACCCCCGATACTCCAGGCTACGACCTGGTCGGTCTGTTCGTCGGCTCGGAAGGCACGCTGGGGATCGTCACCAAGGCGATCGTGCGCCTGATGGCTGCGCGCGAGGCCGTCGGGACGATGCTGGCGATCTTCGACGACTTCGACGCCGCCACCCAGACCGTCACCGACGTCACCGCCGCGGGCATCATCCCCGCCGCCCTGGAGATGATGGACGACGTGACCATCCGCGCCGTCGAACGGGGCCTGGCACTGGGG
The DNA here is from genome assembly GCA_050695215.1 of bacterium. Classification (GTDB taxonomy): domain Bacteria; phylum Sysuimicrobiota; class Sysuimicrobiia; order Sysuimicrobiales; family Humicultoraceae; genus JACQGZ01. The sequence continues at coordinate 2,128 of JBOGSD010000027.1, forward strand.
TTCCCCCTCGATGCCGCCGCCGTGCTGTTGATTGAGGTGGAGGGATTGCGCGAGCACGTAGATGAAGCGACGCGCCGCCTGAGCGCCGTCTGTGAGCGCAATGGGGCGCGGGCGGTGCGGGTGGCCGCGGATGAGGCCGAACGGCAGACGCTCTGGAAGGGGCGGAAGTCTGCCTTCGGGGCCATGGGGACGCTGGCCCCCAGTTACTACGTGCACGACGGGGTCGTGCCCCGCAGCCGGCTGCCGGAGATCATGCGGCGCGTGCGTGAGATCGCCGCGGACCACCAGGTGCTCATCGCCAACGTCTTCCACGCCGGCGACGGCAACCTCCACCCCAATATCCTCTTCGATATCCGCAACGAGGGAGAGTTGGACCGCGTCATCGCGGCGGGCGAGGAGATCCTGCGTGCCTGCGTCGAGGCCGGAGGGAGCCTCACGGGCGAGCACGGCATCGGTCTGGAAAAGCGGGCGTACATGCGGTGGCTCTTTTCCGAAACCGACTTGGCGGCGATGGCCGCGATCAAGCGCGTCTTCGATCCGGACGGCCGCTTCAATCCCGCCAAACTATTCCCCACGCCGCCCGGATGTGCCGAAGCGCAGCGGGCGCCGGCGCGCATCCCCGCCGGCCTCTGGATCTGATCGTGGCGGTGACCCCCGGCGTGCACGACCTGATCCCCACGCCGGGCCGCGCGTCCGACCCCCGCCTGGCGGCGCTGGCCATCCCCGAACTCGATGCCTGTGTGCACTGCGGCTTTTGCCTGCAGGCTTGTCCGACCTACCGGGTGACCCAGCTCGAGCCGGAATCTCCGCGCGGCCGCATCCACCTCGTCGCCGCCGCGGCGGAAGGGCGCGTCCAGCCGAACGAGCGCTTCGCGGCACATCTCCACCTCTGCCTGATGTGCCGGGCCTGCGAAACCGCCTGTCCCTCCGGCGTCCAATTCGGCCGCATCGCCGAACATGCGCGCGAGCTGCTGGGGCCTCCCGGGAGCCCGTGGGCGCGCCGGCTGCTGCGGCTCGGCCTCCTCCGGTTGCTGCCCTACCCCCGGCGGCTTCGCGTGGCGGCCCGGCTGCTGCACCTCGCGCAGCGGTCAGGGTTGTTCCGTCTGGTGGCCTCGATCCTTCCGCGGCGGGCGCGCGAGATGGCCGGCCTGCTGCCGCCGGTGTCGGCGCGGGCCTTTGTGCCCGGCCACACCTTTCCGGCCGAGGGCGAGCGGCGCGCCCGCGTGGCGCTGCTCTCAGGCTGCGTGATGAGCGTGATGTTTCCCGACGTACAGGACGCCGCGGTGCGGGTGCTGGCGCGCAGTGGCTGCGAGGTGTTCACCCCGCCTGATCAGATCTGCTGCGGCGCCCTCAACTCCCACAATGGGGAGGCCGCGTCCGCCCGGGCGATGGCCCGCCGCAATATCGACGCCTTTCTGGCCGCCTCACCTGATGCCATCGTCGTCACCGCGGCCGGCTGCGGCGCGGCGATGAAAGGCTACGGCCATCTGCTCAAGGACGATCCGGCCTACGCCACGCGCGCGGCGCGCGTGGCCGCCCTCACCCGGGACGCGACGGAGGTCCTTGCGGAGATGTCCCGGCCGGCGGCGCCGCCGTCGGGGAGCCTCCGGGTGACCTATCAGGATCCCTGCCATCTCGCGCATGGTCAAAAGGTGCGGGCGCAGCCGCGGGCGCTGCTGCGATCGATCGGGGCCGACCTCGTGGAGATGGAGGGCTCGGATCGCTGCTGCGGCAGCGCGGGGATCTACAACCTGACCCACCCCGAGATGTCGCAGACGCTGCTGGCGGAGAAGATGGACGCGATTCGCCGCACCGGCGCCGCGGTCGTCGTGGCGCCCAATCCTGGATGCATGCTGCAGCTGCGCTACGGAGCGGCCCGGCACCGCGTGGACGTGCGGGTGGTCCATCTCATCGACCTGCTGGACGAAGCCTATGGGCGGGCGTGACCTCCATCCTTCGTCAGAGGAGGAGGTGGCCGAGGCGGTACGGGAGTGCCGCGAGACCCGCACGCCGCTGACACCGGTGGGAGGCGGCACGCATGCGGAGGTGGGCGGTCCGGTCCCCGATGAGGCGGTCCGCGTGAGCCTCTCCCGGTTCGGCGCGCTGCTCGAGCACGATGATGCGAACCTGACCGTGACCGCGCAGGCCGGCATGACCGTGGCCGGCCTCCAGGCGGCTCTGCGCACGCGCGCCCAGTTCGCCGTCCTCGATACCGCCCGCCCCGAGCGGGCCACCCTGGGCGGGGTCGTGGCCAGCAACGTCAACGGCTACCGGCGCACCGCCTACCGCAGCCTCCGCGACCTGGTGATCGGGATGCGCGTGGTCACGGGCAATGGGGAGATCGTCAAGGCCGGCGGCAAGGTGGTGAAGAACGTCGCCGGGTATGACATGTGCAAGCTGTTCGTCGGCTCCCTCGGCACGCTGGGCGTCATCACGGAGATCACCGCGCGGGTGGAGCCGGTGCCGGAGGCGGAGACCACCCTCCTCATCGGGGCGAACGGCGGCGACGCGTCCGGGGCGAGAGGCGCGGTCCAACTCGCCGGCGCGCTGGCAGGCTCGCCGCTGCTGCCCACGGCGATTGCCCTGCTGAACGGCCCCGCCGCTCACCGCGTGACGGGCGAAGACGCGGAGCGAGTGCTGGTGCGGTTGGAAGGGTTTCCGGCCGTGATCGAGCGGCAAGAGCGCGAGATCCGTGCGCTGGCTCGGGGGGAGCCGCGGCGTCTCGAGGCGGCCGCACACGCGTCGATGTGGGATCGTCTACACGCGTTCGGGTGGGATGGGCCGAACGGCTTGGTCAGGGTGATCCTGCCGCGCAGCGACCTGGCCGGCGCGTGGCTGACGCTGGCCCGTGCGGCCGGATCCGCCGAGATGGCAGCCGACCTCCTCAGCGGGACGCTCTGGCTGGTCCTGGGATCTCAAGGGTTTGCGGGGATAGTGGAAACGCTCGCCTCCATGGCGGAGCGTTCCGGCGGCCATCTCCTCATCGCGCGCCTCCCCTTGGGGCTGCCTCCCCTTCCCGCCCTCCAGCGCTGGCGGCCCGCGCCGGCGGCTCTGCCGCTGATGGCCGGTCTCAAGAACGCCTTTGATCCCGAGGGGATCCTGAATCCGGGTCGTTTTCTCGTGTAGGCGTGATCCGCCATCTCGTCATCTTTGGGGCGGCGGGGGATCTGACCTCGCGCTTCTTGATGCCGGCGCTGGCGAGCCTGCAGCGCGCGCGGAAGCTGCCTCGCGGCTTTACCATTCTGGGGATCAGCCGGCAGGATTTCGGCGTCGAGAAGTTCCGCCGGTACCTGCTCGAGCGGCAGCCGCGCGACGGGGAGGAGCAGGGTCCGCGGCTGCCCCGATCCTTGCTGCGCCGGCTGCGGTACCGCTCCGCCGACGTGCTCCGGCCCTCCGACATCGCCGCGGCGCTCAATCCCATCAAGGGTCCGATCGTCGCCTACCTGGCGCTGCCGGCCGACCTGTTCGCGCCGGCGGTGCGGGCGATCGCCGCGGCCGGGCCGGCTGCGGGCAGCCGCATCGTCGTGGAGAAACCGTTCGGCGAGAGCCTCAGATCCGCGCGGGCGCTCAACCGGCTGCTGGCGGAGACGTTTCCGCCGGACGCCGTCTACCGGATGGACCACTTCCTCGGCAAGCAGACGGTGCAAAACATCCTGGGTCTGCGGTTCGCTAATCGGCTGTTCGAGCCGGTCTGGAGCCGGCGGCACGTGCGCGCCGTCGAGATCCTCTGGGAGGAGACGCTGGCCCTGGAAGGACGCGCCGCCTACTACGACAAGGCCGGCGCCCTGCGCGACCTCATCCAGAATCACCTGCTGCAGTTGCTCACGTTGGTGGCGATGGAGCCCCCGGCGACGCTTGATGCGCGCCATTTCCGCGACCGCAAAGTGGCGCTCCTGCGGAGGGTGCGGCGCCTCCGGCCGAAGGAGGTGCGGCGTCTAACCGTGCGCGCGCGTTACGGCGCCGGGACGGTGGAGGGCCGGCGTGTGCCGGCCTACGTCGACGAGGAAGGGGTCGACCCGGCCCAGGCGACCGAGACCTTTGCCCAGGTGGTCCTCTTCGTGAACGACCGGCGCTGGGCGGGCGTGCCGTTCATACTGCGCACAGGAAAGGCGCTCGGCCGGGAGCGACGGGAGATCGCCGTCACCTTCCGGGAGGTAACCGCGATGGCGTTCGGCGAGCGCGCCGGGCCTCGCCCCAACGTCCTGCGATTTCAGATCGATCCCGACCGGATGGCGCTCGACCTGAACGTCAACGGCGCCGGCGACCCCTTCGATCTGGAGGACCTGACGCTGCAGGCCGATTTGGTCCCACAGGATCTGCCCGCCTACGCGCGCCTCCTCCTGGACGTGCTCGAGGGAGATCCGACGTTCTCGATCCGAGGCGACGAGGCGGAGGAATCCTGGCGCATCGTCGAGCCCATCCTCACAGAGTGGGCCGCCCACCGAGTACCCCTGCGCGCCTATGCGGCTGGATCTGAGGGCCCCGGCAGAGGAGGGAGAGCACGCGTGCGCGGGCCTAAGGCCCGGCGCCGAGCGGCCAGACGCGGGGGACGAGCGCGATCGCGATCAGGTAGATCAGGACGGTCAACGGCGCGCCCACCTTGAGAAAGTCGGCGAAGCGGTAGCGCCCCGGGCCGTAGACCAGTAGACAGGAGGGTTCGAGGGGCGTCAGGTAGGAGGTGCTGGCGGCCACCGCCACCATCATGGCGAAGGTGCGGGGGTTCCACTCCAGCGCCAGGCCGGTCTGGATGGCGATGGGCAGCACGACGGCGGCCGCCGCCTGGTTGGACATCGGTTGGGTGAGGACCACCGTCAGGACGAAGAAGGCGGAGAGGTAGGCGAGCGGCCCCGCGTTCCCCGCCAGATCGACCAGAGATCGCGCCAGCAGGCGGGCCGCCCCCGTCTCGTCCATCGCCGATCCGACGACCAACATGCTGGCGATGACGATCAGCGCCTTCCATTCCACCTCCCGATAGGCCTCTTCCGGTGTGATGCACCGCGTCACGAAAATCAGGAGCACGCCGAGGAGGACCGCTTCCGGCAGCGAGAGCGCTCCGGTTGTCGCCAGCGCCAGCGTGCCCGCGAAGATCGCCACCGCCCAGGGGGCCCGGCGGAGATGGGGCCGCCGTTCCGGGACGGCCCCCATCACCCGCAGCGACTGATCGGCCAGCAGCGGGGCCAGCGCCTCCTCCGGGCCCTGGAGCAGCAGCAGGTCGCCCATGCGCAGCCGGACCTGGCTGATCTTGCGGCGGATGGTCTCGCCGTGCCGGTTGACCCCCAGCACCTGTAACCCGTAGGCCTGGCGGAAGCCGACTCCTTTCAGCGTGCGGCCGATCAGCCGCGACCGCGGCGGGACCAGGGCTTCGGCCAGCCGGACCTCCTCCGGCTGCAGGTCGGGGTCGGCCAGTGTGACGTCCGCCTTGATGTCGATCCCGGCGACGTCTTTGATCTTGAGGACCTCGCTGCGCTCACCCTCGACCAGGAGTACGTCCCCCGGTTGGAGCCGGAGGGAGGCGCGGGGCGCCATGTGCTTGCTCTTCTCCCGGATGACCTCGAGCACGGTGAGGTCGAGGTCGCGCCCCAGCCCCGATTCCCCCAGCGTCTTGCCGACCAGCGGCGACGCCTCGCCGATGAGGATTTCCGTGAGATAGGGACGCAGCCCGAAGACGTCCGTCAGTTCCTCCGCGGGCGGGTGGTCCGGAATGAGCCGCCGGCCGATCAGAACGAGGTAGGCCAGCCCGACGACGAGGATGGGGAGGCCGACCGGTGTGAGCTCGAACATGCCGATAGGCGGCAACTGCTGCTGCGTCATCAACCCGCTGACCACCAGGTTGGTGGACGAGGCCACCAGGGTTACGGAACTGGCGAGGATGGATGCGAAGGCCAGAGGGAGCAGGAGACGTGAAGGAGAGATCCTGGCCCGGGCGGCGACCCCCAAGGTCACCGGGAGAAAGAAGGCGGTGGTCGCCGTGTTGCTGATGAAGGAAGAGAGCGCACCGGCCGCCACCATGATCAAGAACGGCAGCCGGCGGGGGCTGCTTCCGGTGCGCCGCAGGATGGCGCGGCCGGCGATGTCCACCACGCCGGTGCGCCGCAGCGCCGTCGTCATGATGAGCAGGCCCAGGATGACGAGTACCGTGTCGCTGCCGAATCCGGCAAAAGCGCGGTCGGCGGGAACCAGGTTGAAGAAGACCAGGGCGAGGAGGACTCCCAGGGCCACCACGTCCGCGGAGATCCACTCGAACGAAAAGAGGACCAGGGCCGCCGCCAGGATGGCCAGGAGCGTGCCGATCTGTGGAGTCATAGGAGAACGCTGCGCCGGCGGCCCGGGACCGGCGCAGCGTCGATCCTCAGCGGGACATCAGCGACGGGCCATCTGCGCCTTGTTGCCGGCTTCCTCGTACATGTGGGCGACGATGTCCCAGTTCACGGCGTTCCAGAACGCCTTGACGTAGTCGGGGCGCCGGTTCTGGTACTTTAGATAGTAGGCGTGCTCCCAGACGTCCAGCCCGAGCACCGGCGTCAGTCCCTCCAGCACGGGGTGGTCCTGGTTGGCGGTGGAGGTCACGGCCAGCTTCCCGTCGCTCCCCATGACCAGCCAGGCCCAACCGGAGCCGAAGCGCCCGGTCGCGGCTTTCGTGAACTGCTCGGTAAAGGCGTCGTAGGAGCCGAAGGCGGCGTCGATGGCCTTGGCCAGCGTGCCGGAAGGTTTGCCGGCGCCGCCGGGGGAGATGTACTGCCACCAGAGGGTGTGGTTGGCGTGTCCGCCGCCGTTGTTCCGCACGGCGGTCTGAATGTCCGCGGGGAGCGACTTCAGCTTGGCCAGGAGATCCTCCACCCCCGGGCCGTGCAGGTCGGCATGCTTCTCCAGGGCCGCGTTCAGATTGTTCACGTAGGTCTGGTGGTGCTTCGTATGGTGGATCTCCATCGTCTGGGCATCGACATGCGGTTCGAGCGCATCGTACGGATAGGACAGCTTGGGCAGTTCAAACGGATACATGGCGCCACGTCCCTCCCGCCAGGAAATTTGCCGCCGGTGGCGGCAGGCGCTGGATCGTCTTGGACCTTTTCACTATACCCCCGGCGCGCCGGTTGACGCGACCCCGATCTGTCCATCGGCACGCGGCAGGTATGATGACAGGGATGAAGACCTGGCCGGGGCGGCCCTATCCGCTGGGCGCGACGCCCGATCCGCGCGGCGTGAATTTCGCCCTCTACAGCGAGCACGCCGAGCGCGTCGACCTGGTGCTGGTCGGCGGCGCCGCGGCGGAGACGGTCACGGTGACGCTGCCGGAACGGACCGGGCCGGTGTGGCACGGCTATCTCCCCGACCTGCGCGCCGGAGGCCTCTACGGCTACCGGGTGCACGGCCCCTACGAGCCGGAGGCGGGCCACCGGTTCAATCCGCACAAACTGCTGCTCGATCCCTACGCGCGGGCCATCGGCCGTCCGCTGACCTGGCACGACAGCCTGTTCGGCTACGCCGTCGGCGATGAACGGGGAGAT
>JBOGSD010000028.1:0-2372 GCA_050695215.1 bacterium
CCTCATCGCGCGCAGCCAGCGCGGAGACCTGGAGGCCTTCGACCGGCTCCTGGCCACGCACGAAGACCGCATCTACCATGCCGCCTACCGCATCACCGGGAACGCCGATGATGCTCGGGACGCCGCCCAGGAGACCTTCCTCAAGGCGTTTCGGGCGCTCTCTCGCTATCGTCACGAGTCGGCCTTCAGCACCTGGCTGCACCGCATCGCCGTCAACGCCGCCCTCGACCTGGTGCGCCGGCGCCCTCAGATCCCGCCGGTGTCGCTGGACGACGTGGCGCTGCCGGCCTCGTCGGGCAACCCCGAGCCCGAGGCCGAACGCAGCGAGTTGCAGCGGCGGGTCCACCAGGCGGTGGGCCGGCTGGCGCCCGACCACCGCGTCATCATCGTCCTGCGCGATTTGCAAGGGCTGGCCTATGAGGAGATCGCCGAGGTGCTCCGCATCCCGGTCGGCACGGTGCGTTCCCGGTTGAGCCGGGCCCGGGACGCCCTGCGCGTGCTGCTCATCGACCTCGCTCCGGGGGCCACTGCCAGGGAGGAAACATCATGATGGATCATCCCCTCGTGGAAGTCTTTTCGGGGTACCTCGACGGGCAGGTCGCCCCCGACGAGCGGCGCCGGATTGAGGCGCACCTCGCCGGCTGTGACCCCTGCCGGGAGACCCTCGCCGGCCTGCGGCGCACCGTTGCGCTCGTGGGGGGCCTGGAACCGGTCGGCGCCCCGGCCGGCTTGCGGGCCGCCGTCGTGGCGCGCCTGGAGGGCCAGCGCACGCCGAGTGGCCGCCTGCTCGGCGGTGTCACCCGACAGTGGCTGTGGAGTCTGCGCCAGCCGACCTGGCGGACGGCGCTGGCCGCGGCGGCGGTGATCATGGTCGGTCTCTTCTCCATGAACCTGCTGGCGCAGTTCACCGCTGAGGACCGGAGAGACAGATTCGCCGCTCGCGATGCTGCGGAGGGGGAGGGCCCCCGCGCGCTTGAGCGCGTGGGCCGGGCGAGCGACAACTCGGTGGGGGTCCAGCCCGTCGGCACTGCGGCGCCGCAGGCGCAAGCTCCGGCCGCGCCCGGGATTAGCCGGCTGCCGGTGGGGCGCCAGGTCGTGCGCAGCGCGACGCTCGACGTAGAGGTCGTCGCCTTCGAGGACGGCTCCAGGGCGCTGGTGCGCATCGCCGAGGCGGTGGGTGGGTTCGTCTCCGACTCGACCATCTCGCCGGGAGCGCCGCCGTCCGGCACCTTCCTGCTTCGCATCCCCGCCTTCCGGTTCGCCGCAGCGCTGGAGGAGATCGAGGCCCTAGGCAAGGTGACGGGGCGCCAGGTGCGCGGTGAGGACGTGACCGAGGAGGTCGTCGACCTGCGGGCGCGCGTCCGCAACCTGGAAGCCCACGAGCGCCAGCTGGTCAGTTTCATGGATCGCGCCTCGCGCGTGGCGGACCTGCTGGCTATCGAGCAGGAACTCTCCCGCGTGCGCGGGGAGATCGAGCAGCTGACCGGCCGCCAGCGCTTCCTGGCCAACCGTGTGCAGATGTCCAGCATCCAGGTGACGCTGCGGGAGAAGGGCAAGCAGGGAGGCGCGATCTTCTGGGACTTCGGCGCCTCCTTCCTGAGGGTCCAAACGGCCTTTCTCGGCACGGTGCGCCAACTGCTGGCCGGCGTGGAGAAGCTGGTCATCTTGGCGAGCGCACTGGTCCCCCTGGCCCTGCTGATCGTGGCCGGCTGGTGGCTCCTCCGCCGGTTCGTCCGCCGCAGCGCCGGCGTCGTCTAGGCCCCGACCCGTCGCTCACAAGGGCCATCCGCGCCGAGGACCGAACCTCACAGCGTGCGCCGGACCATCCCGGGGATCGTGGCGGTCGTCCTGGCCGTCATGGTCCCCCCCGCGTTCTCACAGGTGGATTTCCTTTTCCCGCACGGCTTCGCCGCGGGCGACGTGACGCCGACGTCGGCCGTGCTCTGGACCCGCCGTCCCCCACCGCTGGACGTGGCGGCGCAGGTCTCAGTGGACGCGCGTTTCAGTGCGCTCGCCTTTTCGGCCGAGGCCACGCCATCCGCCGAGCGCGGCGGATTCCTCAAATACACCGCCACCGGACTTCGGCCGGGGACCCGCTATTACTTCCGCTTTCAGGTGGGTGGGACGGTTTACTCGGAGACGGGGACCTTCGTCACGCCGCCGCCGCCAGACAGCCGCGCCGACGTCCGGCTGGCGTTCTCCGGCGACGCCGACAGCACGAACTGGAGCAAGGGATCGGGCGAGGCCTTTGGGCTGCTGGACGCGCTGGCCGCTGAGCCGCTCGATCTCTTCCTTTTCATCGGCGACACCATCTACGCCGATTCCCCCCTCGCCGCTCACGCGGCGCGCACGCTGGCGGACTACCGCGCCAA
>JBOGSD010000029.1:0-34481 GCA_050695215.1 bacterium
GACGGCTAGCGGCCGCTGCGTCTCCGTCGGGCGGCTTTGCGCCGTCGCTTGGCGCTGGGCTTCTCGTAGTGCTCGTGACGCTTCGCTTCGCTGAGGACTCCCGAACGCTTGACCTGACGCTTGAACCGCCGCAGCGCGCTGTCCAGACTCTCGTCCTTGCCGACCCGCACTTCTGTCACCCTACCCACCTCCTCTAACCCCACCCCGCGAGTTCACAGCGATCGCGACGGCCTCCGCTCAGACCTGCGGGCACGCACCAGCCGAGGACCCACATGAGCCCCCCGCCGTCATGGAGTCGGCAACGCAGTCGCGCAGCCGGCAGCCTCTTGGGAAACACTGCTTGGCGGGCCGAGCGCCAGACCTCGGACTCGCGTTGGTCAGTCGCCCGCTGGCCGGGCCGTCAACTATTCCGTATCATACACAACGCTTCACAGAGCGGCCACTCCGTCCTGACCCAGGCGGCCACAACGATGCACTCAGCACCTAGTCCCACTGCCTCTCGTCCACGATCGGCGCGGCCCCCTCCGGCAGCGTCCCCGGGGGGAGGATTTCCACCTCGGCGCGCAGCCGCGTGATCTCGCGCAATCGATCGGCCACCGCCGTGGCGGCCGTTTCCTCCGCCGCCTCGGCCAGCTCGACCCGCGCGGTCAGCCGGTCCTGATGCGCGTCGCGCGTGACCGCGAGTTGATACCGGCGCACCTGAGGGAGGCCGGCCAGCGCCAGGGCGACCTCGTTGGGATGGAGAAACATCCCCCGCACCTTGACCGCGTCGCCCACCCGTCCCCGCATGCGGCTGAGCCGCGGCGAACCGCGGCCGCAAGGACAGGATCCCAGATCCAGCGCCGAAAGGTCGCCGGTGGCGAGGCGTAGCAGCGGGTAGACCTCGCTGAGGAAGGTCACCACCACTTCCCCCGCCTCTCCCCCGCCCGCGGGTTGGCCGCTCTCCGGATCGACGATCTCCACGAAGACCCGGTCGGAGAGGTGCAGCCCATCGCGCCGCTCGCACTCGTGCGCGATCAGGCCCACGTCCGCCGTGGCGTAGCCCTGGCTCACCCGCACCTCCCGCCGTTCGAGATCGGCGCGTAGGGTCGCGGTGAGTATCTCCCCCGAGACGAAAGCCACCCGAAACGGCCCCTCGCCGTCCATCTTCTCCAAGAGCGTGGCCAGAAAGGAGGGCGTGCCGATGTAGCCGCGGGGGCGCAGCTCCCGCGCGGTGCGGATCTGCGCCTCGGTGTTGCCGACCCCGCCGGGGATGACCGCGCAACCGAGGACGCCGAGGGCGCCGTCGAACATGTGACCGGCGGGGGTGAGGTGATAGGCGAAGGTGTTGAGCACCAGATCTCCGGGCTGAAAGCCCGCGGCATGGAGGGCCGGCGCGAACCCCCAGTAATCCTCCGCCGGTCCTTCCGGATCATAGATCGGACCGGGTGAGACGAAGACGCGGCGCAGCCGATCCACCGGCAGCGCGTTCCATCCTCCAAAGGGAGGGTCGGCCGACTGCAGGGCGGGCAGCGATCCTTTGCGCAGCAGCGGCAGCCGGACGAGATCGTCAGGGCCACGAAACGCCGCCCCGCCTCCGGCGGCGTCCACCGCCCGGCGTCCCGCGGCGGTACGCGCGTACGCGTGAGCGACCGTCCCGCGAAGCCTCTCGGCCATCAGGCGGTCCCACTCCGCGCGCGGCAGGGCCTCCGTGGGATGGAAGAATGTCGTCACGCCCTCCGATTTCGCCGCGAGGGCACCGACGCCTCTGCGGGAAGGAAGCGCTCTGCAGCGGGCCGTATTTCTCCAGCGTGGGCCCCCCCCTGCCCCTCGTCGACGAGGTCCTCCTCTGCGAGCAGATCACCCTCCGCTTCGCCGGCCTCACCGCGGTCGATGGTCTCACCTTCTCCCTGCGCGCCGGCGAACTGCTGGGGATCATCGGGCCCAACGGCGCGGGCAAGACCAGCGTCCTCAACTGCGTCAACGGTTTCTATCATCCCCAACGTGGGCACGTCGCCTTCACCGGGCGCGACATCACCCGGATGGCCCCGCACCTGCGCGCGCGCCTGGGCATCGGCCGCACGTTTCAAAACATCGCGCTCTATCCGGGGATGACGGTGCTGGCCAATATCACCTCCGGCCGGCTGATCCACATGCGCACCGGACTGCTGGCCACCGGGGTCTACTGGGGTCCCGCCGAGCGCGAACTGCTCCGGCACCGCGCAGGGGTGGAAGAGATCATCGACTTCCTGGAGATGGAGGAAGTGCGCCACCACCGCGTCGCCGAACTCCCCTACGGGATCCAAAAGAAGGTGGAATTGGGACGCGCCCTGGCGATGGAGCCGCGGGTGCTCCTCCTCGACGAGCCCATGGCCGGGATGTCCGCCGACGAGAAGACGGACATGGCCCGCTACATCCTCGAACTGCGCGAGGTGCGCGGCCTGCCGATGATCCTGATCGAGCACGACATGGGAGTCGTGATGGACCTCTGCGACCGCCTGCTGGTGATGGACTATGGACGGAAGATCGCCGAGGGCCCGCCGCAGGAGATCCAGCAGCACCCCGACGTCCTGCGGGCCTACGTGGGAGAGGCGACGGTCGCATGAGCGCGACCACGACCCTCCCCGAACGGGCCACCGCCGCGCCGGCGCCCGCGGCTAGCGGAGCGCCCGATACCTTCCCGCGGCGCCTGCTGGCCAACGCCGCCCGCTTCGGCGATCGCATCGCCTTCCGGGAGAAGGAATTCGGCATCTGGCACGAGATCACGTGGCGCCAGTACGCCGAGGCCGTCAGGGCGTGCGCGCACGGGCTGGCCTCCCTGGGTCTGCGCCGCGGCGACGTGGTGGCGTTGATCGGGGACAACCGGCCCGAGCTCTTCTATCTGGCCCTCGGCGCGCAGGCGATCGGCGCCCTCTCCTGCGGGATGTACCAGGACAGCCTGGCCGAGCAGCTGGCCGAGCTGCTGGACTTCGCCGGGGCGCGCTTCGTCTTCTGCGAGAACCAGGAGCAGACGGACAAGATCCTCGACATGGAGGCTCGCCTGCCCCGCTTAGAAAGGATCATCGTGGAAGACTGGCGGGGCATGTGGCGCTACCGCCATCCGAAGCTGGTGGCCTTCACCGACCTGATCGCCTCGGGACGCGAGGGGGCGGCGCGGGCGCCGGAGTGGTTCGAGGCGCGGGCGGCCGAGGGGCGCCCCGACGACGTCGCCCTCCTCTGTCAGACGTCCGGCACCACCGCCCTGCCCAAGCTGGCCATGCTCAGCCACCGTAACCTGCTGGCGCAGGGTGAGAACTTCCTGGCGGTCGAACCGCACATTTCGGCCGACCACGAGTTCGTGAGCTATCTGCCCTTCGCCTGGATCGGAGAGCAGATGTTCAGCACGAGCCTCCACCAGCTGGTGGGCTTCACCGTGAACTTCCCGGAGGAACCGGAGACGGCCCAGCGCGACTTCAGGGAGATCGGGCCGCACTTCACTTTCGCCCCCGCCCGCATCTATGAGGGGCTGCATTCGGCCGTGACGGTGCGGATGATGGACGCGGGCCGCCTGCGCCAGGCGGTCTACGGCTGGGCGCTGGCGCTGGGACAGCGCATCGTGGAACTGGAGGCGGACGGCCGGCCCGTCCCGCGCTGGCGGCGGGCGCTGTGGCGGACCTGCTACTGGATGGTCTACCGCCCCCTGCTGGACAAGATCGGCATGACGCGGATGCGCACCGCGTGGAACGGCGGGGCGTCGCTGGGGCCGGACTACTTCAAGTTCTTTCGCGCCATGGGGCTCAACCTGAAGCAGATCTACGGCCAGACCGAGATCGCCGGGATCTCCTGTGTGCACCGGGACGGCCAGGTGCGCTTCTGGACGATGGGGGCGCCGATCGCCCAGACCGAGGTCCGCCTCTCCTCCGAGGGAGAGATCCTCAGCCGCAGCCCCTCGGTCTTCCTCGGCTACTACAACAACCCTGAGGCGACCGGGGTCGCCCTCCGCGACGAGTGGCTGTACTCCGGCGACCACGGCACGCTCGATCCGAGCGGCGACGTCATTCTCTTCGACCGGATGGGGGACATGATCGCCAAGGCGGACGGGACGAGGGTCGCCCCCCGCGTCATCGAGGACATGCTCAAGTTCACCCCCTATCTCCAGGAGGCGATGGTGGTCGGCGAGGGCCAACCCTCTCTGGCCGCCATCCTGAACATCGATCTGGGCAACGTCGGCAAGTGGGCGGAAGACCGGGGGCTCCCCTATACGTCGTACACGGACCTCTCTCAGAAACCGGAGGTCCTGGCCCTGCTGGCCACCCTGGTCGCCGAGACCAACGCGCGCCTGCAACCGGAGTGGCGCATCCATCGCTTCGTCTCCCTCTACAAAGAGTTCCATCCCGACGACGACGAGCTGACCCGCACGCGCAAACTGCGCCGCGCGTACATCGCCCGCCGCTACACCGATCTCCTGGCCGCCATCTCCGAGGGACGGGATCACTTCCGCGCCACCTTCACGGTGCGCTACGAGGACGGGAGGACGGCGGACCTCGAAGCCGTCATGCAGATCCGCGACGTAGCTGGATGAGCCTCACCTTCGTGCTTGAGGGTGTGGTGATCGGTCTGGCGGTGGGGTCCATTTACGCCCTGATCGCGCTCGGCTTTGCCCTCCTCTACAAGTCCACGAAGATCCTCAATCTGGCGCACGGCGAACTCGTCCTCTTCGGCGCCTATCTGGCGATCGCCCTCACCCGGGCCCTCGATGTGCCCGTGGCGTTGGCCTTCACGCTGGGGGTGATCGGGACGCTGGTCGCCTCCGCCGGAGTGGGGTTTGCGGTCGAGCGCACGGTGATGCGCCCGCTCTTCGGCCAGTCCCTCCTCTCGGTGATTATCGTCACCCTGGCTCTCGGGTACATCATCCGGGGCACGATGGTGGGCCTCTGGGGTGGCGCCACGCGCCAGTTCCCGCCGGCGGTGCCCACCGGAGTCGTCACGCTCGGGAGCATCGTCATCCCGCAGGTGGGCATCTGGAGCGCCGCGGTGGCCCTGCTCCTGCTGGCGGGCTTCTCGCTGTTCTTCCGCTACTCGCTCTGGGGCATCGCCATGCGCGCGGCGGCCAACGAACAGCTCACCGCCTCCACCTTGGGGGTGAGCCTGAAGCGCGCGTTTGCCTACGCCTGGGCCTTCGCCGCCATCGCCGGCTCGGTGGGCGGCATCCTCCTAGGATTGTGGCTGGGGGTGAATTTTGCGGTGGGCCTCGTCGGGCTGAAGGCCCTCGCCGCGGTGATCCTGGGGGGATTGGACTCCATCCCCGGGGCGATCCTGGGCGGCTTCCTCATCGGCGTGATCGAGAACGTCATCGGCGGCTACATCGACGCGAACGTCCGCTTCTCCGGGTTTTCGCTCTACGGATTCAAGGAGATCACCCCCTTTGTCGTGATCCTCCTGGTCCTGATGATCCGGCCGTACGGGCTCTTCGGCACGGAGCACATCGAGCGGCTCTGAACCAGCGGCCATGAGCGTACGCCCCGCCGGCGATTTCAAGACCGCCTACGCGCGGGACATGGCTCTCCTGGACACCCGCTTCCATCAGGTGGGATTTCTGCTCCTCGCGGCGGTGCTGGCGCTGGCGCCGCTGTGGATAGGACGGTATCTCTTCCTGCTCAACTCCATCGGCATCTTCGCGCTGGGGGCGGTGGGTCTCTCGCTGTTGACAGGCTTCGCGGGCCAGATCTCCCTGGGGCACGCTGCCTTCATGGCGGTGGGCGCCTACGCCTCCTGGGTGGCGACGACCCGCTTTGGCCTCCCCTTCCCCATCGCCTTCCTGTTGGCGGGGCTGATCGCGTTTGCCATCGGCGCCGTGGTGGGGCTGCCCTCGCTGCGGATCAAAGGGCTCTATCTGGCGATCGCCACGCTGGCCTTCCAGTTCATCACCGAGTACGTGATCATCCACACCGCCGGGGGGATGGCCGGCAACGTCGTGCCCCCACCAGCCTTCGGCCGGTGGACGATCCGGACCGAAACGCAATTCTATTACGTACTTCTGCCGATCTGGCTGGCCGGCGGCGTCTTCGCGGCGAACCTCGCGCGGGGGCGGATCGGGCTCGCCCTGATGGCGGTGCGCGACCGAGACTACGCCGCCCAGGTCCTCGGCGTCAACCTGCTCTCCGCCAAGACCCTGGCCTTCGCCCTGGCCGCTTTCTACGCGGGCATCGCCGGCAGCCTCTTCGCCCACTACAACCGCGTCATCGGCGCGGAGCACTTCTCCTTGGTGCAGTCCATCGACTACATCGCTATGATCGTCATCGGCGGATTGACCAGCGTGTGGGGACCGCACCTGGGGGCCGCCTTCGTCATCCTGCTCGGTCAGGGGTTGAAGATCGTCCTCCCCGCCCTGGTCGTCTGGGTCCCCGCGCTCAGCAAGGCCGCCACCCCCGCCCGGGAGGTGATCTTCGGGGCGCTGTTGATCGGCCTGCTGATTTGGGAACCCGGCGGACTGGCCACGCTCTTCCGCAAGTTCAAGCGCTACCTCGATCTGTGGCCTTTCAGCCATTGAACCGGGACTCGAACAGTTAGGCCAGCCAGCGCTTGCGCCGTTTGTAGGACTTCACCTCGGTGAAGCGACGGCGCCCGCTCTTGCTCATCCCCAGGTAGAACTCCTTCACGTCGGCGTCCTCGCGCAGCCGCTCGGCCGGTCCGTCGAGGACGATCTTGCCGTTCTCCATGACGTAGCCGTACTCTGCCAGCTGGAGCGCCATCTTGGCGTTCTGCTCCACCAGAAAGATCGTCATCCCCTCGTCGGCGTTGAGCCGCTGGACGAGGGTGAAGATCTCGTGCGCCACGCGGGGCGCCAGGCCCAGGCTCGGTTCGTCGAGGAGCAGCAACCGCGGGCGCGCCATAGTGGCCGCCCCGATCGCCAGCATCTGTTGCTCCCCGCCGGAGAGGTAGCCCGCCCGCACGCGCCGCCGTTCGCGCAACTGCGGGAAATAGCCGTAGACCAGTTCGAGTCCTTCGCGCACTCGCCCGCCCAGCGTGGCCCCCACCAGGAGGTTCTCCTCGGCGGTGAGTTCTTCGAAAAGCCGCCGGCCCTCGCGAACCATCACGATCCCCAGGCGGGCGACGTCCTCGGGTAGGGAGTTCTCGATCCGCCGTCCTTCAAACTCGATGGAGCCGCGCGTGACCTCGCCGCGCTCCAGGCGCACCAGTCCGGAGATGGCCTTGAGCGTGGAGGTCTTGCCGGCGCCGTTGGCGCCGATCAAGGCCGTGATTCGTCCTGCTGGGACCGAAAGGGAGACCCCCTTGAGGACGAGGATGGTCCCCCCGTAGACGACCTCGATGTTGTTGAGGGTGAGCACGCGGCCGGGCCGCGGCGCCTAGTAGCCCAGCCAGTCTTTCCGTCGTTCCACCGTCACCGACTCCACGACCACGATGCGCGCGTTGCGCACCGTCATGATCCGTGTGGTCGTGCTGGGCCGGTGGTCGGTGCGAGTCACAGTGATCGCGGGGGCCAGTCCGTCCGGGTCCCACTCCTTCAGCAGTTCGAGCGCCGAGCGCACCGCCGGCCCATCGAACCCGCCCAGCCGCGAGTAGGTGGCCCAGTTGTCCACGATGGTCTCCAACGCCCGCCGCAGCATGTAGACGTTCAGCCAGCCCCGGGTGTAGGAAGCGATGTACGGACTCTGCGTGGTGCCCCACTGGAACTGCGGCACATCTTTGCCCTGGAAGCGCCGGTAGGCGTCAAAGAGGGTGCGCATGCCGGGAACCGGCTCGCCAAAGTAGGCGTGCGGCGTGCTGCCAAACACACCCTCCGCGGCGGGGCCGATCAGCTTGATCATGTTCTCATCGAAGCCCCAGACGTTGACGAACCAGCGGGTGCGCAGCCCCGCTTGCCTGGCGTCGCGCACGATCACCGAGGCGGAGTTGGTGGTGCCGCCGATCCAGGCGAAGTCGGCGCCGAAGGCGCGGACGGCCGAGACCTGGGACCGGGCCTCCAGCGCGCCCAGGCCGACGATCTGGTCCGGGCCAACCTCAAAGCCCAATTCCTTCGCGTAGTCCTTGCCGGCCGGGATCGGCGCCAGGCCGTAGGGGTGGTCGGGGTAGACGAAGACGAACTTGGGGCGGGCGATCCCCTCGCGGCGGGCCAGCTCACGCGCATACTTGAGGACGGCGCGGATCTGGTCGGAGTAGGAACTGACCGGGTAGAAGTTGTAGGGCGTCTTCGACGGATCGTTCAGATGCGAGGAATACGAGGCCGAGATGTAGGGAATCTGGTCGGCGGCGATCTGCTCCTTCAGCGCCTCGGTGTCATTGGTGCCCCAGCCGACGATCGCCTGCACCTTGTCCACGTCGCGGTACTTGCGGTAGAGGGTCAGGCTCTCCGGGATGCGGTACGCGTAGTCGGCCCAGACCAGGTCGATCTTGGTGCGGCCGCGGATGCCGCCCAGGACCTCGTTGATGTAGCGGAAGTGGTCGAGGACCCCCTTGCTGTAGTCCACGCCCACGTCCGAGGTGGGGCCGGTGAGGTCGAAGAGCGCCCCCACCTTGAGCGTGGCGGGAACCGGCGGGGCCTGAGCCCCCGCGGGCAGAATCGTGAGGGCCAGGGTGAGAGCCAGGACGAGCAAGATCGCTCCGAGTCGCCTCGACATCGTTCTCCTCCTCGGTTCTGACGGAAATGTTGGAGATGCGGTTCGACGGGAGTTAGCGGCCTACCTTCCGTACCGTCACCGAGCGGACGGTCAGATCTTCCTTGCGCTGCGCGCCGGCGTTGATGGCAAAGTCCCAGCCCCAGGTGTTGGCGAAACTGGCGTCCTCCAGCCGGAACGTGTAACTGACCCACCCCTCCTTGACCTCGACCCACTGCCAGGGGCTGAACCGGTAGCCCGTGCGTCCGTCATAGAAGAGGTTGAACCCAAGGTTCTGCGCGGCGCGCGCGCCGACGACCTCCACGGTCACCTCCACCGTCGAGCGGCCGTCGTTGAAGAAAATGAAGGTGTCATCGACGTCGAAGTAGACGAAAGCGGCTTCACCTTTGGACGGGACCCGCACCGCCTCCTCGGCGCCCACCTGGACGACCTCGACCGCGCCGTTCTTTCGCGTCCGGAGGACGTTATAGAGGCCGCGTTCGACGCTGCTTCCCGCCAGGCGCACCGTCACTTCCGACGCGGAGGTAAAGTCGCGGTCGGGAGCCAGCAGAGGCAGCAGCGGGCCGCGCTGGGCCAATGTGGCGCGGGCCTCCTCGACCACCGCCGGGGCCAGCCCGCTGACCAGGACCGGCGCCGCCGCCAGGGCGAGCGTCACCTTGCCCTCAGCCACCGCGGGCGCGGGACGGCCGTCCAGCGGCTGGATCCTTGCGCCCGCCGGCATGGCCAGTTCCAGCGACGCCGCTCCGGCGCCGTCGTGCCACGCCAGTAGGGCGGCGCGCTCCCCGGCGCCGAAGGCCAACGCATAGACGCCCGGGGCGCGGCGAAGATACCCGGTGAAGGGCAGGAGTTCCAAGGTCTCCAGGGCGGCGCGCGCCGTGGCATCGAGCCGCCGCAGGTCCGCGGAGAGGAAAAGGCGTTCGATGCCGACCGCCCGCGCCACCGCGGCGGCGCGCACGGCGGCCGAACCATCGGCGAGGTCGGCGCGCTCGGGACGCCACTCCAGCCACACCGGCCGATCGGTCCGGGCGAGGACGCGGCCGCGCAGGACCGCCAGCGGGCGCAGCCACTCCTCCGGCGACAGCCCGTTGGGCATCACCGAGATGATGGAAATGGCGCTCGCCTGCTGGGTCAGGGCGCGCTGCACGTGCGAGAGGTCGATGCCCGGCGGCGAGGTCATGATGATGCGGCTTCCCGGATCGGCGGCCAGCGAGGCGCGCCGCGCCGCCGCCACCAGAGCGAGGTACTCGGAGGCGGTCCCGCGGAAGTGCGGCAGGGCGGGCGTGGTCCAAACCTGCCACTCGCGTACCGCCTCCCGGTAGCGGCGCACCGCCGCGGCGACGAAGCGCTCCCAGTCGGCGATTCGTTTCGGCGGGGTGCGCGTCGCGATCGACGCCTGCCGGAGATCCTCTCCGCTGGCCAGAGACGCCCAGGCCGGGGTGAAGGCCAGCACGAGGACCGGCTGCAACCCTTCTTTGCGTGCCGCGTTCACCGCGCCATCGAGACCGCTCCAGACCGGCGTCCCGCGCGTCGCTTCGATGGCGCTCCAGTCGGCCAGGATCTTCACCGTCCGCACGCCGGCCGCGCGCAGCGGCGCGAAGGAGGCCGGGGCCACCTCCACGGCGCCGAAGCCGAAGGAGGACTGCGCCGGCAGCCCGACCGGGATCGCCAGGAAGAGAGCAGCCGCGATGAGCAGGACCGCCGCCGGACGGATCATCTCTGAAAAGAGTTCGCCCTTGACGGGCCAATCCCTCATGGGATGATGAGAGGCGTTGACGGGAGGTCTTCTATGTGGGAACTGCCCAAAGCCGTCAGCCTGGTGGCCGGCGCAGGGGAAGGACGGACCGAACTCAACGCCTTTGACCGGGCCCTGATGGACGCGGGGATCGCCAACCTGAACTTCATCCGAGTGACCAGCATCTTCCCTCCGGGAGCGCGCATCATTCCTCTGCCTCGATTATTCCCCGGCATGCTCACCCCTGCTGTCTACGCCTCGATCATCAGCCACACCCCGGGTGAACGGATCGCCGCCGCCCTGGGGATCGGCGTCTCGCGGGAGAGCTACGGCGTGATCATGGAGCACTCGCACACCGGGAGCGGCGAGAACGCCGAGGCGATCGTGCGCCGCATGGTCGACGAAGCCTTCGCCCAGCGCGACCTCCGCCTCGACGACGTCCACGTGGCCGTGACCGAGCACCTCGTCGAACGCGTGGGATGCGCGGTGGCGGTGGCCCTCCTCTGGCCGGGGGCCGACGGCCCCGGGGGTGACTGACCGGTGAGCGCCGCGTGGCTGACCGATCCCGGTGGGGCGGCCTTTGCCCACACCTACCGGATAGACGAAGAACTGTACCGGGGGCGTTCCGCCTTTCAGGAGATCCGCATCATCGCCAACGAGGACTTCGGACGCATGCTGATCTTGGACGACGCGGTGCAGACCACGGAACGAGATGAATTCATCTATCACGAGATGCTGGCGCACGTCCCCCTGCTGGCCCATCCGGCGCCGCGGCGCCTCCTCATCATCGGGGGCGGCGACGGCGGGC
Source organism: bacterium (assembly GCA_050695215.1). GTDB lineage: Bacteria > Sysuimicrobiota > Sysuimicrobiia > Sysuimicrobiales > Humicultoraceae > JACQGZ01. The sequence continues at coordinate 11,135 of JBOGSD010000029.1, forward strand.
TGCTGGAAGAGGCGCTGAAGCACCCGCTCGACGCGGCGGTGATGGTGGAGATCGACCGCGACGTGATTGACGTCACCCGTCGCTTCCTCCCCCAGATCCCCGGAGGGGCCTTTGAGGACCCCCGGACGCGCCTGCACGTCGCCGACGGCATCCGCTATGTGGAGGAGAGCACTGAGACCTTTGACGTCATCCTGGTGGACTCGACCGATCCCAAAGGACCCGCCATCGGCCTCTTTGGGCAGCCCTTCTATCAGCATGCCCGCCGACGCCTCAGCGCCGGGGGGCTGATCGCCGTCCAGTCCGGTTCCCCGCTCTACCAGCAGGATCTGATGCGGATGGTGCGGGCCAATCTGGGGACCGCATTCCCGTTCGTCGCCACCTATCTGGCCGGCGTGCCCACCTACCCCGGTGTGCTCTGGTCCTTCACCATCGGCGCCGCCGCCGATCCGGCCGCCGTGTCTGAAGAGGTCGTGACGCGCCGCATCGCGGGGTTCGGGCTGCAGTATCTCACGCCGATCATCCACCGCGCGGCCTTCGCCCTCCCTCCCTTCATCGCCCGCGACCTCGGCATCACCGCCTAGAGGAGCGTCGTGTTCCTGGCGGCGCGCTCGCCGGCGGACGCGTCTGCAGCCGCCGCGGCCATCCTCGGCGCCCCCTATGACCGCACCTCCTCCTTCCGCCGCGGCGCCCGTTTCGGTCCCGCCGCTATCCGTTGGGCCTCTCACTCGATTGAGTCCTACAGTCCGCTCCTCGAGCGAGACCTGGAAGATCTCGTCCTCGTCGACCGCGGCGACCTGGAGATCGAGTCGCTCCCTCCGGAAGCGATGGCCGCCGCGGTCGAGGCCGCCGTCGCCGGGATCTTCGCCGGCGGGGGTCTCCCCGTGCTGTTCGGCGGCGACCACGCCGTGACCCCGGGCGCCGTGCGCGCGGCGGTGGCGGCGCATCCGGATCTGCGGGTGCTCATCCTCGACGCCCACCTCGATCTGCGTCAGGAATACGACGGATCTCGCTGGTCCCACGCGACGGTGACGCGGCGGATTCTCGAACAGCTCACGCCCGATCGCGTTGCGATGCTGGGGGTGCGGTCGGGGACGGCGGAGGAGTTCGGGGCGGCGGCGCACTTGCTGGCGGCGGAGCCCCTCCTGCGGCTCACGCCCCAGGTCTGGTCCGCCCTCGAGGGGACGCCGCTCTACCTCTCCGTCGATCTCGACGTGGTCGATCCCTCGGCGGCCCCGGGGGTGGGGAACCCCGAGCCTGCCGGCCCGAGCGCAGCGGACCTGCTGGGTCTGCTGCGGGGACTGGCGCCGCTTAGGGTGGTGGGGATGGACCTGGTCGAGGTCGCGCCACCCTACGATCCTTCCGGTCGAACGGCCGTGTTGGCGGCAACGATCATCCGCGACGCTCTGCTCACCTGGGTGAGATAGATCTACCGTTTGCCTGAGTGAGATAGATCTACCGGCCCCAGACCTGACGAAAGACGCGCAGCGCGTTGCCGCCGAGGATTTTCTGCACGTCCGCGGGGCGATAGCCGCGGGCCAGCAGCGCCGCGGTGAGAGCGGGGAGACGCGAGACGTCCTCCAACCCGGCCGGGACCTGTGTGATCCCGTCGAAGTCGGACCCGAGGCCCACGTGGTCGATCCCCATCACCCGCACCATGTGGTCGATGTGCGCGACGACCCGCTCCCGCGTGGCTGCTCCCAGGAACGCGGGGTAGAAGTTGACCCCCACCACCCCTCCCCGCGCGGCCAGCGCGCGAAGCTGCGCGTCGGAGAGGTTGCGGCGGTGCGGGTGGACGGCGTCGGCATTTGAGTGCGTCGCCGCGATGGGCCCGCGGCTGGCGGCCAGCACATCCCAGAAGGCCTGCGGCGAGAGGTGCGAGAGGTCGATGACCATCCCCAAGGCCTGCATCCGCTGCACCACCCGCCGGCCCAGCGGGGTCAGACCCCCGTGGCGGGATTCCGACGCACCGTCCGCCAGCAGGTTCGCCGGGTTCCAGGTGAGGCTCATGATGCGCACGCCGTCGCGATAGAGCCGGTCTACCTGGTCGACGTCGCCTTCGATGGCGTCGCCGCCGTTCTCCACCGCCAGCACGGCGGCGATCTTGCCGCCCCGGCTGGCGGCCTCGATCTCCGCGACGGTGCGGACATGGACGATCTCGGCGGGGTGGCGCTCCATCGCCCGATCGAAGGCGGCGATGAGGGCGCGCGCGCGACGGCCTCCCTGCGGCGCCTCGCGCGGGTGGATGAACGCGGCGAAGACCTGCACGTCCACGCCGCCGCGGCGCAGGCGGGGGAGGTCGATGTGCCCTCCCGGCGTGTTCCCGTCCAGCGAACGGCGTCCGGCGGCCAGATCGAGCAGCGTGTCCGCGTGCAGGTCGACGACGATCGCATCGCGGTGGACGTCCACGGGTGTGGCGGCGGATGTCGAAGGCGTGCTGGCGGTCACGATCAGCAGCGCACAGACGCGGACGACCGCCCTCACCGTCCGGAGGAGCCACCGCCGGCGGCGCCGGCGTCATCTTCCATGCAGCGGCAGGGTGAGGCGCCGCACTTGGGGCATCCGGCGGCGTAGCGCCCGGCCGCCCGGGCGGCGTCGGCGCCGGCGAGGGCGGCCACACTCACGGTCCAGGCCAGCACGTCGCCGATTTCGTGCTCCAGGGCGCGCGGATCGCGGCGCCGCAGCGCCCGCGCCAGTTCCCCGACCTCTTCCACGAGGCGGCGAAACGTGCCCTCCAGGCCCCGGCGCCGATCGCGCGGCCCGTAGGTGGCCTCAATCTGCTGCTGAAACTCAGCAAAGTCCATCAGACTCGACTACCTCGGCTGGAGCTATCCTGCGCCTTCATCTCCCCGGCGATCTCGACGATCTTCTTGAAGTGGGCGTCCCGGTGATAGAGGTCCAACCCGTTGGCGCGCGCGCAGGCCGCAACGAGAAGATGAGAGGCAGGGAAGGTGCCGCCCCGGGCACGGGCTGCGCCTGCAAGTCTCCGCGCGAGATCCCAGACGGCCGCATCGGTGGGGACTGTTTCGACGAGCGATTCCATCTGCCGCAGCCACCGCCGCTCCGCCTCGCCGATGCCAGTCCAGAGCTCGAGGCGCACCCAATCGGAGAAGCGCGCACGGCCCTCCGCGACGAGGGCCTGCACGCGAGCCCGCACCATCTCATCTCCGCCTCGCCTCATCGCTTCGATCCAGGCCGACGTGTGGATCAGGACTCCCGCCATCAGTCGGCCTCGCGCATGCGCCGCAAGTCCTCTTCCGTCATGACGTCCTCGAAAGTCCCGAACTTCTCGACCAACTTCTCTAGCCGCTTGCGGCGGTTGAAGTCGACCACCGCGGTGACGATCGCCTCGCGTTTCGTCCGCGCGCGGGTATGCGACATAGCTTCTCGGAGGGCCTCTTCAGGAATATCCACAGTCGTCTTCATGCTTCCATTTTCGCATAAAACGGAATCTATTTCAGAGGGAGACCTCGATGACGCGGGCCAGAAAGCGGCCGCTTCTTGCGGTGCCGTAGAGGGTGACCGCGACGCCGGGCGCGAGCATGGCGGCGGACAGCAAGGTCGTGCCGCGGAAGACCCAGAGATCCTCGCCCAAAGACACGACCGTCCCGTCCGAAAGCACGAGCCCTCCGTCCTGCGACCCCCTGACGATCCGCCCGCTCAGGCGCGACGCGCCCCGGGCGTCGAAGAGGACGGCCAGCCTCTGCGCGCTCAACGATCCGTCCGAGTTGCGGGGGCCGGCCACCTCCACGATGCTGCCCCGCGCGAGGCTCAGCTCGTCGCGGACCGGCCGGCCGGTGCGCCCGCCGCTCACCGCGGCCGTGCCGGCCACAACCACGGTTAGCAGGACGTTCCCGCGCGCCAGGAGGGTAAGGATCCCTCCCGCCTGGGCCAGCACGATACCCTGGACGCCTGCGGCGCCGCGGCTTCCGCCCGGATCTTGCGGCGGTTGGGCCGTCGAGGAGCCGCCCGACCGACCACCGGCGCCCCCCGCCGGCGACGGCGCCGCCAGCATGACGAAGAGGAGGATGGCGGAGGCGGTGCGCATCATCGGCCGACGAACTGGCGGGCCAGCGCCAACAGGACCGCGCCGGACTGGCCGGTCACGATGGTGAGATGCAGCCCGCGTTCCTCCCAGAAGAGCATCCGGAAGTACCCCAGGTCGGCCAGGCGGGCCGTGATGCCGTTGAGCGTCACCTCCTGCACGGCACCGGCGCCGGGCTGGCGGGCCGCCATCCGCCGCGCCGGCACCTGAAAGACGGAGATCGGCTGAGCCCCGTCCGTGTAGCGCAGGTGCGCGGCGGCCAGCGGGCCGTACTGGACGACCGTCGCGCGATCGAACCGCAGCCCCGGGGGCAGCGCCGCCGGCTGCCGCACCCGAAAGCCGACCTGCCGCTCCAGCTGCGGCAGCGGGAGGCCCGGCTCCTTTGACGCGAAGAGCGAGAACGAGCGCGCCCCCGCCGGCAGGCGAAAACGGAAGAGCGCCTCCGGCAGGTTCAGGCTGAAGGAGATGCGGGTGAAGTAGGCCACATAGACGGGCTCGCCCCGCCGCCGCTCCTCGATGCGTAGGGGAATGCCCGTCGCCTGGTCCACCCAGAAGGTGCGGCTCCCTTCCCCCCGGCGCTCCCCCAGCCAGAGCACGAAGGCGGCACGGCCGATCACCTCTTCGGTCCCCAACACCTGGACGTGGTAGGCTGACGCCACCGACCGGACCGCTTCGACGGGGCGGCCCTGACGGGACAGCGTCGGACCCTGGAACACCACGTGCAGCGAGGGCTCATAGTGCCAGAGGTCTTGACCATTGTCGATCACGACCCGGCCGGCGAGCGCATCGGGCGAGAGAAACTCTAGGCGGCTCTTCCCGGAGCGTTTGTGCGCCTCCAGCACGGTGACCGTGTCGATCCCGTCGCGCCGTCTGACTGAGATGACCTTCGTCCCTTCGTAGTCGATGAGCGTGGGGGCGTCGACCAGGCTGCGCAGCACGGTCGCCGCCGGCGGCGCCGCCGTCTGGCTCTGGGCCGAGAGTGGGGGCGCCGCCAGCGCGAGAAACGCCAGCGCCAGAGTCAGCAGGCGGACCCGCCGACTCATCGGGGTCCCTCCTCGTCTCGGCGCGTCCCAACGATCGCCAGGTTGGCGTCGGTCACCAGCAGGCTCAGATAGGCGCGATCCACCAGCGGGTCGGCGGCCGCGGTCATCGCGTACTCGCGGACGAAGAGGTCGGCCCCGAACTCCGCGGCGCGGAGCCGGTCGATCTGACCCCGGGCGAGCGGCAGCGCCAGCAGCAGCAGTACCGCCGCGGCGGCGGCGAAGGCGGCGGCCGGCCGCTCCCGCCAGACCGTCCACCAGGCGGGACGGCGGATACGCTCTTCGGCCAGCGCGTGGCGCACCGGCGGCCAGAGGTCCGGGCTGGGCCGCTCCGGCAGCGCGGACAGCAGACGCTTCACCTGCGCCAGGCGGGCGAGGTCGTCCTGGCACTGCGCGCACCCTTCCACGTGGCGGCGCACCGCGGCCTCCTGCTCCGGGGGCAGTTCGCGGTCCAGGTAGGCGGAGAGCTGTTGACTCGTCTGTCGGTGCATCCTCTGCTTACCTTCCTTCCTGCCCTCTCTTCACGACGTGCGCCAGGCGATCTTGCAGGATCTTTCGGGCCCGATGCAGCCGCGACTTCACCGTCCCCAGAGGGACGTCCAACATCTGGGCGATCTCTTCATAGGCGAAGCCCTGGATGTCGCTCAAGACGACAACCATGCGCAGGTCCTTGGACAGTCCCAGCAGCGCGCGTTGGACGTCGGCGTCCATGTGCGCGTCCACGACCGTTTCTGGATTGTCCGACTCCGGACCCGGCCATTCCCGGGTCACCTCCCCGCCCTGCGCCGTCGGCACCGGAGCCGACAGCGACTCGACCCGCCCCTTCGGGTACTTCCGGATCAGATCGATGAACAGGTTCTTGACGATGCGGTGCAGCCAGGCTTCCAGCGGGGCCTCCGGGTCAATCCGCCCGAAGGCGCGAAACACCCGGATGAACGCCTCCTGCGCCAGATCCTTGGCGTCCGCCTCATTGCCGCTCATCCGGTAGGCGATATTGAAGACATAGGCGCTGTATTTCCGGACGAGACCCTCGTACGCGGCCAGGTCCACCGCCGTGGCTGGACCCGCGCCCTTTCCCCCAGCGGCCCGCGGGCCGGCCTCGGCGTCTTCACCATGGTTACGCAACGGCGGCGGGGAAAGTTCGCAGGCGGCCGGACGATCCAGCCCCTACGCTAGCGGACCTGCACCAGCGGCCTGAGGCGGGCGAGCAGCCGGGGGCCGATCCCTTCCACCTCAAGGAGATCTTCGGGGCGCTCAAACCGTCCGTGCTCTTCCCTGTGCGCGACGATGCGCGCGGCCAGCACCGGTCCAATCCCCGGGAGCGATTCCAGATCGGCCGCCGAGGCGGCGTTGAGATCCAGCGCCGCAGTGGCGTGTGCCGTCGCTCTGACGTGGCGGGCCTCACGGGGGGGTGGACCTTCGCCGTGGTCGCGGTCGGCGCCTGCCGGAAGCAGTGGCTCCGGCGTACGGGGGATGAAGACGCGCTCCCCATCCCGGAGCGGCTGGGCCAGGTTGACCGCGGCCAAGTCCGCCAGAAAGGTGGGTCCGCGCGCCGCGGCCACCGCATCCGACCAGCGCGACCCGGGTCGGAGGCGGTAGACACCGGGGATGACCACCTCCCCCGCGACATGCACCACCACGTCCGTGGGCGTCGGCGACACCAGCAGCAGCGGTCCATCAATGGAAGGGGACCGCAGGGCCAGCCGGCCGACCAACAGGAGCCCTACCCCGGCGAGCACCGCCAGCGCCACCTGCTCCCGCCGGCCCAGTAGGCGCCCCGGGTGGTTCGGATCATGCTCCACCTGCGACCTCCCACCGGCTCAGAAGAGTCCAGAGAGAACATCGTCGCGGGGAACGGCCTTTTGCCCACCCGGGGGCGGAGACGGTCGGTCAGAGGGGAAGCCGGCGGAGCGACGTCACGACGACGCGGCCAGGACGATGTTGACCAGGCGCCCGGGCACCACGATCACCTCGCCGACATGGCGACCTTCAGTGAAGCGCCGTACCCGCACGCTGCCCAGGGCGACGGCGCGGGCGTCGGCGTCGGAGATGTCGGCGCTCACCTCGATGCGATCCCGGACCTTTCCGTTCACCTGAACGACCAGGGTGACTCGTTCCGCGCGCGCCGCGTCCGGATCGTAGGACGGCCAGGCCTGCTGGTGGATCGAGTACGGTTCACCCCGCCGGGCCCACAATTCCTCAGCCAGGTGGGGCGCAATCGGTGCTGTCATCAGCAGCAGCGCCCGCACCCCCTCCGTCCAGTCCTCCCCCCCGCCTGGGGAGCCTCTGGCCTCCCCCAGGAAGGTCGTGAATTCCATCAGCGCGGAGATCGCCGTATTGAAGCGGAACTCGGCCATGTCTCCGCTGACGCGCTTGATCGCGGCGTGCGTGCGCCGGCGGATCTCCCGCGCGTCGATAGACTCGCCGTCTCTCTGATCCGCCGCCGGGATCGTGGCCACCGCCCAGACCCGGTGCAGCCAGCGGTGGACGCCCTCGATCCCCTGCGTGTCCCACGGGCCCCCCTCGCTCCACGGGCGCATAAACATCAGGTAGGCGCGGAAGGTGTCGACGCCGTAGCGGGCGACCTGTTCGTCGGGGTCGACCACGTTGCCCCGGGACTTGCTCATCCGGGCCCCGTCCGGACCCAGCACGATCCCCTGATTGTAGAGGCGCAGCATCGGCTCGCCGAAGTCCACCAATCCCAGATCGCGCATCACCTTGGTCCAGAAGCGCGTGTACAGCAGGTGCAGCACGGCGTGCTCGATCCCGCCGGTGTACTGGTCCACCGGCAGCCAGGAGCGGCCCACTCGATCGAACGGCGCGTCGGGATGGCGCGGGCTCAGGTAGCGGTATTGGTACCAGGAGGAATCGATGAAGGTGTCCATCGTATCGGTCTCGCGCTCCGCCTCCTCGCCGCCGCACTGCGGGCAGCGGACCCGGCGGAAGCCCTCGTGGTGCTTCAGCGGCGACTCCCCGGTGGGGCGGAACTCCGCGTCCTGTGGCAAGAGGACCGGCAGCTCCTCTTGCGGCACTGGCACCGTACCGCATGTCTGGCAGTAGACAATCGGAATCGGAGTCCCCCAGTAGCGCTGCCGGCTGATCAACCAGTCGTGCAGCCGGTAGTGGACGCTGCGCCGGCCGATCGACCGGCGCTCCATCGCCTCGGCGATACGTCGCCAGCCCTCGGCGCTGGGCAGCCCGTCGAACTCCCCCGAGTGCACCATCGTGCCCTCGTCCAGGTAGGCCTCGCCGAGCGGCTCCCCCGACCAGCCGGGCGGGGCAACGACGACGGGGATGGGCAGCCCATACTTCTGCGCGAACTCGAAGTCGCGCTGGTCGTGCGCGGGTACCCCCTGAATCGCCCCCGTCCCATACGTCAACAGGACGTAGTCGGCGACATAGATGGGCGCCGCGTCGTCCGACATCGGATTAACCGCGTAGGCGCCGATGAAGACGCCGTCGCGCTCCTTCTCCGTGGACAGGCGCTCGATGTCGGAGGCGCGGGCGGCCTTGAACTTGTACGCCTCCACCTCCGCCCGCCGGTCCGGCGTGGTCAGGACGTCCACCAGGGGATGTTCGGGGGCCAGCACGGCAAAGGTCATGCCGAAGACCGTGTCCGGCCGCGTGGTGAACACGTCGAAGGATCGACCGGGGTGGTCGCGGACCGGAACGGTGAACTGGACGCCCTCGCTGCGGCCGATCCAGTTCTCCTGCAGCAGGCGCACGCGCTCCGGCCACTCGATCCCCGTATAATCCAGCAGCTCCTCCGCGTAGGCCGTGATCTTGAGGAACCACTGCTCCAGGTTCTTCTTCACGACGGGAGTGCCGCAGCGTTCGCAGACGCGCTCGTCGCCGACCACCTGCTCACGGGCAAGGGTGGTGTTGTCCTTGGGGCACCAATCCACCGGGGCCAGGGCGCGGTAGGCCAAGCCGCGCTCGTACATCTTCAGGAAGAACCACTGGTTCCAGACGTAGAAGGCGGGGTCGCAGGTGACGATCTCCCGCTCCCAGTCCCACATCGCCCCCATCGAGCGCAGCTGTGCGCGCATCCGCTTGATGTTCTCCATGGTCCAGGCGTACGGATGGATGCCGTGCTCGATCGCGGCGTTCTCCGCGGGCAGGCCGAAGGCGTCGAACCCCATCGGGAACATGACGTTGTACCCTTGCATCCGGCGGAATCGGGCCGCGGCGTCGCTGGGCGCCATGGCGTACCAGTGACCGGTGTGGAGATCGCCCGACGGGTAGGGGTACATCGTCAGGAAGTAGAACTTGGGCCGCGGGTCGACATCGGGCGCGTGGTACAGCCGGTCGGCCTCCCAGCGGGCCTGCCACTTCCCCTCGATGGCCTGCGCCTCGTATCGCTCGCGCTCCACGGTCTTCACGTCAGGTCCTCCTCCACCTCTCACCCCACCCGCTCGCTCCGCGAACGGGCGGGGGCCCCGAAACCCCCACTGCTCGCAGACTAGCCTCGCGGGGCCGCGGCCACGCCGCGCCGCACCGGGGTCAACCAGCCGTGCGTGTCGGGGTGCCGTCCCTCCGCCACTCCGAAGAACGCCTCCATCAGCCGCGCCGTGATGGGGCCGCGCCGCCCCGCCCCCACAGGCACGCGGTCCACCGAGCGCACCGGCGTGACCTCGGCGGCGGTGCCGCTGAAGAAGATCTCGTCAGCGACGTACAGCAGCTCCCGCGGCACGAGCGCCTCACGCGCGGAGATCCCGAGATCGGCGCAGAGAGTGAGGGTGACCCCCCGTGTCACGCCTTCCAGGATCGAACTCGACAGCGGTGGCGTGATGACGACCCCGTCGCGTACCAGGAAGATGTTTTCCCCGCTCCCCTCGCTGACGTAGCCCTGCGTGTCCAAGGCGATCCCCTCGATGAAGCCGAGGTCCGCCGCCTCCATGGCCACGAAGGAGGAGTTCACATAGTTGCCGCCCATCTTGGCCATGGCGGGGTGGGTGTCGGGCGCCATCCGGCGCCAGGAGGACACCATCACGTCCACACCCTGCTCCAGCGCGTCGGCGCCCAGATAGCGTCCCCATTCAAAGGAGGCGATCGCCATCTCCAGCGGTGCCTTGCGGCCGTCCAGGCTGAGCGAGCCCATCCCCCGAAAGACGATCGGACGAATGTAGCAGGCCTCATGCCCGTTGCGCGCCACCAGCGTGACGATGGCCTCGGCCAACTCGTCCCGCGAGTACGGCAGCTCCATCCGGGCCATCCGGCACGAGTCGAAGAGACGGCGCAGGTGCGCCTCCAGGCAGAAGACCGCCGGCCCCGCAGGCGTGGCATAGGCGCGGATACCCTCGAAGACGCTGCTGCCGTAGTGGAGGGCGTGGGTCAGGACGTGGACCTTCGCCTCCGCCCACGGGACAAACGCGCCGTTGACCCAGATCACCTCGGATGGCTTCATCGTGGACTCCCCCCATGAAACGTGACAGCCGCCTCCGTCTCAGGGACGAAGGCGGCCTCCGCGGTACCACCCTGGTTGGCGGGAACCGCCCGAGCTAAGGGGCTCCCACCCTCTTGGCCCCGTCACGTGGGGGACGACGCCGACTGGCCGGAACGTGACCGCGCGTCATCGGCATGGCTCCCGGACGAGTTCGGCGATCGGCGTCACCGGCTCGCACCCTTAGCACCGGCTCTCTCAGGCGGCGGATCACCTACTACTTCCGGTCATTGCCTGGAACAGTTGAATCCATTGTAGGCGACAGCAAACCACAGTCAAGACTGGTACACCAGGGACTACGTCACGATGGACTGCGGCTTGCTTCCGGAGGACAAGGCGGCCGGGAGCCTTGAAATCGGAGATTCCCAGCCGATTCCTCATAGAACATATCTCTGGAGGTCGAAGATTGCTGACTGTTCGCAGCTTCTTTGAGGAATGGATGACGATTCGTGACAGAAGCGGACGTTACAAACGAACAACACTCGTCAGAGATCGGGAGGTGATCACTCATCATATCCTTCCGACGCTGGGGGATCGGCTTCTCACTGACCTGAAACCTGCCGAGCTGCATTCCCTCTACTCACGGCTCGGCAGCGAAGTGAACCCGCAGACGGGAAAACCGAAGACTCATATAAGCGCCAATCAGGCTGCAAACGTTCTGGGGGTCTCCTGGGGGTGGCTTTTCGAGTTGGTCCGACGTGGAAAAATTCCAGCAACAAGACGGGGCCAGTGGTTGATTCCCCGAGACGCCTTACCAGGGATTCGCCACCCACGCTCGCGTAGGTGCGACCAACACCACCAGCGGGTGGGAAGAGGCTGAGGCGAGGAATCCCTCAGTAGATCATGGTGGACCGGAGGGGATTCGAACCCCCGACCTCTGCAATGCCATTGCAGCGCGCTCCCAACTGCGCCACCGGCCCACAGGAAGAACGACAGTTCAGCGGATTCGTGCTGCGACGGCGACCGGAACGTGCGCTTCATTATAGGCGGGGGCTTTCGAGAGGGTCAACACGCGGCGCAAGAAGAGATCAACGAGCTCGGGATCAAACTGCGTGCCCGCTGCGGCACGCAGCCGGATGACCGCCTCGGCCGGCGGCAGTGCGCGGCGGTAGGGCCGATCGCTGGTCATCGCTTCATAGGCGTCCACCACGGCGAGGATGCGGGAGAAGAGCGGGATCGCCTGCCCGGCCAGCCCGCTCGGATAGCCGGCCCCGTCCCAGCGTTCGTGGTTGTGGCGGACGGCCAGTTTGACCCGTTCAGAGAGCGGGGCGTCCCGCAAGATGGCGTATCCGGCGTCGGCATGGCGGCGGATGATCGCGAACTCCTCATCCGTCAGCGAGCCCCGCTTCATCAGAATGGCGTCGGGCACGGCGATCTTCCCCAGGTCGTGCAGGCGCGCCGCGATCCGTAATTCCTCCAGCGTCTCGCCGTCCATCCCCAGCGCCTGTCCGACCGCCTCCGCCTGGCGGCTCACCTCTAAGGAGTGGTCGCCGGTGTAGGAGTCCTTGGCGTCGATGGCGCCTGCCAGCGCGCGGTAGGTGCCCAGGTGAGCGGTGACCAGGTCGGCCTGCTGCTGCAGCAGGAGGCGTGAGGTGCGCCGCATCAGGACGAACACCGACGCGTACAAGACGAATAGTCCCGCCGGCACGGCCGTCCAAATGATGCGATTGATGTACGCCAGGCGCTCCCGCAGGAGGGTGAGGTCGTAGAAGATCTCAAAGGCCCCCAGCGTGCGTCCGGCGTCCATGGTCACCGGCACGAAGACCCGCGCCTGTCCTCTCCGCTCTCCCTCCAGCCCCTGGCGGGCGATGACGAACTGGCGGTAGCCTTCCGGAGTGGAGAGATCGGCCGGCACGCTGGCAAAACGGTCGCTGTCCGGCGTATTGCTGTAGAGGAGGTGCCCATCGGATCGCCAGAGCCGCACGCGCAGGATCTTGTCGGAGACCCCGTGCGCCAGAAAGAGCGAGTCCAGGAGGAGCTTGCGCGGGGCCGGCAGTGTCCGCTCCAGGTCACCCGGCTGCAGCTGCGGAGAAAACGTGCGTAGGACCAGTTCGGCGGCCACGTGCGCCTCGTCCTGAATGGCAAACGCCCTGATCACCCGCACGGTGACCACGGACAGGCTGACCGCCAGGCCCACGGCGATCAAGGCGCTGGCGACGGTGAAACGCTGCAGCAGGGTGAGGCGACCCCAAAAAGGCATGTCTGCCATAGTCCATGCCCACGCCCGCTGAACAGTTAGACCCAGGTCTAGGGCGGGGCGCTGCTGTGTATAAATCTCGACGGAACCCCAAGACAGACAGCTGAGACGGTCGCGATGAGACGACGCTGGGCGTTACTGGCAGCCATCGGGGTGATCGCCCTGACCGGGATGTCCCTCCGGTCTGGACCGCTTGGGCGGATCATCATTCGCACGCCTATCGTCCTGCTGCGCGCGCTACTGTGGCCCGAGCGCGCGCCGGCCGCCCCGGCGCCCGACGTTGCGGGGCTGGCCGGATCTGATGAGGCTGCACCTCCCATCCCGGTTCGGGCGTCCGCCGGCTCGGTGCCGCCTTTCGGGCGACCGGATCCCGCGCCGGCAGCGCCACTGCAGCAGCGCACGGGCCTCAAGCGCGGCCAGGCCCTCGGTGCGCCGGAGGGCGACATCACGGCCTCAGGCGCCGCGGTCGGCCCTACAGCGTCGACCTCTCCAGCCCCGGCCGGCTACGGGTCTGGTCCTGCACCGGTTCCCGCGACGCCCTCGACGCCTGCTTCCCTTCCTCCCGTTTCCGATCCGGCAGCGCCTGCGCCACCCGCTGCCCCGCCTCCACCTGACGATCCCCTTCCCCCGCCTCCGCCGGTTGTCCCGCTCCCCCCGCCACTCGAGGTGCCGCCTGCAGCGCCCCCGGCCCTGCCTCCAGCGCCGGCACCGCCCGCCCTCCCCGGGCTTCCCGATCCGCAGCCGCCTTCGCTTCCAGCGCCGCCTTCCGTCCCAGACCTCCCTCTTCCTCAGCTCCCCGGACTCTGATCGGCGGCCTCGCGCAAAGGCCGCGAGCGTCCAGGCCCAAGGGTCTGGCGAGTAGCGCTCAGGCGCGGTGAGGGGTGCCCCAGGGGGTGCTCTCGTCCGCCAGCAACTGCAGCGCGTGCGGCAGGGCAGGCTGAAGCGCTTCCATCCACTCTCTCGCTCCCGTGGGGCTTCCAGGCAGATTGACGATCAATGTGCGTCCGCGAATCACCGCGACGCCGCGCGACAAGATGGCCAACGGCGCGGCCGCGGCGGTGCGCTGTCGCGCCGCCTCCGGGAGACCCGGGACCAGACGCTCCGCCACGGCGAGTGTCGCCTCGGGTGTGACGTCGCGTGGGGCCACCCCGCTGCCGCCCGTGGTGAGCACCAGGTCTGCCCTCACCTCGTCGGCATACCGCCGCAGGTGCGACGCGATCGCCTCCCGCTCGTCGGCTACGACGTCGCGGGCCACCACCTCGGCACCCTGAGCCGCCAGCCACTCCACCAGCCGATCTCCACTGACGTCCGCTTGCCGCGCCGCGGCCACGCTGTCGCTCACCGTGAGCACTGCGACCCGCCGCCCGCGCAGCGTGCTCACGCCTCGGCAGGCTCTCCGGGGCGGGAGAAGTCCCCGCTGCGCCCTCCGCGCTTGCGCACCAGACGCACGCGGTCGATCGTCATCTCCCGGTCGGCGGCCTTGCACATGTCGTAGACGGTCAAGGCGGCAACCGCGACCGCCGTGAGCGCCTCCATCTCGACCCCCGTCCGTCCTACCGTCCGGACCTGCGCCTCGATGGCCACGCGGTCGGGGGGACGCAGGCGGCAGGTCACCTGGACGTCGGTGAGCGCGAGAGGATGCGCCAGTGGAATCAACTCATGGGTTCGCTTAGCCGCCATCACGCCTGCGACCTGCGCCAGCGTGAGCACGTCCCCTTTGGCTATCTGGTTGGCGCGGATCAGGCCGAGCGTGTCCGGGCGCATCACTACCTCGCCGCGGGCGACCGCCTCGCGCGTGCTTTCCGGCTTCCCGCCCACGTCCACCATGCGGGCGCGACCGGCGCCGTCGACGTGAGAGAGCCGACCGGCAGCGAGGGCCGCGGACGGTCTCGCCCGGCCCGCGCGCCGCTCAGCGGTCAAGGAGCTCCACCGCGACGCTCTCGCCCTCGGCGATGCGCCCTCCCGGGGCCATGACGACGATCCCGTCGGCGCGTAGCATGGAGGTTAGCAACCCGGACTTGGACGGGAGCGGGTGCGCCCACACTTCGTCGCCGCGGGTCTCCAGGCGGACGCGCACGTGGTCTTCGCGCTCGGGCGGCGCCTTCAGGGCGCGGCCGGCGCGGGCGCCCAGGGGGAGGCGGGCCGGCTCGGAAGCCCCCAGCAGCGCCGCCAGGACCGGGTGCACGAAAACTGCGAAGATGACGAGAGCGGAAACCGGGTTGCCGGGCAGTCCGATCACCGGTCGGGGCCCCGCGGCGGCGAGCACCGTGGGCTTGCCCGGGCGGATGGCCACGCCGTGCACGATGATGCCCGGCGGGCCGAGGGCGGCGATGGCATCGACGACGACGTCCCGCTCGCCGACCGAACTGCCCCCGGAGATCACCACCACGTCGCTCTGGGCGACGGCGCGCCGCAGCGCCCCCGTCACCGTCTCGAGGTCGTCGGGAAGAATGGGAAAGACGACCGGCTCGCCCCCCGCCCGCCGCACCAGCGCCGCCAGGGCCACCGCGTTCATCTCCCGCAGCTGGCCGGGCCCGGGAGACCGCTCTGGGGGAACCAGTTCGTCGCCGCTGCTGAGCAGGGCCACGCGCGGACGGAGGCGCACCGGCACGAGAGTGCGGCCCAGACCGGCCAGGATGCCCAGGTCCGCCGGCCGCAGCCGCCGCCCCGCGGAGAGCACCGCCTCGCCGCGCCGCACGTCTTCCCCCCGAGAGATGAGGTTCTCGCCCGGCTTCACCGCCCGGCGCACCGTGGCCTCCTCCCCGTTCCGCCGCACATGCTCCTGCATCACGACGGCGTCGGCGCCCTCCGGGAGTACCCCTCCGGTGGGAATGCGGACCGTGCCGCCCTGAGCGACCCGAAGCGTGGTCCCTTCGCCCATGCGCACCTCACCGGCGACGGACAGCCGCACCGGTTCCTCCTCGGACGCGCCCGCCACCTCGGCGGCGCGCACCGCGTATCCATCGACGGTCGATCGGTCGAACGACGGCAGGTCTCCGTCCGCGACCACGTCCGCGGCGAGAATCCGATCGAGGGCGCTCTCGAGGGCGACCGGCTCCGTCTTGAGGGGGCGCAGCGGCACGGCCGCCCGATAGCGGGCCTGCGCCTGGGCAGGAGTGAGGAGCGTCGTAAAGACGCGCATCTCGGCGCCAGTATAGCACTCCGATTTACGCGGCCGGCAGCGGCTCGTTCTCTATGGGGTAAGGAGGGGTTCCCCCGCGGAAGTATCCCCGAGTTCTGGAGCGGGGGAACCCCTCCTTACCCCTCTAGAGGAGGCGCAGGTCCTCGCCCGCCCGCTTGAAGGCGGCGAGCGCTTCCTCCAGGTGGGCGCGCGTATGTCCGGCGGTGACGATCGTGCGCACACGGGCCCGCCCGCGCGGGACCGTGGGAAACGCGATGCCCAGCGCGAAGACGCTCAACTCGAAGAGCCGATCGGATAACTGCATGGCCTTGGCCTCGTCGCCGACGATGACTGGGGTGATCGGCGTCTCGCTGACCCCGGTGTCGAAACCGAGGCGCGTGAGGCCCTCCTTGAAAAACACGGTGTTCTCCCAGAGGCGGGCGATCAAGCGGTCGTCTTCCTGCACCAGACGGACGGCGGCGAGGGCCGAGGCCGCCACCGAGGGCGGATGGGAAGTGGAGAAGAGCAGCGGGCGGGCGCGGTGGATCAGGTAGTCGGCCAGCGTCCGGCTGCCGGCGACGTAGCCGCCCAACCCACCGAACGCTTTGGACAAGGTGCCGACCTGAATGTGCACGCGGCCGTGCAGGTCGAAGTGATCTACCGTCCCCCGGCCCTGCCGCCCCACCACCCCGCTGGCGTGCGCATCGTCCACCATCATGATGGCGCCGAACTCTTCGGCGGCCGCCGCCAGGTCGGGCAGCGGGGCGATGTCGCCGTCCATGCTGAAGACCCCGTCGGTGATCAGCAGCAGGCGGCGCGCCCCGGCCGATTCGGCGAGCCGCGCGCGCGCGGCCTCCACGTCGCGGTGCGGGAAGATCTTCTTGGCCGCCCCCGATAGGCGCGCCCCGTCGATGATACTGGCGTGGTTCAGTTCGTCGCTGACGATGACGTCCTCTTTGCCCAGGACCGCCGAGACCGTGCCGGCGTTGGCGGTGAAGCCGGACTGGTAGAGCAGCGCCGCCTCGGTCGTCTTGAACTGGGCAAGGGCCGCTTCGAGCTCACGGTGGATCGCCATGTTCCCAGCGATCGTGCGTACGGCGCCGGGCCCGACGCCGAGGTCGGCCACGGCGCGGGTGGCGGCCTCCTTGAGGCGCGGATCATTGGCCAGGTTGAGGTAGTTATTGGAGCAGAGGTTGATCACGCGGCGGCCGTCGTAGGTGGACACCGGCTCCTGCGGCCCCGAGAGCAGCCGGGGCCAGCGAAACAACCCGCGCTCTCGCAGCTCCGCGAGCTCCTCGTCCAGGTAGGTCAGGGGGTTGCGCATCGAGGGCACGATGAGTCGCGTCCCGCTAGGTCAGCGTGAGGACGACCTTACCCGCAGATCCAGACCGCAGCAGGGCGAAGGCGTCCTCGAAGCGTTCCAGCGCCAGCACGTGGGTGATCACCGGGGTGATATCCAGACCCCGGCGCAGGAACGCGGTCGCCTGCTCCCAGGTCTCCCAGATCCGCCGGCCGAAGATCCCTTGGACGTGCGCCATCGGAAAGATCACGTCGGTGGCCAGATCGATCTCCACCGGGCCGGCGGGCAGCCCCAGCTGCGACATCCTTCCCCCGTGACGCAGCGCGCGTAACCCGTCCCGGATCCCCGCCGGATGGCCGGACATCTCCAGGACGACGTCGACGCCCTCCTCCCGGACCGCCCGGATCCGCGCCGGGACGTCGCGGCCGTCGAGGACCAGGTCCGCGCCCATCGCGCGGGCGAGCGCGCGGCGCTCCGGCATCGGATCCGAGGCCGCCACGAAGGAGGCTCCCGCCAGGCGGACCACCCCGATGGCCATCAACCCGATGGGCCCGCATCCGATGATCGCTACCGTGCGGCCGGCCAGGGCGGCGTCGGGTCCTGGGGCCAGGGCGGCGTGGACCGCGTTGCCGAGCGGATCCATGACCGCCGCCACGTGGAGCGGGATCTCGCTGCGGTCCAGCCGCCAGGCGTTGCCTGCGGGCATCACCAGGTAGTCGACAAACGCCCCGTCGCGGTCCACGCCCAAAACCTCCAGGCGCTCGCAGATGTGCCGGTCGCCGCGGCGGCACGCATGGCAGCGGCCGCAGGCCACGTGCGATTCACCCGCGATGAAGTCCCCCACGGCCACCCCGCGCACCTCCGGACCGATCGCGGCAACGGCGCCGCAGAACTCGTGGCCGATGATGCGCGGCGGCTGGATGCGGGACGCGGCCCAGGGATTCCACCCATAAATGTGCAGGTCGGTGCCGCAGATGCCGCCCGCCTCGACCCGCACCAGGATCTCCCCCCGTCCCGGCGCGGGGACGCGCACCGTGCGCAGGGCCAGGCCGGCGCCAGGGCCGGGCTTGACCAGCGCTCGCATCTGCACCGGGATGCGCGAGGCCGGTTCACGAAGCGGGCGGAGGGCGGGGGACGGAGAGGGCTGCGGGGACGGAGGCGCCGGCCGCACCATGTTGCCTACCGTGAAGCGGCCGGGGGCGTCACCCCCGCGCCGATGAAGTCGCGGTAGCTCTCCAGCGTGTGGTGCACCTGGTCAGGCAAGGTATCGACCAGGCGGGCGATCACCCGCATCGTCAGCGCCACTGCCTCCGGCTTGCCGGCCACGCGCGGATCGGCGGCGAGATTCGTGTTCAGGTCGTAGCAGCGGCAGGCCTCGTGCATCACGCGAAAGAGGGCGAACTCCTCCTCCAGTGTTTGGGGCACGCCTGCCCGGCCGGCGAAGGTCTCCGCGAGCGCGGCGGCAGGATGGTCGGCTCCGACCCGCGCGACCGTCTCCCGTTCCAGGTCCGCCAGGTAGGCGGCTTCGGCCTTGTCGTCGACGGCGCGGTAGGCATTGTAGGCGATCTCGCGCTTGCGGTCCGGAGTCTCGCCGATGAGAAGACGGCCAAGAAACTCCGGCAGGTCCAGATGCTCCAGCACAGTCGCATCGCGGCGGTCGCGCCGGAGCAGGATCACCGCGGCCAGCCGGGCCGGCTCCATCGGGTTGACGAAGACCCGTTCGGGCGGAAGGACCTTGGCGATGTCGAGCATCGCCCGCGCGTTGTCGAAGGCGATCATCCGGGCCAGCAGCGTCCGCAGCTGCGGCGGGGCCATCCCCCCCAGCGCGCCCGCCTCCCGCCCGCCGCGGCGGATCGCTTCCCCGAGATCCTCGAGCAGGGGGGCGTGGGCGCGGAGATAGGCTTCGCTGACGTCGGGCGCGTTCTCCATCTTGGAGGCCAGCATCTCATCGGCCGAGAGGGGAAAATTCTCGACCAGGTTGGTGCGCAGGTAGAAGATCTTCTCGGAGGTGAAGGCGTAGGCGTGGATCGGCGCCTCCAGATCGAGCCCGCGCAGCGGCAGCGCGACCTCACGGCTCTCCAGGTCGAGCCCCTCGACCATCCCCTCCCCCGTCGCCCCCTCCCCTGCCGCCCGGGCGGACTCGGCCAGCCAGGGGAAGACGCGGGACCCGCTCGCCGCGACCGCGCCATCGATGGTGACGCGCAGCGGATGAATGCGCCGGCCATCCCGGTCCGCGTAGGTGTAGCGCACGTAGACCCAGTCGTCCGAGTGGAAGCGCGTGCGCGGGTACTCGACGAGACCGTAGGAGGAGGTGGACTTGCCCGTCCCGGTCGGCGCGATGTAGAGCACCCCGCGGCCGTCCTTCTCCACGCACGCCCCGTGGATCGAGTGGATGCCGTACTCTTCGGCGAGCACGCGGCCGACCGCGCCGAGGACCCAGGACTTCAGCTGCCCGTAGTAGGCGGTATTGAAGAAGACGATCGTGTTGCTGCGGCGGCTGTAATAGGCCGCTTCCCGCTGTCCGGCCACCTCGCCCATGGCATAGACGTTGACGCGGGGGTCCTCCGGCGGGGCGACGCCGGTGGCGGCCTGCCACTCTTCCGGGCTGTACCAGTTCTCCACCCAGAACTCATGCAGATGCGCGGAATTCGTGGTGGCGCGGACGCGAATCCCGTGGATGATCACGTCGCGCGTCCAGAGCGGTCCGCTCTGCCGCGCCGCGGCTTCGGCGGCGGCAACCAGCTCGTCACGCCACCCCGCACGACGATCGATGGCCTTGTCCGAGATGGTGGTGCGCGTCTTGGTGCGGGTGATCACGTTGGCTGCGCCGATCGGCGTCCCCGGCCACTCGATGGCCTCGGGTCGTGGAGCGGGAGGGAAGGTGTACGGCTGGCTCACGCAGGCCTCCTGTGTTACCTTGACGTTACACTGGCGTGACAGCGACACAACGCCCCTGAGGGATGATAGCGAGGCGCCACCAGCACTATGGAGGCTCTCGCTGGGGGGTGTCAAGGAGGAGGGAAGTCGGATGGCGTTCCTGGCGCACCCGCTCATCGTGCACTTCCCCATCGCCCTCTGGATGACCGCGGCGTTCTTCGACCTCCTCTACCTGGCCCGCCGGCAGCCGCTGTATGCGACCATCTCCCTATGGCTGATCGGACTCGGGCTGGTGGGCGCGGGCGTCTCGATCATCTCGGGATGGCGCGACCTGCGGACCCAGGAGTTTCTGGGGGTCGGCACCGCGCTGCGCCGCGCGCACATGACCCATCAGCTCTTGGCGTACACGGCCACCGTCCTCTTTTTGGTCGCCTTCTTGGCGCGCTGGCGCCGCCGCCCCCTCACCCCGGGCTGGACGATCCTGCTCTCGCTCATCGGCGCGGTGGTCGTAGCGGTGACCGGCTACATCGGGGGAGAGCTGCGCAAGGTGATGTGATGGCCGCCGAAGAACGTTCCGCCCCACACGTCCTGGTGGTCGACGACGAACCGCACATCGTTGAGCTCGTCCGGTACAACCTGCAGCAGGAGGGCTTCACCGTCTCGACTGCCCGGGATGGACCCGAGGCGCTGACGCACGTGGCCAGCGACCGCCCCGACTTGGTGGTTCTCGACATCATGCTGCCGGCGATCGACGGCATGGAAGTCTGCCGGCAGATCCGCCGCAGCTCCCGTGTGCCCGTCCTCATGCTCACCGCGCGCGGCCGGGAGCTGGACCGGGTCGCCGGCCTGGAATTAGGCGCCGACGACTATGTCACCAAACCCTTCAGTCCCCGCGAACTCGTCGCCCGCATCCGCGCGATCCTCCGCCGCACCGGCAGCGGCGCCGAGCTGCCCGACGTCGAGGCGCTGGCGGCCGAAGGGCTGCGCCTCGATCCCGGGACGCACGAGGTTTGGCTGCGCGGGCGGCCGGTGGACCTGACGGCGAAGGAGTTCGAACTCCTCAAATTGCTGATGCGTCACCCCAACCGGGTCTTCACCCGCGACTTCCTGCTCGAGCATCTCTGGGGCTACGACTATTTTGGATCGAGCCGCACCGTGGACATGCACATCAGCCGGCTGCGCGAGAAGATCGAGGACGATCCCGCCGCCCCCACCTTCATCCAGACGGTGCGGGGAGTCGGCTACAAACTAAAAGTGCCGGCGCCGCAGATGCGCCCGCTGGCGAAGGGTCGGCGCTGACCCGTGACCCGCTCGATCCGCTTCACGCTGATCGCGACCTACATGGCGCTGGCGGCGTTGTCGCTGGCCGTGGTGGCTGCGGTGGTCCTCTGGGGCCTCCAGCGCTCCTATGTCGTGATCTACAAGTACGTCGCGCTGTCGCAGGCCCGTCTGATCTCCACCATGATCGTCGAGTACATCCGGGACGAGCCGGTGCCGCTGGCCGAGATCGATCAGATGGCCCAGCGCTTCAAGTGGCGCCCAGACGTGACGATCGGGGTGCTGGATCCGGGGGGACGGCCCCCCGGAGCGGCTCTCAATCAGCCCGTCGCTCCCGAGGTGGCCGCGGTCCTCGCCGGCCAGGAGCGCACCTACCACGTGCGCCTCGACCCGGCCACGGGGCAGGGACGGATCTTCGCGGCCGCCCCGGTGGGCACACCCCCGGCGGCGATCGTCCAGGTATCCGTGCCGTCCCTGTGGGTGAGACGCCAGCTGCAAGATCTGCTGCCCTGGCTGGGTGCCGCGCTGGGACTGGGGCTGGCCGCGGCGTGGTTCGTCGGGGGGCGCATGGCGCGCAGCCTGACGGCGCCGATCGAGGCGCTCACCCGGGCGGCCGAGCGGATGCGGGAAGGCCGGCTCGGCGAAGAGGTGACGATCCGCAGCCGCGACGAGATCGGCCGGCTGGGGGAGGCCTTCAGCGCCATGGCCGGCAGGCTGGCGGAGACGATTGCCGGCCTCACCGAGGAGCGGCACAAACTCGAGGCCATTCTCACCGGGATGGTGGATGCGGTCGTGGCCCTCGACCGGAACGGACGGGTCATGATGATCAACATGGCCGCCGAGCAGTTGCTGGGCGTGCGGGGGGACCGCGTCATCGGCTTTCCTGCCGCCGCGGTCCTGCCGGAGGCGTTCTGCGGAGTCGTGCAGGATGCGATCGCCCTCCAGCGCCTGGTGGCGGCCGAACTCCCCGCGGCCGACGAGGAGCGCCTCCTGGAAATCCGCTGCGCGCCCATCCGCGGCAACGGGGAAGATGGGGGGACCGTCGCCGTGCTACGCGACGTCACCGAACTGCGCCGCACCGAGCGGCTGCGCCGGGAACTCACCGCCAACGTCTCCCACGAACTGCGCACCCCCCTCACCTCAATCAAGGGCTTTGCCGAGACCCTCTTGGCCGGCGCGATCACCAACCCCGAGGTGAGCCGCCGCTTCCTGGAAATCATCAACGCCGAAACGGACCGTCTGGTCAAACTCGTCGACGACCTGATGGACCTCAGCCGGTGGGAGTCCCGGGGCGCCACGCTCGAACTGGCCCCGGTCGACCTCCCGTCGCTGATAGAGGAGACCCTGGCCCACCTCCGCCCTCTGGCCGGCGAGCGCCGGCTGGCCGTGGCCGCCGGTCCCGCGGGTGCCCTCGTCCAGGGTGACCGCGACCGCCTGGCGCAGGTGTTGACGAATCTGATTGACAATGCCATCAAGTTCACGGCAGACCGGGGTGCGGTCGAGGTCGGCTGGGCGGAGGCCAACGGCGGCGTGGCCGTCACCGTGCGCGACGACGGACGCGGCATCCCCGCCGCCGATCTGCCGCATGTCTTCGAGCGCTTCTACACCTCGGGCCGGACGCGGTCGGGCTCCTCCGGCAGCGGCCTCGGCCTGGCCATCGCTCGTCACATCGTCGAGGCGCACGGCGGCCAGATCGCGGTGGCCAGCCGCGAAGGCGCAGGGACCACCTTCACCGTGACCCTTCCCAAAGGCGAGAACGGAAACGGGCCTTTGGGGGCAGAGACACCCACCCCCTGAAACCGAACTACGGGATCACGGTTTCCGGGGGTGGGTGCCTCTGCCCCACGACACGCGTACGTCCATTCAGGCAGGACAGCCAGTGTGATGGGCGTACGCGGGGACGTGAGGCGCAGGGGCAGACCCTGGACGAAACCGTATCCAGTAGTCCGGTTTCGGGAAGGGTCTGCCCCTCCGCTTTATCCTCCCAGATACGCGCGGCGGACTTCCTCGTTTGCCTGCAGGTCGGAGGCCGCGCCGGAGAGGGCGATC
>JBOGSD010000030.1:0-5923 GCA_050695215.1 bacterium
TCCAACACTGCTTCTTCCCGCAGTTCTCCGATGGCCTGGAGGACCTCGAAGTGGAACCGGCGACCGATAATGGCGGCCAGGCTGAGCACGTGCTGGCAGGCCTCCGAGACGCGCTCCAGCCGGCGGCCGATGACCTCCTTGATGCTCCGCGGGACGTCGAGCTCTGCGATCTTCTTGCGCTCCCACCGGCCGTCCTCACGGTAGACGGCGCCTTGCTCCACCAGGTCCTTGAGGATCTCCTCCACGAAGAACGGGTTCCCTTCGGTTTCCCCGTAGAGCAGGTCGAGGAACTCATCCGTCACCTGACCCGTCAGCTCGAGCATGGTTTGGACCATTGAGCCGACACCTTCGCGCGCCAGGCGACGCAGAACGACCCGACGGTACAGCCGTTCCCGGTTCATCTCCCGGAGGGCGTCACTTAGAGGAAGTCTGCTGTCCAGGTCCACGTCGCGGTAGCTTCCGAGAATCAACACCCGCTCCCCCCGCAGCGCGCGGGCCAGATGCTGGAGGAGATTCAGGCTGGCGGCGTCAGCCCAGTGCAGATCCTCAAGAGTGAGCACTACCGGGATCCGGCGGGACAGGGTGGTGAGGTACTCGGCTATCGAGGCAAACAGGCGGAGGCGCTCATGGACCGGCTCCAGGGTCGGGCTGGGCTGAACATCCGGAAGCGTCTTGAGGACTTCGGGAATGAGGGTGACGAACTCGGCCGCGGTCCCGCCTAGCTCGTCCAGGAGGTCCGGCCGCGTCATACCCCTGAACCGCGCCTGAAAAAGCTCGATGAACGGCAGATACGGAGTGCCCGTCTCCTGCTCATAGCAGCGACCCAGGAGGACGGTGAATCCCCGGAGGCGCGCGTACACAGCCACCTCCTGCAACAGCCGTGTTTTACCGATGCCTGGTTCTCCTTCAGCCAGCACCAGCTGGCCCTGGCTCGAGGCGGCCACGTCGACGCTGCTCTTCAGCTCGCGGAGCTCAGCGTCACGGCCGACCAGGCGGGTATGCAGCACGCTTCCCAGGAGTAGGGCCGGTCTGATCTCCACGGTGCCCGCTGCGACGGCCTGCGCCGGCGGCGGCGTGGCGGTGAGCTGCTCCAGAGCAGCCAGGACGTCCTGTGCCGATGCATAGCGCTCCGCCGGGTCTTTGGCCATCAGCTTCAAGAGGACGCCCTCCAGCTCAGGCGACACCGCCGCGTTGTACCAGCGCGGCGCCACCGGTGGCACCTGGAGGTGTTGGGAGATGATGGAGATGGGATCGTCGCCCGTAAACGGCGGGCGCCCTGTGATGACCTCGTACAGGACGCACCCGAGAGAGTAGAGGTCCGAGCGACCGTCGGCTTCCCCCCGGAGCACCAGCTCCGGCGCCATGTAGGCTACTGTCCCGACGATCATCCCTGTTTGCGTCAGGCGGGTGCGGCCCTCCGAGCGCGCCAGCCCGAAGTCCATCATCTTTACGATGCCGCCGTCGGTGACCATGATGTTGTCGGGCTTGATGTCCCGGTGGATCACGCCTCTGCTGTGGGCGTGGTCGAGGGCCTGGCAGATCTGCCTGGCAAAGACGACGGCCTGGTCAACCGTGACAGTGGTGTCTCGGAGGCTCTTCCCGCTGACCAGCTGCATCACGATGAAAGGGTGCCCTTCGACCTCCCCGGCGTCGTACACCGCCACGATGTGGGGATGGTCGAGTCGGGCGACCGACCGTGCCTCCCGCACCAGCCGCGCCGCCCCGTCTCCGACCTCTCGGGGCGAGAGAATCTTGATCGCGACGGACCGGTCGAGCACGGTGTCGTGGGCTTTGTAGACCACACCCATGCCCCCCTCGCCGAGCTTCTCCTCGATGCGGTAGCGGTTGGACAGCGGCGTGCCCGTCTTCATGTGGGAAGCGCCGCCACTTGCTCTGCGCGCCGCACCGCCCCATGCGTGAGCAGGAGGTCTCGCGCCTGGGCCAGGGACTCGCGGGACCGCTGCAGGTCGCCCTCTTCTCCGCGCGCGGCGTAGGCCCGCCCCAGTTCCTGCCAGGATTGGGCCAACGTCCAGACGTGTCCCACCTCCGCCAGCCGGTCGCGGGCAGCACTGAAAGCCTCGACGGCTGCGTTCGGGTCGCCCCGCGCCGACGCGGCCAGGCCGATCCCGTAATAGGCCTCTCCCTCCAACCACTGCCGCCGCCAGGTCCCGGGGCGCAGGATCTCGCGCAGTACCGATTCCGCCTTCTCGGGTGCGCCGGTGCGGGCGTAGTACTGGCCGTTGACGAATCGACAGATGTCCTGGCACCAGACACAGGAGGGCCACTCCTTCGGCATCGCGGCGATGTGCTCGGCGGCCGCGTCGAGGTCGTCGAGGGCGAGGAGTACCCATGCCTGCACGGTGCGGGACCGGATGTGGCTCCAGGTCGTGCGCAACTGTCCTGCCTTCTCCGCGTGCAGGCGTGCCGTCGCTTCATCGCTGACGTAGGCCGCGGACAGTCCCGACCACAGGGCGATCAGGAGGAGCTGGCCCTCGCCCAACCCCACACGGTCGCCCAGCACCATGCCCTCCCTTCCCACTCGAACCGACTCCTCCCACCGGCCCACGGCCCAGTAGACCCATACCAGGTCGTGGTGGGTTAGGGCGACCGCCAATGGACTCTGCATCTTCTTCGCCAATTGCATCGTCTGCTCTGCGTAGCGCAGGGCCTCAGGATATCGGCACGCGACCAGCTCCACGACAGTCATGTCTGAATGGGCGTCCCACTTCTCCCCGATGTCGTCGAGCCGGTCCACTAGGGCCAGCCGGGCGGCGGCGGCACGCTCCGCCTTTTCCCACTCGCCCGTTTCCCCGAGGATCCACCATAAGGTGCCCTGGACCCGCGAGAGGAGCCAGCTGTCATTGGCCTGCTCCGCGAGGATAAGGGCCTGCTGCGCCGTGGCCAGGGCGTCACCGTACTCTCGCGCCCCCTGCTGAAGCCCAGCCAGACGGTTCAGGGCCCTGACCCGGAGGGCTGGAGTCGCGTCGGAAAGGCTGGCCAGTTGCTCGGCCATCCTGCGGGCCTCCGGATGCGGACCCGCGTACCAGGCGCTAGCTTCGACGACCTTGAGTTGCAGGTCGCGTTTCCTTTCCACCTCGAGGATGCCGGCCCGCTCTCCCGTGGTCAACGCGCGGCTGAAGGCCTCGGCGGCTGGCCGCCCCTGCTGCACGCGCAGCTGATGGTCGCCCAGGCGCTCGAGGACGTCCACCAGCACCATCGGGTCTCCGAGACCCTCGGCTAGCTCGATGGCGACTCTCAGCCTGGCCTCGGCCGCCTCCTGCGCGAATACCCGCGAGGCGGCGTCGGCGGCCTGGATGTTGTACCGGATGCCCTTTGGCGCCTGGCCGGCGTCAGCGCGCCCGAAGTGGTAGGCCAGAACCTCAATTCCGGTCTCCAGGCGCTTCGCATGTACCCGCTCGTAGGCCTCGCCCACCTGTCGGTGCATCCGCGCCCGGCGCCGGGGGTTCAGGCTATCGTAGAGCGTGTCCTGGATGAGGGCGTGCTGGAAACCGTAGGTGTCGAAGCCACCGAGACCCTTGACCTCCCGGATGATCTGGGCACCGAGGGCCTCGTCGATGATCGTCACCAGCTCGTCCTCGTCGAGGCTCGAGGCCGCGCGCAGCACGTCGAAGGTGAACTCGCGGCCGATGACGGCCGCGGCCACCAGCGCGTCGCGGCATGCATCCGAAAGCCGGTCGAGGCGGCGGCCGATGGCCTCGCGGATGCTCTCGGGCACCCGGAGCGACGTTGTCCGGTCGAACATCCACCCACCATCTACCCGCTTCAGCGCGCCGGCTTCCACCAGATCGCGGAGGACCTCCTCGATAAAGAATGGATTGCCTTCCGTCTCGCGGTGGATGGGGCCGAGCAGCTCGTGAGCTACCTCGTCGTTGAACCCGGCGGCGATCAGCGAGGCCGCCGCCTCCTCATCGAGGCGCCGCACGAGGACCCGTTCATACAGCCGCTCCCGGTTGAGGTCGCCGAGGATCCGGATCAGGGGGTGCTGCGAGCCCACCTCGACGTCCCGGTAGGTGCCGACGATCAGCAGGCGCGTGTCCCTCAGGCTGCGGGCGAGGTAGCGCACGAGGTCCAGCGTTGAGGCGTCCCCCCAGTGCAGGTCATCGAGGATGAGGAGCACCGGCGCTTCGGCGGCGTACCGCCGCAGGGCCTCCGACACCTGCTCGAAGAGCCGCGCCTGCCGCTGGTCCGGTGGAAGGGCGGCCGCGTCCGGGGACGGGGTGAGGGCGTCGGAGAGCGGCACTTTCAGTGCTTCCGCGAAGGGGCCGTAGGGGAGGCTCGTCTCCCGCTCATAGGCCTGACCCGTCCAGACGCGGCAGCCGCGCAACCGGCCGTAAACCGACAGTTCCTGGCATAGCCGCGTCTTGCCGATGCCGGGCTCACCGACCAGGAAGACCACGCCGCCGTCCCCGCCGATCGTCCGGTCGACGGCCGCTCGGAGCGCGACCAGCTCCTGCTCCCGTCCAACCAACGGGGAGCGGCGAAGGGCCTGGACCAATGAAGGCGCCGGCGGCACCGGCCCTGCTTCTTTGGCGGTAGGCAGCGATTCTAACGCCTGTGCCACCGCGGCCGCGGAACCCGGACGGTCGGCGGGATCCTTAGCCAGCAGCTTCAGGATCACGCTCTCCAGGGCCGGCGGTGTCGCCGGGTTGTGCCAGTGGGGGGCCACGGGTGGCACGTTGATGTGCTGAGTGATCACCGAAATTGGGTCTTCGGACTCGAAGGGCGGCCGCCCCGCCACCCCCTCGTACAATACCGCCCCCAGCGCGTAGAGGTCGCTCCGCCCGTCTACCTGGCCTCCGAGGGCCTGCTCCGGGGCCATGTAGCCCACCGTCCCCACGAGCATCCCGCTCTGCGTCAGCCGGGATCGCCCTTCGGACCGCGCCAGCCCGAAGTCCATCAGCTTGGCGCTGCCGTCGTTCGTGACGATGATGTTCTCCGGCTTGATGTCGCGGTGCACGATCCCCTGGGCGTGGGCGTACTCTAGCCCACGCAGAATCTGGACCGTGATCTCGATGAGGCGCTCCACGGATACGGGCAGCAGCTCCCGCAGCGTCTGCCCCTCCACGAGCTCCATCACGATGGCAAACTGGCCACCTTCTTCCACTGCGTCGTAGATGGAGACGACGTTAGGATGGTTAAGGCGCGCGGCAGACTGCGCTTCCCGCACGAACCGCCGCGCCCCTTCCTCTCCAAAGACCGCCGGCGTGAGCGTCTTGATCGCCACGGAGCGGTCGAGCAGGGTGTCGTGGGCGCGATAGACCAGGCCCATGCCGCCCTCGCCGAGTTTGGCGTCGATGCGGTAGCGGTTGGACAGCAGCGTGCCGGTCTGCATGCGTGCCTCGTCGGGACTTCGTGCTTCGTTATTCTGGCAGCGGTCTGAACCCTTCAAGCCGCGCGGCCTCGCGCAGGCGGTCGTCGAAGGAGACCATGACACCTGCCGGAGGACTCCCGGCCCACACGAGCGCCGCCGCCAGTTGCAGCGCATCAAGCGAGTGGAGCGGATGGAGTCGCAGCAGTCGTGCGGTCTGGGTCCGCACAGCCTCACCCGGCTCGATCTCTGTCCAGGCGTGCTGCAAATGGGCGAGCAACGAACGCGCCGCGTCCTCGCCGGAGAGGGACAGCGTCCCCTCCCTCCGCAGCCGGGCGAACGCGGACCAGCATTCGACCGGCGATCCCCACCACACGGCTATTTCCGGATCCTGTTCCAGCAACGGACGCGCCACGGCGGACACGGGCTGGGTGAGGCACAGCGGGACCAAGGCGGACGCATCCCAAAACCTCACGAGGATTCGGTACGCTCCTCGATCAGGACCGTCAGCGATCGTCCGGCGTTGTCCTTCGGACGTGGCTTTTTCCAGAAGTCCTTGGGAAGCTTCCCCAGCGGAGGACGGGCCAACCCCGC
>JBOGSD010000031.1:0-10975 GCA_050695215.1 bacterium
GGCGTGCACCAGCCGGCGCGTGTTGGGTGTGGGGGTGCCACAGGCCACAGCCATCGCCGACGCCGCCGCGGCGCGAGACGAGTATCGTCGCCGCAGTGGGCGCTATGTGCCCCTGGTGGCGGACGGGGGCATCGCGGTGGGAGGCGACGTGGCGAAAGCCATCGCCTGCGGCGCGGACGCGGTGATGCTCGGCAGCGCGCTGGCGGCGGCCGAAGAGGCGCCCGGCCGGGGCTATCATTGGGGGATGGCGACACCACACCCCGCCCTCCCGCGCGGCACGCGCATCCGGACGCCCGCGGCCGGCACGATCGCCCAGATCCTGATCGGCCCCGCCGAGGTGGACGACGGCTCCCAGAACCTGGCCGGCGCGCTGCGGCTGACGCTGGGGCTCTGCGGCGCCGCCACCATCGCGGAGATGCACGAGGTGGAGATCCTGTTCGCTCCCGCGATCCGCAGCGAAGGTAAGCGCGCCCAAATCACCCAGGGTGTGGGGCAGGGACGCTGATGGCGACGGAGACGCGGACCGCGTCGCAGCCGGCGCCGGCGGGCGCCCCGTCGCCCGGGGGACCGGACTCCGACGTGGTCGTGGTGCTGGACTTCGGCGCCCAGTACGCGCAGTTGATCGCGCGCCGCATTCGCGAGAGCAAGGTGAAGAGCCTGATCGTGCCCTTCGACGTCCCGCTGGACGAGCTGCGGGCGCTCCGTCCCCGGGGCCTGGTCCTTTCCGGCGGACCGGCCAGCGTCTATGCGCCCGGCGCGCCGCGCCCCGACCCGGCGCTCTTCGACCTGGGCGTCCCCGTCTTGGGGATCTGCTACGGCCTGCAGGCGATGGCCCACCTGCTGGGCGGCACGACGGGGCCCGCCGATCATCGAGAGTACGGGCGGACGCGTCTCTTCATCGACGAGGGGGACCCTCTCTTCATTGGGCTGGAAGACCGGCTGACCTGCTGGATGAGCCACGGCGATGCGGTCCTCCGCCTGCCCCCCGGTTTTGCGGCCCTGGCCCACACCGACGCCGGCGCCGTGGCCGCCGCGGGCGATCATGCGCGCCGCCTTTACGGCCTGCAGTTTCATCCGGAGGTGTCCCACACCCCCTGGGGCGGGGAGGTGCTGCGGGCCTTTCTGTACGGCGTCTGCGGCTGCCGTCCCACCTGGACCACCGCCTCGGTGATCGACCGCGCCGTGGATGACATCCGCGCCGCCGCCGCAGAGGGGCGCGCCCTGGTGGCGCTCTCCGGAGGCATCGATTCCGCGACCGCCGCGGCGCTGGCCCACCGCGCCATCGGGGACCGCCTCACCGCCATCTTCGTCGACCATGGGCTGCTGCGGGCCGGGGAGGCGCAGCAGGTCATCTCCACCTTCCGGGATCACATGGGTCTGTCCCTGGTGCATGTGGACGCGACGGCCCGCTTCCTGGACCGCCTGCGCGGCGTCGTTGAGCCCGAGGAGAAGCGCCGCGCCATCGGTGAGGAGTTCATCCGGGTCTTCGAAGAAGAGGCGGCGCGTCTAGGCGAAGTGGATCTGCTGGTGCAGGGGACCCTCTATCCCGACGTGATCGAGAGTGGCACCCGCACCGCGGCGCGCATCAAGACGCACCACAACGTCGGGGGCCTCCCCGAGCGGATGCGCCTGCGCCTCGCCGAGCCGCTGCGCGAACTCTTCAAGGACGAGGTGCGCGAGATCGCCCGCGCGCTGGGGCTGCCCGATGCCATCATCGAGCGCCATCCCTTCCCCGGGCCGGGTCTGGCCATCCGGGTGGTGGGGGAACTGACCCCGGAACGATTGGACCGGCTGCGCGCCGCCGACGCCATCGTGCGCGAAGAGATCCTGGCAGACGGCCTGCAGCGCGAGATCTGGCAGGCCTTCGCCGTTCTCCTGCCCGTGGCCAGCGTGGGGGTGACCGGGGATGCGCGGACCTACGGCGAGGTGGTGGTGGTGCGGGCGGTGACGAGCGAGGACGGCATGACCGCCGACTGGGCCCGTCTCCCCGATGAGCTCCTGGAGCGGCTGGCCAGCCGGATCATCCGCGAGGTGGGTGGCGTCGCGCGGGTCCTGTACGATATCACGAGCAAACCCCCCGCCACGATCGAGTGGGAGTAGCGGAAGGATCCTCATCGCTTGCACCATGCGGATGGGAGGCCGCCCGCGCCTTCTTGACGTCTCCTCAGCCACTCCTCATCCGCTGGGTGGACGGGCCCCTGCACCAGGCTGCGGTGGATCGGTTTCTTCAGCGCCGCGGCCGGTTCAGCCTCGTGGACGAAGTGAGTTTTCTCGTCATGCGGGAAGCAGGGGTTCGATATGCTTTGGCATTCGACGAGGACTTCGCCCACGAAGGGTTTCTGCAGTATTCTCCTCGTTAGATGTCGACGACGACCGATCTTCTCGCCGACCTCAACCCCGCCCAGCGTACGGCGGTGGAGCACCCCGGTGGGCCCATGCTCATCCTCGCGGGGGCGGGCTCGGGCAAGACGCGCGTCCTAGCCTACCGCATCGCCTACCTGATCCGCGAGCGGAACGTCCCGCCGCGCCGCGTCCTGGCCGTCACCTTCACCAATAAGGCGGCCAACGAGATGCGCGGGCGGGTCGATCGCCTCCTCGGCGGGCCGCTCGCGCGGGGGCTCTGGATCGGCACCTTCCATCACATCTGCGGCCGCATCCTGCGCACCCACGGCGAGCGCGTGGGCGTGCCCCGCAACTACGTCATCTACGACACGGAGGACCAGCGGGGGGTGATCCGCGAGCTGCTGGCCGATCTGGGCCTGGACGACCGCCGCTTCCCGCCCGAAGTCGTGCACGCCATGATCGGCCGAGCCAAGGACGAGGGGTTGGGGCCGGCCGAGTACGCCGCCCAGGCCGAGAACTACTACACCGAGACTGTGGCCCGCGCCTATCGCGTCTACCAGGAGATGCTGCGCCAGCGCGGGGCGCTCGACTTCGACGACCTGCTGATGGAGACGCTCACGCTCTTCGTCGAGGCGCCGGAAGTGCTGGCGGAGTACCAGGACCGGTTCCTGCACGTGCTGGTCGACGAATACCAGGACACGAACCGGGTGCAGTTCCGGTTGGTCGCCGCCGTCGCCGGCCGCCACCGCAACCTCTGCGCCGTGGGCGATGATGACCAATCCATCTATAGGTTCCGCGGGGCCGACATTCGCAATATCCTTGAATTCGAGGAAGCGTTCCCGGACGCGACCATCTTCAAACTGGAGCAGAACTACCGATCGACGAAGAGCATCCTCACCGCCGCCGCCGCGGTCATCGGCCACAACCCGCATCGCCACAGCAAGCGCCTCTGGACGGACAACTCGGAGGGGCAGGCGCTGGCGGTGTACGAGGCCTTCGATGGCCACGACGAGGCGCGCTTCGTCGTGGCCACACTGCAGCAGATGCACCGCGACGGTCGGCCCTACCGCGAGTCCGTGGTGCTCTACCGCACCAACGCGCAGTCCCGGCTCTTCGAGGAGCAGCTGCTGCGCGCGGGGATGCCCTACCAGGTCGTCGGCGGCGTGCGCTTCTACGAACGCAAAGAGGTGAAAGACGTCCTCGCCTATCTGCGCCTGGCGCAGACCCCCCAGGATATGGCCAGCCTGCGGCGCGCCGTGGCGACCCCGCGGCGCGGCATCGGTGACGTCACGCTCGGCCGCCTGGAGGCGTTTGCCGCGGCCCGCGGCCTCACCGTGCTGGCGGCGATGGCGCACCCCGAGGCGCTGGCGGAGGTGCCCCGCGCCGCCGCGGGCGCGGTAGGCGAGTTTGCCGGGCTGATCGACCGCCTCCGCGACCGCGCCGCCCGCGTGCGCGTCTCCGACCTGATCGAGCAGAGCATTGCCGAGACCGGCTACCAGGAGATGCTGGAACGCGAGGGCAGCGAAGAGGCCTTCTCCCGCCTGGAGAACCTGCGCGAGCTGGTCACGGTGGCGCAGGAGTTCGAGGAGCTGACCGGCGAGGAATCGCTGCAGGCCTTCCTCCAGCACCTCGCCCTGATCACCGACGTGGACACCTGGCAGGAGCAGGCCGACCGGGTCACGCTGATGACCCTGCATAGCGCCAAGGGGCTGGAATTTTCCATCGTCTTCCTGGCCGGTCTGGAGGAGGGACTCTTCCCGCACGCGCGCACGATCGAGGAAGAGGGCGGCCTGGAAGAGGAGCGGCGCCTCTGCTACGTCGGGATGACCCGGGCGAAGGAGCGGCTCACCATCACCTACGCACGGCAGCGCATGATCTTCGGTGTGATCCACCCCGCGGTGCCCTCCCGCTTCGTCGACGAGATACCGCAGACCCTCCTGCAGCCGGCGGCGCCGCCGGCACAGCCCCTCGCGCTGGGATCGGACGGAGCTCGCAACGTTGCGGTCCCCCCGGTGGGGGCGCAGGTGCGCCACGCCCGCTTCGGCGAGGGGCGTGTGCTGGAGGTCGAGGGCGAGGGCGTCCGGGCCGTAGTGACGGTGCGGTTCGCGGTCGGGGTGAAGCGCCTGGCCTTGGGCTACGCGCCGCTGGAAACTCTCCCCGCGGGGTGACCGTTTCAAGAGGGGGGATTCCCGTCCGAGGGGGCGAATACGGCAGATTCAGACATACGCAACCGTGACAAAGGTGTGATAAGGCTCAGCGGCAAGTGGGGAGACCCGGCCGGGCCGCGGCGCGGCGGCCGTGAAAACGAGGCGAGGGAGGAGTCTATGAGACGGTTCGTGATCGGTGCGGTCGCGGTGGCGCTGCTGCTGGCAGTCGTCCCGCTGGCGGCCCAGCAGAAGTTTACATTGCCCGGCATTCCCAACCCGAGCGTCGCCACCTATCCCCCCGAGGTCGGCAAGTTCGGCGGCACGTACGTGGTCTCCCAGATCACGGATCCACGCACGTTCAACGCCATCGTCGTCCAGGACACCGGCTCCACGGCGGTCACGGGGGTGATGTTCGATGGTCTGGTCGACCAGGACTACCTGACAGGGGAGATGACGCCGGCGCTGGCCGAGTCCTGGACGGTGAGCCCGGACGGGCGCACGTGGGTGTTCACCCTCCGCCAGGGGGTCCAGTGGTCCGATGGCAAACCGCTGACGATGGCGGACGTGACCTTCAGCCTAAAGGCCATCTTCACCGACGGCGTCGACAACAGCTCCAGGAGCCTGCTCACCTTCAACGACAAACCGGTGCAGTATCGGGCCCTGGACGCCCGCCGGATCCAGTTTCGCACCGAGCAGCCGGTGGGGCTCTTCCTCCGCCTGGTGGACGCGGTCACCGTCGTGCCCCAGCACAAGCTGGCCGACGCCCTGGCCAAGGGCGGAGCGGAGTTCACCAAGACCTGGGGCATCAACGTCAACCCGAAGGAGATGGTGGGCTCCGGGCCCTTCCTGCTGCAGCAGTACACCCCGGGGCAGCGCATCGTCATGCTGCGCAACACCAGCTACTGGGGGGTGGACAAGAAGGGGCAGCGGCTCCCCTACCTGACCCGCTATGTGATCCAGATCGTCCCCAACATCGAGCAGTCCCGGCTGCAGTTCCTGGCCAAGCAGACCGACGCCTACGGCGCCCGGCCGCGGGAGTTCGCCGAACTGAAAGCCCTGGAGCGGGAGGGGAACTTCACAATCCACGACGGGCCGGAAACGTTCAGTTCTGAGTTTGTCGTCTTCAACCAGAACCCCGCCGGCATTTCTGGACCGAAGCTGGCCTGGTTCCAGGACCTTCGTTTCCGCCGCGCCCTCAACCACGCCATCGACCGGGCCACGATCTCCCAGCAGATCCACGCCGGGCGATCCACGCCGGCCTGGGGGCCGGTGAGCGTTGGCAACAAGCTCTACCATAACGCCAGCCTGCCGCAGTACGCGTACAACCTCGACCGGGCCCAGCAGTTGCTGGCCGAGGCCGGCTACCGCAAGGACGCCCAAGGTGTGCTGCGTGACGCGCAGGGGAACATCATCGAGTTCGTCCTCTCCACCAACGCCGGAAACGCTGACCGGGAGGCGATCGGGAATATCCTGCGCCAGGACTGGGTCAAGCTGGGCATCCGCGTCACCTTCGCCCCGGAGTCCTTCCCCTCGCTGGTGGGCAAGCTGACCGGTACCTACCGCTGGGACGCCATCATCATCGGCCTCACCGGCGGGATCGAGCCGGGAACCGGCCGGAACGTCTGGCTGACGACGGGCGACCTGCACATGTGGCGCCCCAACCAGCCCAGCCCGGCCACCGACTGGGAGCGGGAGGTGGACACGCTGTTTGAGCAGATCGCCCGCGAACCGAGCCAGGAGAAGCGCAAGACCCTGTACGCCCGCTGGCAGCAGATCATCGCCGAGCAGGTGCCGCTGGCCTACTTCGCGTACCCGAAGACCCAGCCCGCGGTGCGCAACACCATCGGCAACATCAAACTGGGGCTCCAGGGTGTAACGGGAACGCTGGAGACACGCTACTACAAGGGCGCCTTCAGGCCCTAGAATCGCAGGGGGGCGGGCCGGGCGCCCGTCCCCCTGAACCCACCGATGCTCCGCCACATCGCCCGCCGGCTGATCCAGCTGATCCCGCTCCTCTTTGGGGTCACGCTGGTGTCGTTCGTGGTGATCCAGCTCTCCCCGGGGGATTTCCTGGCCGAGATGCGCCTCAACCCCGTGGTGGACAGCGCGACCGTGGATGCGATGCGGCGCAACTTCGGGTTGGACCAGCCGATGCACGTGCAGTACTTCAAATGGCTGTGGAACCTGCTGCGGCTGGACTTCGGCTATTCCTTCGCCTACCACGTGCCGGTGATGTGGCTGATCGGCTCCCGGCTGGTGAACTCCTTGATCCTCAACATCGCGGCGCTGGTGCTGGCCTGGCTCGTGGCCATCCCCATCGGCATTCACGCCGCCACGAAGCAATACTCCTGGTCTGACAATACGCTTTCCATGACGGCCTATCTGGGGATCTCCACCCCGACATTCTTCTCCGGCCTGCTGCTCCTCCTCGCGGCGTTCAAGACGGGGTGGCTGCCCATCGGCGGGATGACCAGCCTGGACTACGATATCCTCCCCTGGTACGGCAAGATGCTCGACGTCGGCCGCCACCTCGTCATTCCGGCAAGCGTGTTGGGCTTCGGCGCGGCCGCGGGGCTGATGCGGCAGATGCGCGGGAACCTGCTGGAGGTGTTGCGGCAGGACTACGTGCGCACCGCCCGATCGAAGGGGTTGGCCGAGCGCCCCGTGATCTACCGCCACGCCGTGCGCAACGCCATCAACCCGCTGATCACGATCTTCGGTTTTGAGATCGGCGCGCTCCTCTCGGGGGCGGCGATTATCGAGATCGTCACCGGCTGGCCGGGCGTGGGGCGGCTGATCTTCGACGCCATCGTCCAAAAGGATCTCTACGTGGTGATGGGGAGCCTGCTCATCGGCAGCGTCACTCTGGTGCTGGGGAACCTGATCGCGGATATCCTCCTGGCCGTCTCCGATCCGCGCATCCGCTATGACTAGCGCCCGCGCGGCGGTCGGGCAGACGCCGCTGCCGCGCACCGGGGTGACGACACGGGCGGCCGCCTCGCGCACGCCGATGGCCCTGGCCTGGCGGCAGCTGCGGCGACACCGCATCGCCCTCATCGGCGGGGGCATCCTCATCGCGCTGTACACGATGATGCTCCTGGGCGACTTCATCGCTCCCTATTCGCTGGACTACACCGACCGGTCCCGGTTCTACCACCACCCCACGGTGCCTCGGTTCGTCGACCTGCAGGGCGGGTGGCACCTGCGGCCCTTCGTCTACCAGACGGAGCTGTCCGACCCGCAATTGCGGACGTACAAGATCGTCAATCCGGAGAAGCGCCATCCTATCTTGTTCTTCGTTCGCGGGGAACCACACCGTCTCTTCTGGTTCCTCCCGACGACCTGGCACCTCTTCGGGGTGGATCCGGAGGCGCGGGTCTTCCTGATGGGCACCGACCAATTCGGGCGGGACCTCTTCACCCGGATCCTCTATGGCTCCCGAGTCTCCCTGTTCATCGGCATCATCTCGGTGTCGATCACGATTCCCATCGGGATGGTCTACGGTGGCATCGCCGGCTACTACGGCGGCCGGGTGGACAACCTGATGATGCGGCTGGTCGAGGTGATCATCGCCTTCCCGACCTTCTACCTCTTTCTCACGCTCAGCGCGGTGCTGCCCACCTCGGTCAACTGCAATACCCGGTTCTACCTGATCGTCTTGATTTTGAGTTTCCTGGGATGGACGGGCTTCTCGCGGCTGATCCGCGGCTTTGTCCTGTCCCTGAAGGAGCGGGAGTACGTCCTGGCGGCCAAGGCCATCGGCCTGTCCGATTTCCGGATCATCACCCGGCACATCCTGCCCAACACCGCCTCGCTGGTGATCGTGGTGGCCACCCTCTCCATCCCCGGCGCCATCCTGGGCGAGTCCGGCCTCAGTTTCATCGGGTTTGGCATCCGGGAACCCTGCGCTTCCTGGGGAAACCTGCTGACGGCGGGGACAAACCTGATCAACCTGTCCAAGTCGCCCTGGCTCCTCTTTCCGGGCCTCTTCATCATCATCGCCGTCATCGCCTACAATTTCCTGGGGGACGGGATCAGGGACGCCTTCGATCCCCGCCTCCGCTCCGGCTAGTCCCCCCAGCAGCAGCTGCCCTCCAGCCACCAGGCCGTCCTCGGAGTGAACTTTAGTATGTCGGCGTACGTTCTAGAGAAGCAGGAGTGTGACCTAAGTCACAGCGAATGCTATGCCAGCAAACTCCACTATGCGTGGATAGCGAGGTAGCCAGATATGGCAGAGCGCCGTCGAACCGAGGCCGACCTGATGACGCCAGCGCAGGTCGCCGAGTATCTGCAGCTCCACAAGCTCACCATCTACAAGTACATCCGCGAAGGGCGCCTCCCGGCCGCCCGCCTAGGCCGGTCGCTCCGCATCCTGAAGGGCGACGTCGAGCGTTTCCTCGAAGAGCGCAGGGAGACCCCGGCTGCCTCTGGCCCTGCCGGGGGGTCCCGCCGCGGCCGTGGAGGGGCGCAGGAGGCCCCGGTGCCGGGTCCGTCCACCCAGCCCGGTCCGGCCAAGCACAGCGACGAGATCTACGTTGGCCCCTCCCGGGAGGAAAAAGGCAAATCGCGGGACGTGGTCGTGAACATCAATCCGCTCGACTGGGCTATCCGGGGACTCCACTAGGCGTACAGTTGGAGGGAGGTGAGGGCAGAGACGGTCGATAGCGCACCAGGTGCGCCGTGGATTCCGGCGCCGGCAGTGACGATCCCGAGTGACGCACAAAAAAGGTACGGTAGCCTGAAAGGAGGTACGTAGATGCGAAAGTGGAGGTGGCTTTCGCTCCCGCTGGCGGTGGTCTTTGCCGTTGGGCTGACCTCGCTCGTGGGAGCCGCACCGGCGGGGGGTCCCGCGGCAGGGACCAATACCGTCGTGGTCTACACACAGCAGGAACCATCGTGCATGGTGCCACTTGCCGACTCGTGCAACATGTTCGTGGCTACGATGGTCGGCGTAAACTTCCTTCGGAACGGCGTTCTCTATGATCAGAACTGGAAGTACTTCACCGACGTCATGGAGAGCCTACCGAACCTGAAGGACGGGTCATGGAAACTGCTACCCGGCGACAAAATGGAAGTGACCTGGAAGATCAAGCGGGGCTACACCTGGCACGATGGGAAGCCCGTGACCGCGCAGGACTGGATTTGGGGCTGGCGCGTCAACTCGCACCCGGACTTCCCCGCTATTGGGCGTGACGTCTCCGATCGCGTGGAGTCTATCCTCGCGCCAAACGCGTACACGCTGGTGGTCAAGTGGAAGAAGAAGTACGCCTTCGCCAACCACAGCGTGGCAGGGGCCGATATCATGCCCAAGCACGTCACGGAGCGGGCCTTCCGGGCGAACCCGGCCAAGTTCGACCAGGGGACTTGGGGGAACGGCGTGCCCACCGTGGGCAACGGACCCTACGTGCTGAAGGAGTGGCAGAAGGGGTCGTCCATCACCCTGGAAGCCTATCCGAAGTGGATCGGAGAGAAGGTGACGGTCCAGCGGATCGTCTTCCGGTTCATCTCCGACACCAACACCATCATCGCTAACGTGCTCTCCGGGGCGTCCGACGCCACGGACGAGACGGCCATTCCGTTCGTTCAGGGCCTGGAGCTGGAGAACCGGCTCCAGCGGGAGGGTCGCCGGGACGTGATCCTGGAGGCCAAACCCGGACTGGTCTGGGAGCACATCGACCTGAACAACGATAACGTTCACCTGCGGGACAAGCGGGTCCGCCAGGCGCTGATCTACGCGATCAACCGCGATGAGCTGGTGACACAGCTCTTCCAGGGCAAGCAGGCGGTCTCCCACTCGTTCCTGCCGGAGAAGCACTACGGCTACAACAAGAACATCAAGAAGTACACATTCGACCAGGCCCGAGCCCGCGCGCTGCTGGCGGAGGCCGGCTACACCGCCGGCTCCGACGGCATCTTGGCGCGGGGCGGCCAGCGGCTGACCTTCACCTTCCTGACGACGGCCGGCAACCGCACGCGCGAAGCCGTGCAGCAGATCCTGCAGGTGCAGTGGCGGCAGGTCGGCGTCGAGGTCCGCATCGCGAACCAACCGGCTCGCGTCTACTTCGGCGATACTCTGCCCAGCCGCCAGTTTGAGCTGGCGATGTACGCCTGGGTCTTCGGACCAGAAAGCGACTGCGAGGGCCTCTACACCGGCGACACCATCCCCGGACCCGGTGGGACGGGTGAGGGGCAGAACTATCCGGGCTACAAGAACGACGAAGTGACCCGGATTTGCCACGCCGTGCCCACCGAGCTCGACGAGGCGAAGCGTGCGCAGTCCCTCTCCCGGGCGCAGGAGATCTTCATGGAAGACGTCCCCGTTATCCCGCTGTACCTGCGCTCCGACTATGTCTCCCACAAGCCCGGCCTGGGCAACTTCCTCCCCACGGGCGCGGGCATGCCGATCACCTGGAACTCCCCGCGATGGCGTTGGTCGCGGTAGGGTTCCGCCGTTGACGCTCGCCGGGCGGCCCGCACTAGCGGGC
>JBOGSD010000032.1:0-3272 GCA_050695215.1 bacterium
ATACCTCATCGATATTTGACGATCCGTTTTTCGTCCTAGGCGCTCCACGTTCGGGGAATACGCTCCTGCGGATCATGCTCGATCGCCATCCGGGTGTCGCCCTCCCCCCGGAGTCCCACTTCATCCCAAGGCTCTTTTCCCGCCGTGGGCGGTATGGGGATAGCAGCCGCATCGAGAAGAAGGAGTTGTTCCTGCGGGACCTGGCAGCAGACCGGTGGTTTCCACGCTGGGACCTTGGGATCGAAGCGGTGCGGGAGGAGCTTGCCGGGCTCCCGCGACCGACCTTCCGACAGGCTATTGAGGCGCCCTTTCGCGCGTACGCGCGCCGGGAAGGGAAGCCCCGCTGGGGAGACAAGACCCCCAGCTACGTGCAGCACCTGCCACTGCTGGCGCAGCTGTTTCCCGAGGCGCGGTTCGTGCACATCATCCGGGATGGCCGTGACGTCGCCCTCGCCCTGCTGGATCGAGTGCACCACCTCCGCGGGCCGGCGACCGCTGCCTACATCTGGCGTGCCCACGTCTCGGCGGGGCGCGCCGCCGCGCAATCTCTGGCCGGTCGCTATATGGAAGTGCGATACGAGGATCTCGTAGCTGGTCCCGAAGGAACGCTCAAGATGATCTGCACATTTCTCGCGCTCGCCTTCGATCCGGTGATGCTGGCCCATGACCCCGTGCGGGTTCTGCAGCGTATTCCCGCGAAGGAGAGGCGACTTCACGGCAGCCTTACGCTTTCGCCGACGCCGGGACTGCGGGATTGGCGGGGGCAGATGAGCCGTACGGGCCTAGAGGAATTCGAGGTCGTGGCCGGGCCGACATTGACTGCCACCGGGTACCAGCGGGCCACCAGGCCCCGGCTCTCCGCGCGGCTGCGGGCCTGGGCAACAGTCGTCCTGTGGTCTCTCGGTCGTAGAGGCCGCCGGGCTCTCCGGCCGACGGGGGGCAGAGGGCGACGAGAAGCTCCGGTATGAGCCAGCCCAACATCGTGTTGGTGGTCTTCGACACCGCCCGCCGGGACCGTTTCGGTTGCTACGGCTACCCGCGGCCGACGACGCCGGTGGTCGACGGACTGGCGCGGGAGGGGCTGCTTTTCGAGCACATGATCACTCCCGCGCCCTGGACGGTGCCAAGCCACGCCAGCCTCTTCACCGGCCTGTACCCGCGGGAGCACGCCGCCGAGTTTCCCATGCCCTTCCTGCGCAAGGACGTTCCGACCCTGGCGGGCCACCTTCGAGCCGCGGGTTATCGCACCGTGGCCGTGACCGCCAACGCGCTGCTGACCCGCACCGGCCTGGAGGACGGCTTCGAGCAAGTGCGGGCGCGCAAGGACGTGGACTTCGGTCGGCTGCGCCGCCGGGCGCGCTTCGTCCTGGGGTGGGGCGACACGGGCGCAGAGGGCGTGGCGCGCTATACGGCCCGACTGCTGCGCGGCCCGCTGCGCCCGCCATTCTTCCTCTACGTGAACTTCATGGAGTGCCACTGGCCTTATCTGCCCCCGCGGCGCTTCGAGCGCCGCTTCCTCCGCCGGCCGCTTTCGTGGACGGCGTCGGCACGCCGGCGGCTGCGGGAGCGGCGCGTACAGGCCTGGGAAGGGATCGCCCTCGCCGACGAGGACAGCCTTGCGCTGCTTCAGGACATGTACGATGCTTCGCTGGCTACGGCGGATGACCGTTTCGGGAAGGTGCTGGAAGCGCTGGGGCAGGCCGGGTACGATGATGGGACGGTCGTCATCGCCGCCGCGGATCACGGGGAGAACATCGGGGACCACGGGCTGGCCACCCACCAGGGGTCCCTGCACCGCACGCTCATTCACGTGCCCTTCATCGTCCGGATCCCCGGGCGGTCCGCGGCGCGAATCGAAGGGCTCGTACAGTTCACCGATGTCTTCGCAGGGCTCTGCCGCCTGCTCGGGATGGATCCGCCGGAGACCCTCGTCGACCGGCCGATGGCAGTTGACCCCTTTGCCCTGACCCCGACCGACCCCGGCCGGGCGTACGCCTTCGCCGAGTGGAGCCACTGGGGTGCTCGCGAAATGGACACCGTGCAGCAGCGCTCTCCCCACTATGACCTGTCAACCGTTCCCGTCGGGCTCGACGCAGTACAAGATCGCCGCTTCAAACTCGTGATCCGCCGGGACACCGGCAGCGAGACGCTCTACGACCTGGAGACCGATCCAGGGGAACGGAACGATGTCGCCTCTCGGAGGGCCGAGGAGGTGCATCGCCTGCGCGGCGCGCTGTGGCGGTGGCGGGAGGCTTTTCCTCAGGGGGCGACCGGCGACTATACCGCCGAGGAGGCGGCGGCGGTCGAGTCCCGGCTGCGGGAACTCGGCTACGTCTGACAGACATGACTGCAGACCGTCCCAATCTCATCCTGGTCGTCTTCGACACCGCGCGGCGCGACCGCTTCGGCTGCTACGGCTATCCGCGTGGGACGACACCGGCGGTCGACGCCCTGGCCGGTGAGGCGTTGCTCTTCGAGCGGATGATCACCCCGGCGCCCTGGACAGTACCG
This sequence comes from bacterium, assembly GCA_050695215.1. Taxonomy (GTDB): domain Bacteria; phylum Sysuimicrobiota; class Sysuimicrobiia; order Sysuimicrobiales; family Humicultoraceae; genus JACQGZ01. The sequence continues at coordinate 2,512 of JBOGSD010000032.1, forward strand.
AGCCACGCCAGCCTCTTCACCGGGCTCTACCCGCGCGAGCACGGCGCGCAGAACCCCGTCCCTATGCTTACGGGGAGCGCTCTAACGTTGGCCGCGCATCTGCGCACCCTCGGGTACGCGACGGTGGCTGTCACTAACAATGCGCTGATCTACGGAGAGACCGGGCTGGCCGCGGGCTTTGATGACGTGCGGCTCCGCCCGGGAGATAATGGGCGTCCGCGCTGGCTGTGGCGGGCGGAATTCCTTCTCGGTCTGACGGACTCGGGCGCCGCCGCGACAACGCAGCTGGTAGGGGAGTTGTTGCCCAGGCTCCGGCGTCCCTTCTTCCTCTTCATCAACTACCTGGAGTGCCACTGGGCTTATCTGCCGCCGCGCCGGTTTGCGCGCCGGTTTGCGCGCCAGAGCTGGCCGCAGTCGGTGCGGTACCGGCTCCGGTCACGCAGGCGGCTGGTGTGGGAGGCGATCGCGGAGGCGGATGGGTCCCGCCTCGCCCTCTACAACGACCTCTACGACGCCGAGCTGGCCACGCTCGACGAGCGCTTCGGCCGCCTGCTCGATCACCTGCGGCGGGCGGGATCGTGGGAGGAAACGGCGCTGCTGCTGACCTCGGATCACGGCGAGAACATCGGCGAGGATGGGCTGGCCAGCCACCAGGGGTCGCTGCGGCAGAACCTCATCCACGTGCCGTTCCTGGCCAGGATCCCCGGGCGGCGGTCCGCGCGGATCGGCGGCCTCACCCAGTTCACCGACGTCTTCGCCGG
>JBOGSD010000033.1:0-1970 GCA_050695215.1 bacterium
ATCGGCATGCTGGCCATCGGCGCCGGCGGCATGGACGTGGCCATCGCCATGGCCGGCGGGCCCTACTACTTCGACATGCCGGCGGTTGTCAACGTGCGCCTGCGCGGCGAACTGCAGCCATGGTCCACGGCCAAGGACGTCATCCTCGAGCTGCTGCGCCGGATCACCGTCCGCGGCGGCAAGGGCAAACTCTACGAGTTCACCGGGCCGGGGATCAACACGCTCAACGCCCAGCAGCGCGTCACCATCACCAACATGGCCTACGAACTCGGCGCCACGAGCGGGATCTTCCCCTCGGACGGGATCACGCGGGATTTCTTCCGCCGCCTGGGACGGCTGGACGACTGGCGCGAGGTCGGACCCGACGCCGACGCCGAGTACGACGAGACGATGGATCTGGATCTCAGCCAGATCGAGCCGCTGGTGGCCCTCCCCAGCCTGCCCGACAACGTCGTCCCGGTGCGGCAGGTCGCCGGCACGAAGGTCCAGCAGGTGATGGTGGGCTCCTGCACCAACGGCTCCTACACCGACCTGCAGGCGGTGGCCCGGGTGGTGAAGGGACGCCGCGTCCACCCGGACGTCTTCTTCTTCGTCCACCCCTCCAGCCGCAGCGCGCTCGACCTGCTGGCGCGCGAGGGGTTGCTGGCGGACATGATCGGCGCCGGCGTGAACGTGGCGGAACCGACCTGCGGGGCCTGCATCGGCGCCGGCCACGTCCCCGCCCCGGGCACGAAGAGCGTGCGGGCGATCAACCGGAACTTCACGGGGCGCAGCGGGCTCGACCAGGACGAAGTCTATCTGACCAGTTCGGAGACGGCCGCGGCCACCGCGCTGTACGGGGCGCTGATCGATCCCCGCGACCTGGCCAAAGAGCTGCAGCTCACGGCGCCCCACGCCGAGATCCCCTCGGCCATCTCGCAGGACAACCCCATGCTCATCGCCCCGCCGGATGAGGCGACGGCGCGCGGCTTCACGCTGGAGCGCGGGCCGAACATCCTCCCCGCGCCGGTCAAAGCGCCCCTGGGGGAGACGCTGCGCGGCGAGGTGCTGCTCAAAGCCGGCGACGACATCAGCACCGACCACATCATGCCGGCGGCGGCGGACATCGTCCGCTATCGCTCCAACATCCCCAAGATCAGCGAGTTCGTCTTTTACCGGGTGGATCCGGAATTCGCGGCCCGGGCCAAGGCCAAAGGGGGCGGGCTGATCGTCGGCGGGGACAACTACGGGCAGGGCAGTTCGCGCGAGCACGCCGCCATCGCCCCCATGTACCTGGGGGTGACCGCGGTGCTGGCGAAGTCCTTCGCCCGCATCCACCACGCCAACCTGGTGAACTGGGGACTGCTCCCGGTCACCTTCGCCGACCCCGCCGACTACGAGACCGTCCACGGCGGCGACGTGCTGGAGATCGCGCGCGTCCGCGACATCATCGCCGACGGGAAGAGCGCGTTCGTGGTCCGCAACGTCACGCAGTCGCACGACATCCCGGTGCAGGTCGAGCTGAACGAACGGGAGCGGGGCTATCTGCTCGCGGGCGGCAAGCTAGCGTATACGAAACTCCACCCTATCGTCTGACCCTCCCCGTCGGCTCAGCGCAGGCGCGGATCCAGAGCCTCCCGCAGACCGTCCCCCCCAGGTGCAGCGTGAGCATGCGCAACGTTTCCTTTTCGCAGGCGCCGCCGCGGACGGCAAGGACTTCCTCCCGCCACGCCCGAACGATAGGGATGCCACGCTACTGACTGTCACATGACCGATGAGGAGGGATGTGTCGTGGGCAGGGGGTTCGTGAAGGTACCAGCCGCATTCGGCGTGATCGCCATGCTGCTGTTCGGACTCTTAGGGCCAGCCGCCGCTGCGCCGCGCGTGCGGCTCTCGATCGTCACCGGAGGCACCGGGGGCGTCTACTTCATCCTGGGAGGCGGCATGGCCAAACTGTTCTCCGCGAACATCCCCGGCGTGGAGGCCACCGC
>JBOGSD010000034.1:0-9706 GCA_050695215.1 bacterium
TCACCCCGCTTTCGCGGGGTCCCCGCTGCTCCATGAACCCCTGGAGGAACTCGGCGGTGTGGTGCGCCCAGGCCCAGTAGGGGCCGGCCACGATCGCCACGGCGACCTCCACCCGCCCGGGGCGGACGGGCCGGTCGAGGGGTGTGAAGGGCAGCACGGAGCCCGCCATCAGAGGAATCTGGCGGCGGGCCGCCTCGGCGACGATGCTCTGGCTGTCTGCCCAGTTGGCCGAGAGCAACTTGTCGATGAAGATCGGCACGGCGCCGCCGGCCTGGTCGAGGACTCGGTAGATCTCCCGCATGGTCTGGAGGCGTGGCGTGGGACTGGGAGCCACACCACTGCGGGGGGGGTTCTCGCGGGTGGCTACGAGGATCCCGTCGACCGCCAGCCGTGGACGCGCCGCGCGCGGGTCGTCGAGCAGCGCCTCGGCGATTGAGCCGGCCAGCCGGAAGCCGTACCTGATGGCCAGGGCGCGGCTCTGGTCAGTCGGTCGTGGATCGTCCGCGTAGACGGCAGCGACGGTGATCGAGGAGGTCAGCGTCCGCTCCCCCAGCCGATAGCCTTCCAGGAACCGGCGGCCAATCACATCCGGGTGGGAGTTGGGATACCAGCTGTCGATGATGAAGGCGACACGCTTCGTCGCCAGCGCTGTCCCCGCCCCCGGCGCTGACGGTAAGAGGGCCAGAAGGAAGACCAGGGCAGTGGCCCGGAAGGCGGCGGCCCGCCGGGCCGGGGTCATGGGCGGGCCAGGCGAGGAAAGACCAAGACCCGCAGGGGATAGGCCAGCATCACGTACAGCGTCCCATCCGGTCCCACCGTGGATCCCTGGACAATCAGCCCGCGTGCCTGACGCGGCTGGGGGACAGGAGGAGGCGGCAGGGGTCCAACTTGCCCGAGGACCTCTGGGGAACCGGTCCGGGCGTTCAGCCGCAGGATGTAGAGGGATGCTCCCCTGCCATACGTGGCCGTGTAGTAGACATGCCCGTCGGGAGCAGCGGCGATCGTGTAGTGGTTGCCGGTGCCGCTTGCGCCCTCGGGGACGGCCGAGCCATGCAGCTGCACCGCGATCGCTCGCTCTCCCGGCACGAAGGTGTAGACTTGGCCGCCGCCCTGCCCGACGCCATAGAAGCGCCGGCCGTCGAGGGAGGCGATCGTGGCGTAGGGCGCCTCGTAGTTCCCCCTGCCGCTAAACTGCAGCGGAACCCGAACGATCCTGCCGGTTTCGGCGTCGAACCGCATGAATGCGTCGGCGCCCGCCCGGTGGTAGACGTCGCCGTTGGCCAGGGAGACCAGGTAGCGAGTCGGAGGATAGGTCGGCGGCAGCTGCCCCCTGTCCGCGAACGTTCGACTTCTGGGATCAAAGACGAGGAGGTGCATCTCCGGATCGGTCAGGATGTAGACCAGGTTGCGCCCGGGGTCGACGGCCAGCGAGATCATCGACTGGCGGGGCTTGGCAATACCCAGATCGGTCACCCGGCCGGTCCTGGGATCATAGACCAGCAGGTGGCCACCGGGATAGTTGGTCTGCCACTGTTCTTGTGCCGCCGGCTTCCCGGACTTCGTCCCGAAGTAGATTCTCCCGTCGGGGGCCACGACCGGTTTGGTGTGAATCTTCGCCTGCGCGTAGGGGCCCGGAGAATTCTCGCCCGTCGCCCCGGACATATCGGTGATCAGCTGAAACTGGTTCGCCCCCGGCGGGAGGACCAGGAATCGAGCGTAGCCGTCGTAGACGGTCGTCCCCAGGTAAAGGCGGCCATCCGGGGCGGCCTGGATGGCGGTGTAGGCCCCCCCGGTGTGGTACTCTTCTGGCACCCAGATGACGGTAGGGTTCAAGGTGGGGGGTGCCGCGGGGGCAGGCGCGACCGCCGCCAGCACAAGAAGGAGGACGGCGGTAGCACCCAGGGTGGCCCGGGGGAGGTGTGGTCTGATCCCTGGGCGCTGCTGTGGGCTCATCGTGTCACCTCCTGGGCTCGGTGGAGGGGTTCTTCGCGGGGTCCCCGCCCAGTCCCTACCGGCCGGCATACCCTCCTGATCGATCTGCCCCGCCCACTCGGGAGAGGTAGAGACATATCTTCCCTTTATTGCGCCCCATTCTGTCGTCCGACATATCGACGCTCCTCAGACCCGGTCATACACTGAGTTCAACTCCAATCGCGGGATCGAGAGCCTGCGCCCCGGGGGTCGGGATGCCGGAGCCCGTGTACCTAAACGCCACGGCCAAGCACTGCTCCGCCGTCATGGTGGAGAGGGGACAGCGCGTCGTCCGCTACCAGGGGGAGGAATACCTGATGGTCGGACTCTATTTCGCCCGTGGCAACAACGGCGAACGGGAGCTGTTCTACATTCTGCGGCATTCGAACGGCCGCGACGGCCAGCAGCCCGACGGCGTCGGATCCGCCGGTTTAGTCCCCTCCTGGAGAGGAGACGGCCGGTGAAGCGGATAGGTTCCGCCGCCGGCTCGCGGAGAGGGAAGGAGTGGGTATCGTGACGGAAGGACGGAAACCGTACGGGCTGTCAGCGTGGGCGGCTCTGGCGTTGATCCTCGTCCTGGTGATCGCTCAACCTGCCGTTGCGCAGGCGCCGGCTCAGGCTCCCGCCCAGCAGGCTCCCCCGCAGGTACCGGCCGACTACGTGGTCGGGCCCCTCGACGAGTTGCAAATTTTTGTCTTCGGGGAGACGGATCTCTCCCAGACGGTGACGGTACGCCCCGACGGCAAGATCACGATCCCTCTCGTGGGCGACCTCCTCGTCGCCGGCCTCACCGTGGCCCAGGTCGGGGAGCGCCTGGCTCAGGCCCTGAAGACCTACCTCAGGGCCCCGCATGTCACCGTGACACTGATCAAGCTCAGACCCGACTTCGTCTACCTCGTGGGCCAGTTCAAGGCCCCGGGCGCCTATGAGATCAAGCCGGGCTGGACAGTGATGGAGGCGATCGCCCAGGCCGGAGGCGTGCTACCCAAGGCCGCGCTCAAGAAGGCCACCTTGCTCCGGCGCCCCAGCCAGATGATAGCCCTCGATCTGGACCGGCTGCTCGTCAAGGGAGACCAGGGGGCCAATATGGCCGTCCAAGCCGGCGACGTCATCATGATCCCGGAGTTCCTCAACAAGGTCCTGGTGTGGGGAAACGTCAAGAGCCCTGCCGCCTACGACCTCGCCGAAGGCGCGCGCGTTCTGGACGCGCTGTCCGCCGCGGGCGGACCCGCAGCCAAGGCCGCGCTGAAACAGGTGGGCATCATCAGGCAGACGGCTGACGGCAAGCGCGTCGTCGCCGCGACCGTGGACGTCGGCAAGATTCTCAAGGGCGACGAGTCACAGAACGTGCTGCTGCAGCACGCCGACATCGTCTACGTGCCCCATGACGGCCGCATCACATGGCAGGAGATCCTCTCCTACCTGGGCGGGCTTACGACGGTTTTCAGTCTGTTTGGGTTCTGAGGCGGAGGGCCGAACCGATGGGTGGACAAGGAGTCGAGTTGCGCCAGTACTACCGCGCAGTGGTCAAGCGGCTATGGCTCGTGCTGCTGCTGGCCGCGGTCATTGCCGTCGGAGTCTTCTGGCGGACGACTAGTCAGCCGCCCAGGTATGCCTCCACGGCCAAGGTGATGTTGACCGCCAGCAATCTGCTCACCGCGCCCACGACCTCCACGAATCTCGGCTCGGGGGGGTCGAGCTCCCTGAGCGGCAGCAAGGCTGACTTTACCACGGTGAACAACGCGATCGCAGTGATCACCAGCCGCACCGTGGCGCAGCGCGTGGCCAAGTCGCTGGGGATCAAGGACTTGAGGACCGTGGGCAGCATCAAGGCTGACAGGATCGGCGGGACGAACCTGCTCTCGATCACCGCCACCACCGCCGAGCGCGAGATGGCCGCGAAAATGGTCAACACCACGGCGCGGGAGTTCGTCTCCTTCTTTCAGGAAGCCAACCGGCGGAGCTATCGGGACATCCGTCTGTTCATTGAGTCCCAGATGAAGCAGGCAGACGGCGCCCTGGAGGCCTCCGACCAGCGGATCCAGCAGGCCAAGGAACGGTACGCCTTCGTGGACCTAGAGTCAGCCACCGGGCAGGCCAGCGACGAACTGAGCGCCACCCGCGAGGACCTGGAAGAGACGCGGCTGCGTCTGCGCGAAGATCAGGCCAAGCTCGCCGCGGCCGAAGCCCGTCTGGCCCGGGAGAAAATCACGCGGGTTTACTCCACCGAGATCGAGGACAACCCCGTCTTCGGGCAGCTGCGGGACCGGCTGACCGCGCTGGAGGTTGAGCGGGCGGAGCTCTCGCAGCGCTACACCGACCGCCACCCGAAGATGGTCCAAATCCAGGGAGCGGTGGCGGCGATCAAGCAGGAACTGGCCAAGACCGCCCGCACCGTGGTCGGCAGGGAAACCAGCACCATCAACCCCGTCCACGAACAGTTGGTGGGCGAGATTGTCAGCCTCCAGTCTGACCTGGCCGCGGCGGGCGCCAGGCAGGCAGCCCTGTCCGCTTCCCTGGGCAGCCGGCTGGCGGCGGTGCGCGCGATGCCGGCTGTGGAACGCCGCCTGAACGCTCTTGTCCGCGAGAACGATATTCTCAAGGATAATTACTCGTCGCTGGTTGAGGCACACCAGGAGGCGCTCATCCGCGAAGCCGAGGCCGGCCACGTCCCGGCGGGCGTGCAGGTCCTCGAAGCGGGCTTCGTCCCCTCGGTCCCGGTCAAGGCCAACATCCCGCTGTTCACCGGGGGCGGGGCGCTAATCGGGCTGCTGCTGGGCGCCATCGCCGCGATCGTGCTGGAGAGCTCGGACGACAAGATCCGCTCCGCGCAGGACGCGGAGCGCACGCTTGGCGCGCCGGTCCTGGCCCAGGTGCCGGACATGGCGCCGCAGCGGACGGCTCCCGGCGGCACCGTGTTCCTCATCGCCCTGGTGCTGACCCTGATGCTGGGCGGCACGTTGGTGGCGGCGCGCGCCACTGCTGAGACCACCGCCGGCCCCGGAGCAGCGTCCGTCCTGGTGCAGTTGGGACGGAGCCTGGATGGCCTCACGGCCCGCGTGAGCCAGGTCATCCGCTGAGCCGAGGCCTGTTTCCCTAAGGAGGACTGGACCAATGAGTGCGACCAATGGCTTCACGACAATCACCAAGTTCTCTCCCGGGAGCCCGTTCGTCGAGGCCTTCGGCCTGCTGACGGCCAGCCTGTTACTGCAGAACGGGAAAGAGGGGGGGATCCGGATCATTTGCGTCCTGGGCGCGGAAGAGGGGGCAGGAGCGTCGACGACGGCGTTAAACCTGGCGCTTACCGTGGCGAACGCCGGACGGCGGACCCTCCTCATCGACGCCAACCTGCGCAGTCCCACGTTGCATCATCCCTTCAACCTCCCGCAGAGCCCGGGGTTTGGGGAGATCCTGAGCAAGAAGGTGATGGTCAAGGACGCGGTGCGAGCATCGAAACTGTCGAACTTCTACCTCCTGCCTTCCGGCGCGGTCACGGGATCGCCTTCCGCGTCCATGCAGCCCCAGCTGCTGGGGGCCATCTTCGACCAGGTTAAGGCCGGATACGACTTCGCGATCGTGGACACCGCGCCGGTCCTGCGGTATGCCGACGCCCTGCATCTCGCGCGCTTTACCGACGGCGTCCTCCTGGTGATGCCGGCCGATGGGGCGCGGCGGCGTGCAGAGCTGGAGGTCCGGCGGCGGCTGGAGCGAGTAGACGTCAACGTGCTCGGGATCGTGCTCAACCGGAGCAGTCAGAAGGAGGCCATGGCCCGCTAGGGGGCCGGCCGCAGACGGGGAGGGAGAACGACCGCAATGTCGGTGGCGCAGTGGTACGCCGTCCAGACCAAGCCACGCCGCGAAGATCAGGTTGTGGACTGGTTGGGCCGCCGTTGCGGCGACCTGGCGGTCTTCCTGCCGAAGCTAGAGGCGATGCGCCGCTGGCGAGGCCGGAAGGTGCGCTACGTCGAGCCCCTCTTTCCCTCGTACTTGTTTGTCCACATGTCTCTCGAGCCCGCTCAGTGGCACGCCGTCAAGTGGACGCCCGGGGTCAAACAGATTGTCGGGCTGGCCCAGACCCCGGTGGCCGTGCCGGATGAGGCCATTGCCGTCCTGCAGGCCCGCTGCGACCAGGACGGCTGCGTCCCGTGGGCGCCCGGCTTCCACCCAGGGCAGCCCGTCAGGATCAAACACGGACCGCTGGCGGGCCTGGTGGGTATCCTGGATCGCGCGGCCTCCCGCGAGGAACGTGTGCGCGTTCTGCTGAACATGCTGCGCACCGTCGCCGCGGTTGAGGTCGATGTCGTGGACCTGGAAAAAGCGTAAGAGTAGTCCCCGGCCTCCCCGCTTTTCGGGCGGAGCTGCCGCGCATCGCACTGGACCCCGAAGCCGACGCACCCGGGACGGATGGACCGTGCCTGGACGGCGGAGCCCTACGCCGAGGACCGTGTGGCGGCGCCCGCCCGCATGAGAATGGTTTAACTCTCCTTAGATGGGGCAGAGTCTAGGACGGTTGCAGGGAGGGCATATCCCCCGGTAGCAGAGCCACATACTCCTCGAACTAGCAAACCGGGAGCGATCCCGGGACGCAAAGCCACGGGACCTCAACGCCGGATGAGGCCAGCCGGGCTACCGAAAGGAGCCACACGTGAAGACTCGTTGGGCACGGCCGGGTGCTCTCTCTCTTGCCGTTGTTCTCCTGCTCGTCTCGCCAGCGGTGCTGCCTCAGGGATCGACCGGTGAGGCCGCGACAGCGATCAGTTCGGTAGGCAGTGGGAAGTGGACCGATCCCAACGTCTGGACGCTTAAGCGCATCCCCACTAAGGGTGACGCCGTGGTGATCTCGGCGGGGCACACGGTGACCTACGACCGGTTCTCCGACGATGAGATGGCCGCGGTGACCATCCGGGGGAAGCTGACCTTCTCGCGGCAGACCTCGACGCGGCTCGACAGCGGCAACGTCATCGTGGAGCAGGGCGGCCACCTGGATATGGGCACAGCGGCGGAGCCAATCCCCGCCAACATCGACGCGGAAGTCCGGCTGGTCACCAGCGCCTCCCCCAGCTGCGGCGGAGGCGCGATGTTCAATCCCATCGACGTGGGCGTGTGGGCCTTCCCGGGCAGCAGGTGGGACATCCACGGCGCGCCGCTGCGCCACACCTGGGCCAAGATCATCGAAGACGCCGCTGCCGGGACAACCGCGGTGAAGGTGCGGGAGAACGTCACCGACTGGGAGATCGGCTCCTCCGTGCTGGTGACGGCGACGAGCGTGGGGCCGGCGCTGGCGGAATACGAGGTGCGGCAGATCGCGTCGGTCATCTGGATGGGCGACCATACACGGGTGACGCTTCTCCAGGCGCTGACTTACACCCACAAGGGCGTGGCCCCCGCCGCCGCCGAGGTCGCGCTCCTCTCCCGCAACGTGCGGGTGGCGACGAAGTATGCGTATCCTACCCTGGGCCACACGATGTACATGCAGAACGCCACGGGCACGGTAGGGTACGCGGAATTCCGTGATCTCGGCAACCTGGGCTGCCTGGGCCGCTATCCGGTGCATTTCCACATGATGGGAGAGTCCTCGCGGGGGATGACCGTCCGGGGCGCCTCAATCTGGCGCTCGCAGAACCACTTCCTCAACATTCACGGGTCGGCGGGTCTCCTGGTCGAGGACACGGTGGGGTTTGACGCGGTCGGCCTCGGCTATGTCATTGGCGAGCCGGCCACGGGGATGACAAGCCCCGATAGCGTCTTGATTCACAATCTGGCCGCCAAGGTGTATGAAAAGCAAGGCATGCTCCAGACCGATAACCGTACCAGCGGGTTCTGGATCCGCAATCGTAACAGTGTGCTCATCGACAACGTCGCCGCGGGATCATCACAGCAGTACAAACTGGACTCGGGCTTCTTCCTCCAGGGAGCGACCGCCGAGGTCCCAGGAGAACTCGACCCGACCAAACGCGCGCTAGTGTTCGTGCGCAACGAGGCGCACTCCAATAAGTCCAGCGGCTGGTTCTCCTGGAGCAACGGCCCCGAATTCTTCATCCTCCTGGATTTCAAGACCTGGCGAAACGGCCGGAACGGGATCCATTGGGGAGCGTACGGGCCTAAGTTCCACGTCCATCGTGCCCAGGCGTTCGAGAACGGGCAGGCCAATATCTTCACCTCGGTCGTCCGCACGCACCTGCAGGACAGCCTGCTCTATGGCACCGTGAACGTGCCCACCCCGGTGGGTTTTCTCATCGGAGGGTATTCCGTGCCCAACGATCCGGCGTTCCCCGCCAGGTGGTTGCGCAACAGCTTCCTCGCCCACGAGAAGGACGTGGCGCTCGACCACACCCCGTGCGCCGCGGGCGCGGGCGAGGAGCTCAATCCGCTGTCCAAGGCCTGCTCGGCGGTCTACGCCATGGCCGTCGGCAACAGCTTCAAGTCGATCCCCGCCATCGACTTCGGCTGGCACACCAACGCGAATTCCTGGGTCGACGTGCGGAACTGGAACGGCGTGGCGGCTCCGGCGATCACCGCGACCAACTTCCGGTTGACCCGCAAGGATCAACCCAAGCCCGACGTGGACGCCTATTATTACGCGCCCTTCGATGCCTGGTTCAATCCCGGCATCGTCGGGGTCATCCCCAGCAGCCAGAGCGGTGCGATGGGCAGCGCCGCGGCCATGCCCCGCGATGCCGTCACGCCGACACCCGCGCCGACCCCGGGGAGCGGAGGAGGAAGCGGAGGCAAGGGCAAGCCCAAGCCGGGACCGACGGCCACGCCAGGTCCGGCCCCGACCCCTGCCCCCGGACCCTCCCCGGCGCCTGGCGCCTTCGTGCCGCCGACGATCGCTTTCCTCACGCCGAAGGAGGGGGATCTTATTTCCGGGACGATGACTCTGGAGGTCACCGTCTCGTGGCTGAACCCGATCGCGCGCGTGGATTTCTTTGCAGACGAGGTGCTGCTGAGCAGCGTTACCGCCGCCCCGTACCGTTTCACCTGGTCGACGGCGGCCTGGGCTCGAAAGCGGGCGTACGTCTACGCCTGCGCCACCGACACCGCGGGCCTGGCCGCCTGCACACCGGTGCTGAAGCTGGTCCGTACCGCGCCCTAACCGCCTACACCTGAGTCCTCGGAGGGAGGAGGCGACCGCGTCTCCTCCCTCCTCCCATCTCACATCCTGCGGCTGAGACATTCGATGAGACGATTCCGAATCGTTGCCGCCCTCACCGTGGCGGCGCTCTCGTGGCCTGTCTCCCCGGGCGTCCCCGCATGGGCCGCGCCGATCTCCGTCAGTGTGCGGAGCGGCCGCTGGTCCGACCCCGCCATCTGGCGGCCCCAGGGCATCCCGGGGGCGGGCGTCGCGGTGACGATCGGTAAGGGCACGACGGTGACGTACGATAGCCCAAACTCGGGAGAACTGGCCGCAGTGACGGTGGAGGGGACGCTGACCTTCTCGCGTGCGCGCTCGACGAGGATGGAGGCTGGGGGCGTCATCGTGCGGGGGGGCGGCGTGCTGGAAATGGGGACGGCGCGCCGTCCCATCCCCGCTGGAGTCTCTGCCGAGTTGCGCCTTGTCGTCCCGCCCGGCGCCACCTTCAAAGGAGGAGGCTTCGTCGAAGGGGACGTAGGGCTATGGGTGCTCGAAGGTGGGCGCTGGGAGGCACACGGGGCGCCGGTCCGCCACACCTGGACGACGCTGGCGCGCCCGGCTCCGGCCGGCAGCGCCTCGCTGTTCGTGCGGGTCGACGTG